>JAHEYF010000015.1 GCA_023251755.1 Bacteroidota bacterium
TTGCGATTTGTTTACATCATCGTTCGGGTGCAATACTTTTTTCTCGTCGGCCAGTTGCCCGCCGCTTAATACATGTGCACGGTAAGCAATAACCTCGTTGGCGTTCATGTTACTTTGTGTACCCGAACCTGTTTGCCATATTACCAAAGGGAACTGATCGTCTAATTTACCTGCAATGACCTCATCGCATACTTTACCAATTAAATCGCATTTTTCTTTGGTCAGCACACCTAATTCGTGATTGGCCAGTGCAGCCGCTTTTTTAAGGTAGCCAAAGGCATAAATAATTTCTTTGGGCATCGATGCTTCGGGCCCTATTTTAAAATTGTTGCGGCTTCTTTCTGTTTGGGCACCCCAGTATTTATCGGCAGGTACTTTTACCTCGCCCATGGTATCCTTTTCAATTCTGTATTCCATATTACTTTAAGTTTAATCGTTTATACGTTTAATTGTTCATTTGTTTATAGCTTATCCGCAAGGGATGAACGGATAAACAAAAAAACGGGTAAACAAAATTATAAATTATTTGGAGTAATCATCCTTTTCTCCCCGGGTTATCCGTTAAAAAAGCTTTCCATCCGGTGTAAGACTGTTTTACATTCCCAGCTCCCGGCGATTTGCTTTGAAAATAATGGCAAACAGCTGCACCTAAGGCATCCGACGCATCTAAATATTTGTGCAGCTCATTCACATTCAGTAAGGATTGTAACATGGCGGCCACCTGCTCTTTCGAAGCATTTCCATTGCCTGTTATACTTTGTTTTATTTTTTTAGGCGAGTATTCGAAAATGGGAACATTCCTCGACAAAGCAGCGGCAATGGCCACGCCCTGTGCCCTTCCGAGCTTTAACATCGATTGCACGTTTTTTCCAAAAAAAGGGGCTTCAATGGCCAGCTCATCAGGAGTATGCGTTTCAATGATTTTTGTGACCTGTTCAAAAATTATTTTCAGGCGGGTAGCGTGATCATCGTATTTTTCGAGGCGGATAATGTCGCAGTTGATGAGCTGTAGCTGGCTTCCTTTTACATGAACCAAACCATATCCCATAATTACGGTTCCTGGATCTATTCCTAAAATTACACGGTCTGTCAAGCTGCTGATTGTTGGAGAAACAAAAGTAAGGTATTCGCTGAATAAAAAAGAAAAAGTATTTTTATAAAATATATTGATCCGCCCAGGTGTTAAAAAAAAATCATTTTTCATTACTACTAAAAATTGCTGTAGGCCTCGCCAGTTTTGGTTTTATTTATTTTAAATTAAAACCTCAGCTTACACCCGAAAGCCTTGATTTACTTAGTCGTAGTTTTTCGGCCACCGGTAATTTTACCTTGTTGTGCTATGCGGTGGGCCTTTTGTTTGCCAACTGGGGCATCGAAACTTTAAAGTGGCAAGTGATTACAAAGGCCATTGAACCGGTGAAGTTTTTTACAGCATTAAAATCAGTATTAACCGGGCTGTGCTTAGGCAACCTTACCCCGGGGCGCATCGGTGAATTTGCGGGACGCATTTTATTTTTCAAACCAGACAACAGAAGTAAAATAGCGGTTACCCATTTTGTATGTGGATTAACTCAACTGTTTACCACTGTAAGTATTGGGCTAATTGCCCTTTGCATCAAAATTACCTCATCGGCTCCACACGGAGATTTTAAACTCATCCTCATTTGCTGCCTTGTTTTTTTTGCCCTGCTCGTATTGCTGATACTAAAAGTAAACAGTATTTACCAGTGGCTTTCGGGCTTAAAATGGATGAAACGTTTCAATTTAGGCCGCATTGAATATTCGCGCAGCATTTTATTCCTGTTGATGTTCTTATCTGTATTGCGTTACAGTGTTTTTAGTTTTCAATATTATTTGCTGCTGAAAATAAACGGGGCACAGGGAGATACTGTTCAGTTGTTTGCAGCCATTGCCGTTTCGTTTATGCTGATGAGCAGCATCCCCATGATTAGTTTTATTGAAGCCGCTGTACGTGCAGCCATTGCTATATTGCTGTTCGAACAATTTAATGCAAACAATTTACAACTGGTCACTGCTTCCACCTTGTTATGGCTTATTAATATTATTGTTCCATCGCTGGTGGGATATGTTATTTTTGTAAAACGCAAGCCGGATAAAGTTTAGAGTCCAAAATTTAGAGTTTAGAGAGTGATTCCGGTTACGATTAGATTCTTTAGGGCTTAACGAATTGTGTAAACAAAAAATGATGTTAATTTTTTTATTCATATCTGTTTTTATCATCGGTTTGTATGCCTTTGTGTTAGTGGTATTGCTGCTGAGTGTCCAAAGAAGCAAACTTGTAAATACAAGTGAATGGAGTACAAAAGTTTCGGTACTGATAGCTGCACGAAACGAAGAGAAGTATATTGAACGCTGCCTTCGTTCTGTTCTTTCACAACGGTACCCTTCTCATTTACTGGAGGTAATTGTAATAGACGACTGTTCGGAAGATGCCACAAGTCAACTGGCACAGCGGGTTTTACAAACCAGTAGTATTGCCCACCAGGTATTGTCTTTAAACGAAACAGGAAAGACAGGAAAAAAAGCTGCCCTTGAATACGGGATTTCAAAAGCTTCGGGGGAACTGATCATTTGCACAGATGCGGATTCATTCGCCTTGAACCAAAACTGGGTAAGCGCATATATAAACACTTATATAGCAAAAGGGGCAAAACTAATAGCTGGGCCTGTTCTTTATACTAAAACCAAAGGCTTCCTGGTTGCTTTTCAGCAAATTGAACTGCTCATATTAAACCTGGTGAGTGCCGGTACATTTAAGTTGAAAAAACCGGTGATGTGCAACGGGGCCAACATGGCTTTTGCCCGTAAAGTGTTTATTGAAGTGGGAGGCTACGAAGGCAACCTCCACCTTGCCTCGGGCGATGATGTGTTTTTATTGAACAAAGTGAGTGCAAAATACCCGGATGCATTGACTTACCTGTTTTCGAAGGAAAGCCTTGTGTATACAGCGCCTGCAGATAATATAAATACTTTTATACAGCAACGCATCCGTTGGGCCGGGAAATTTAAACACAACAGCAATTTTTTTAATGCCTTTATAGGCCTTGTTAGCTTCGCGGCCAATGTTTGGTTGGTGCTTTTAATCGCTTTGTCTCTGTTTTTCCCTCAGTGGTCAAATTATTTTATACTTCTGTTGGCCGGTAAGTGTTTAATTGATTTTTTGTTGTTATTTTTAGGAACAATATTTTTCAGGCAAAAACAGGTGTTGATATGGTTTCCGCTGGCTACCATCATTTATCCCTTTTATGTTTGCCTTGCAGTTGTGGCCGGGGTTTTTATCCGTACACAGTGGAAAGGCCGGAAAATATGATTTGATTTAAGAGCCTGTTTAAATTTATATTGCAAAATTGTTTATAGCTTATTTTTGAGCGAAACGAGGCAAATTTTGCAGGCATAATAGATCATTTATGGCGAAAAATTTAACGATTTGTAGCCAAAAACAAGCATAAACAAATTGTTAGATAAATTTTAAACTGGCTCTAAAGGAGATTGAAAAACAACGAGGAAATTTCCAGGTCTTTATCTTACTACGCGTGGAAACGTTTCAGGCGCAATAAACTGGCTATGTTCGGCCTTTTTATTATTGCTGTTTCTGTAATTATAGCTGTTCTCGGTTATTCAATTACCCCCGACCCTACGCCGGATGCCAACGACCAAAAACCCGAATTGCAAATTAAAGCCCCCGGCTTTGCTATTAAAATGCTGAAGGTGCGGAAAAATGAAAATTCCTACGCAGTCAACTTCCTTACTAAAATGTGCCTGGGCGAACAGAGCGATTACACTTATTTAACACTGTACGATTATACTTTCTCGGGCAACGATATTGTAGTGGAAGAGTTTACAGGCAACGAACCCAACCGGGGCACCAAAGTAAGGCACAACTTAGCCGATGTGGTGTTTGATATTAATTATAATTTCCCGATTAAAAACGACGAGGTAAACGGTGTCATCGAATTTTACCAGTATTCCACCAACAAAAAAATTCACGTTACAGTAAAGGAGTTGCAAACCGATATTGAAAAAAACTACATCGTTACCCGCAAATTTATACTGGGAACCGACCGGCTGGGCCGCGATTTACTGAGCCGTATGCTCATCGGTACCAGGGTTTCGTTAAGTGTTGGGTTTATTGCGGTTATCATTTCACTCATCATTGGTTTGTTACTGGGCTCAATGGCCGGTTATTTCAGGGGTTGGGTCGACGAGGCCATTATGTGGCTCATCAATGTGGTGTGGAGTATTCCTACGCTTTTATTGGTGATCGCCATTACACTTGTACTGGGCAAAGGCTTCTGGCAGGTGTTTGTGGCAGTGGGATTAACCATGTGGGTGGAAGTAGCCCGTATTGTGCGGGGGCAGGTGTTGTCCTTACGCGAAAAAGAATTTATTGAAGCGGGTCGTGCACTTGGGTTTAAACATTACCGTTTAATTATGCGACATGTACTCCCCAATGTAATGGGGCCGGTAATTGTTATCGCCGCTTCTAATTTTGCCAGCGCTATATTGACCGAAGCCGGTTTGAGTTTCCTGGGTATCGGTGCGCAACCCCCCACCGCCAGCTGGGGCAAGATGATTAACGACCACAGGGCTTTTATTTTTACTTCCGATGCGTCTTACTTAGCTTTTACACCCGGTGTGGCCATTATGTTATTGGTACTGGCCTTTATGCTGGTGGGCAATGGCCTGCGCGATGCACTTGATTCCAAATCCATTGATGAGAGCGCTTTATTGGGGCAATAAATGATAATTTAATTTAACAAAAAAACAGTAAAAGAATGATTGGAATAATATTGATTTATTTTATAGGGAAAAGCTTTTATGCCCTTGCCGTGGAACACGATAAAAATAAGTGGTTGTATGCCATACTGGGTATTGTATCTTATTACGCCGGCACATTTTTAGGAGGGATGATTATTGCGATTGTAGTTGAATTGTATTCGCCGGGCACCATTGACAGTATGAATGAGATGCTGTTGGGAATAATGGCCCTGCCCATAGGATTGCTGATTTGTTACCTCTTTCATTTTATTTTAAAAAGAAACTGGGGAACCAGACAGGATGAACACAAAGGCCCAGGCAACCCCGATATACTGGATGAAAAGATATAAGTGCAGCCTTGTATAGTATATAAAAAATCCGAAAGGGCTTATCTTTAATATGAACATAAACTTTAATCAACAAATTAAATACTCCTGCTTGTTTTTTTTACTGCTTGCTTTCTCTTCACCACTCTGCGCAGACAAAGTAACAGTCCCGGCATCCATTAAAAGGATTGAGTTATTGGTGGATTCATCCAAAACACTCGGATTCAGTGAAATTGAAAATTCTTCAGGGTTTCAGATGGTTCAAAATGGTTATTCTTCACCCAACAAGGTGTTCAACTACTGGTTGCGTATTAAAAAAGCCCGGCCAGGTGCAGCAACAAAAATGCTTTCTGGTGGTCAATGGCCTGCGAGATGCACTTGATTCCAAGTCCATTGATGAGAGCGTTTTATTGGGACAGTAAGCATAAGTTCAACTATTGTTATCTTTAAAGTAAGAAGCCAGAGCCAAAAGTACGATCACGGTCAGGTATATTTATCCCTGTTTTCGAACATGATTATAAATTTAACACCGGTATTTCCTTTTTAAATTTTTAACCCATGCAGATTGTTGAAACCAAATTGCTTGATACAAGACTAAAAACACTTGTTGTTGAACTTTGGAACAAAGAATACCCGTCAAGTCTTTTTACAGTTCAATTTCTGATTTTGATACTTACCTGAACAAAACAACAAAGCATCAACATTATTTATTGTTTAGCAAAGATGAACAACTACTGGGCTGGGCTTTTATTTTTGAACGGGAAAAGGAACAATGGTTTGCGCTGATCATCAACGGTAATTTTCATTCCAAAGGTTATGGAACAATATTGCTCAACAGGCTTAAACAAACCAGCAAAAAACTGAACGCCTGGGTAATGGACCGTGGGAATGAGTTGAAATTAAACGGCCAGATTTACGCCCCGCCCATGCCCTTTTATTTAAAAAATGATTTTACGCTCATTGCCGGTACCCGCATCGAAACAGAGAAAATCTCTGCTGTAAAAATGGTATGGTCAAAATAGACTTCCTTTTTACCAAACTTCTTTTATCAACTCTTCTACTTTGGCAAAAGCATGTTCCCCTTTTTTTACATAGCCACAATTGAATTCTTTGATCAGCGCAACAGCCACCGAAATCTCTTCCTGTGGGCTCAACAGAATAATATTGGTATTCGGTTTCCTGGCCTTTAGCCGTTTTATCAATTCCATTCCGCTTTCTGAATCATCGTACTTTGCGTCTGGTAAACAATCTATAATCACAACGGCGGGATTGCAATCCAATTCCAGCATACAAAGTTCGGCTACAGGAAAAATTCTTATTTCGTCCACATCCTTAATGCAGCTGTTTAAATACAATTCCAGGCTTTCGGCATAACCCGGATTATTTTCAATGATAAATATTGTTTTTGTTTTTACAGGGGCCGATCTGAAAAAATTTTTAAATAAAGTCATGGTGCATTGTTTTTAGTGGTTAAACAGACTTAATTTCTCATGGTCACTTTCAGTATCGCAGCTTTCAACTTTTCCAAGGCCTTGATGTTGTCTTTTTTTTCTATATAATCATAGGCACCCTTGTGCAGGATATCAGCTGCCACCTGAACATCGGTTTGGCTGGACAGAATAATAACCGGTACACGGGGAGTTTTTTGATGAATAATTTTAAACGCTTCAAGGCCATTCATACCTCCGTTAAGGTGGTAATCCAGTATAATCAAATCGGGCTTGTTTCCAAGCATTTCAATACACCTCTCTGCTGTTGCAAAGGAAGTAATTTTAAAATTACCATACTCTTTTAAAGTAGCTTCGAGCATATAGGAGTATAAAAAATTATCCTCCACAATAAAAAGCCGGGTCTGTGAATATGCCATCAGTTTTTTATTTAAGGTAGTTATTGTTACCTGAAATTAAAAATAAATAATGAATTATTTTAAGTTAAACAAAATGTCTGACAGAATCAGACTGTAGAATTAAATATGTCCGTATAAGCTGGGGAAAAAATACCCCACTGATACATTTCTTGTAGTTGTAATTAAGTACCTGTAAACAAAGAAATAAATTTAAACAGGCGCTGTAGGAATGAAAATTTCATGAAAAACCCGGCTGAAAATATGCTTATCTTTGCATTCAGTTTAACCTAAAACCAATCAATAGGTCAATAAATTAAATCTGATGAAGATGAGTGATTGGAGGGATGGGATTTAATTATTTCAACATGAACATAAACTTTAATCAACAAATTAAGTACTCCGGCTTTATTTTTTTACTGCTTGTTTTCTCTTCACCACTCTTCGCAGGCAAAACAACAGTCGCGGCATCCATTAAAAGTATTGAGTTATTGGTGGATTCATCCAAAACACTTGGATTCAGTGAAATTGAAAATTCTTCAGGGTTTCAGGTAGTTCAAAATGGTTATTCTTCACCCAACAAGGTGTTCAACTACTGGTTACGTATTAAAATAAAGCCCGGCCAGGTGTGGCAACAAAAATGCTTTCTGGTGGTCAATGCAGGTATTCATTATGATTTAACGTTTTATTGCAGGTTAAAAGATTCGGTTGTAGAACAAAAGGCCGGCTTGTACAATAAAAAAGAAGTTGAGCATTATTACCCCAATGAAAATTTTGAAGTAGAGCCTGGAGGTACAGCCCAGTTTTATGTATACATCAAAGCAAGGTCCTTTGGTGCTGCCGAAAAATTCTTTTTCGGGCTTCAGTCCGAAAAAGAATTTTACCAAAACCAGCAAACACGGCAATTTACTTTTGGTGTTTTTTACGGCATCCTGCTGGTCATTATGCTGATCAATATTTTCTACTTCTTTTCATTAAAACGAAAAGCCTTTCTTTATTATGCCACCTATGTATTCTTAACCATAGTATTTTGCAGCTACCTCGATGGAATTCCTTTGTTTGGCTTAGTCAATACAATAGGAGATTACCACCGCGCTTCAATCAATACGGCTTTATTAAGCTACTTTGGTTTTTTGCCCATCATGGCCATTCATTATATCCAATTAAACAAAAGCCATTCTAAATTATTAAAAATAAGCTACGGCTATTTTCTGTTTGTAGTTGTTTCAATCATCGCGGGTTTTGTAGTTGATTCTGACAAGGCCTACGAATTTTATTTTATATTCCATAATTTAACCATCCTGTTTGGGGCAGTCCTCACACTCACCATTGTAATAAAGGGGTATAAGAACAATAAAATTTTAGGCAGAAGTTTTATTGTGGCCATTTCAATTGTTATTTTATCCATTGTTCTTTCTGTATTCGAAGATTATGGAGTCACTTCCTTTAAGCTTTTTTATGATGTAATTAAATTAGGTTCTTTATTGGAAGTCATCATTCTTTCGCTGGCGCTTGCTTTGCACTTCAGGGATATAGACCGTTCATTGGTAAAAAAGAGTACTGAACTGGACTTGTTGTCGATTGATTATGAAGAAGCGCAGGAACAATTCTCCCATTTAGAAGGAAGGTTTTTAAGGTCGCAGATGAACCCTCATTTTATTTTTAATGCAATGAGTTCTATTCAGAATTTTATTCTGGACAACAAAAATAAAATGGCGCATGAATACCTTTCTAAATTTGCGAAATTAATACGGAACGTACTGGAGTTTTCACGCAAAGATTTTATACAACTCCGGGAAGAAATAGAAACCCTGTCTATTTATATTCAACTGGAAAAATTACGGGCTTCCGACAAGTTTAGTTATACCATTACAACAGCCAGTGATATAAACCCTGAAAAGTGTTTGATTCCTTCCATGATTATTCAACCCTTTATAGAAAATGCAATAGTACACGGCTTATTTTCGAAGGAGGGAAACGATGGAATGTTAACTGTGTACTTTGAACAAAAAGGCCTGCAACTGATATGCACCATTGAAGACAATGGAATAGGCCGTGAAAAATCGAAAGAAATACGCGATAAAAAAGAGAAGTACCATCGGTCGCGTGGAATGTCGGTTACAAAGGACCGTCTTGAAATTTTAAAGAACAGCAACCAGCTGGATGCCGGTTATAGCTTTGAGGATTTATACGATGAAAACAGAAATGCAATTGGAACAAGGGTTGTTATTGTGGTGCCGCTTCGTATAGATACGCCGCATTAGAATATCAAAGACCAGTTTTTCCTGTTCATAAAATTCTTTAAATATAACTTACAGGCAGGATTTACCCATTTATCAGCGGCACAAACTAATAAACATAAGAACGAATAAACTATGGAACAGTAAAAAAACTAATCCAGTTTTATTTTTTCAACTAATTTTTTTACCTGGTCTTCTATATTCTTAAAGTAGCGGTAACGTTGTTTTTCGGCCACACCGCTTATTAAATTCGATTTGCGGATCAGGTTCGAAAGCCAGGTTTCGGTTTCATTACAAAAACCACTGTTGGTGGTGTACATTACATTAAAAGTGTGGTACGATAAATAAGTGGCTTTTACCGAACCTGCATCCACCAGGATGCAATTGTTCCCGATCATTACATCGCTGTGGTAAAGCGCATAATTGGCGCTCAGCTTCGGGCCTTTGGATTGCAACGAAAACTTGTGATTTTTTTCGGCCTGCTGTTTTATACGATCTAATAATTCACTCAGCAGTTTGCAAATCGTTATGGCATCTTCTTTACTTTTAAACATGCCCGATTCCCAGTAAAACTCAATTTGTTTGATGGTGCTGTTGGCCGTGTCTTCCGACCATATTTCTACCGATGAAATTGCATTGTAATTTTCCAACACTTCGGCAGCCAGGGAACTGATCTCTTCATCAATTTCGTTCAGATCAAATTTTTTGTCTTCAAAACCTGTCGCATTCAGAATGGATTTATTCCAGTAAAAAAACTTGAAGGCAGCCAGTACAGGGTGAAAAAAATGATGAAACACCGGAATGTCCTCAGCGGCAAAAATGATTTGCTTGTGTTCAAATTTTTTAAACTTTTTTAAGTCTTCGTTTATATTGTACAGGTAAGTTTTAAAAGCTGTCCCGTCGCTGCTTAGTTGTTTGTATACAAAATTAAGGGAAGTCCCTTCTTTGTTGAGGTTAATAAAATCATCGAACGACACTTTAAAGTGTTTGCAGATGCTCGCTATTTCTTCTATGCTCAGGGCCGTTTCGCCTCTTATTCTGCGATAGGCGCTGTCGGTGCTTAAGCCAAGCAGGTCGCCCAATGCGTTTACCAATGAAACCGAAGGCGGTAACATTTCTTTTAAACGCTGCATCAAAATAATCTGAGAGGAATCTGTATTTTTTGTTGCCATTTTTTTTTGGGAAAACCACAAAATTAAAACAAGCTATTTGCGGTTTTCCGTAAAGTTACAAAAATTACTTGCAAAATTTGCAAATCCATGCTGGTCAAATTTCTTTTTTGTTTCAGATTTGCAGATTCTGTTTCATTTCCATTTTACTGCTTACAAATCAGTTTCACCAGGCGGCTTTGCACCTGTAGTTTTGCTCCACAATTTAAAAACGTAAAAAAATGAAAACAACAAACAGACTAAACAGTCAAAAAATAAAAAGTACATTTTTTAAACCCAAACTATCCGCTGCAATTTTATTTTTCCTGTTGATGGGAACTGCACTCCTGTCTTTTTCTCAAACTGCTAAATCAAAAAAGGCCAGCATCAGTGTATTGCACATCGACACCAAGGGCTTGAACATGGATGCAGCCCAAATGGGCGATATGGTGCGGATAGAATTGGAAAAGCTCGACAGCTTTGATGTGATGGACCGCTACGATGTGAGTTATGTAATAGAAAAAAATAAATTAAACATCAACAACTGTTACGGTAAAATTTGCCTGGTGGAAGTGGGTAGCAGCATCAACTCAGACAAAATGTTTACGGGCAGTGTGGAGCTGATAGGCGAAACCATTTATTGCACATTCAGGATAATAGACATTAAAACTGCAAGTATTGAAAAAACCCAGGTGAACGAATATTTAAACCTGCCCAAGGAAATTCAAAGCATGGTAAAAATTACGATGCTTCAGCTGTTTCATAAACCGGTAGAAGAACCTTTGATTGCTTACCTGACGAAGAAAAATAATTTTGAAAGTTCAACCAATAACGCCAACAAAACATCTGTGAATTTATCAGGTCCGCGAACAGGGTTCTCCGTCTTTACAGGTGAAGCCAGCAGGGTGTTGCAGGACCCAAGAAACAAGGGTGGTTACAATTCTTACCCGGTGCTGTTCCAGTTTGGTTACCAGTTCGAGGTTCAGTACCTGAACGAAGGGCATTACCAGGCTTTGTTTGAATTTATACCAACCATAACCGGGTTCAACCAAAATATATTTATCCCCAGTATTTCTATCATGAACGGTTTCAGGAACAATAAAAACGGTTGGGAAATAGCCTTTGGGCCCACCCTGGGTGTTGTAAATAAAACAGACGGGTATTATGATACCGAAAATGTGTGGCACATGCGAAAGGACTGGATCTCAAAAGACCCTATACCCTACAATGTTGAAACCAGGTTGGACAGCAGAGGGGATGCGGTTTTTCAGGCGGGGTTTATTATTGCTGTAGGTAAAACATTTAAGTCCGGGAAATTAAACATACCTGTTAACCTGTACCTGGTACCTAACAAAGAAGGCATCAGGGGAGGGCTTTCATTCGGCTTCAATGCGAAGAAGAATAAAACGATTTGATAAAATAATTCTGAAAGTTTAAGGGCTGTTTTGAAAGGCATCCCTTATGGGGTCAAAGATTGCAAACAACCGCTGTAATTGTTTTCCTTCATGACAGTTTTATTTCACTATACCAAAGTATAGCAATATACTTTGGTATAGTACTTACATTTGTATAGCAAATATACATACATTTGTATATACAATTAAATAATTAATTAAAAACTACCATGAAAAAAATCACAACACTTTTACTTACAGCAGCTATTTTATTTTCGTTCAAATCAGCGGAACAATCAAGCTGGGCCTTAGACAAAGCCCATGCAAAATTAGGCTTTACCATTAGCCACTTAATGGTATCGGACATTGAAGGAAGTTTTAAATCATTCGACGCAAAAATTACCGCTTCAAAAGAAGATTTTTCGGACGCGGTGGTTGAAATGACGGGGGATGTAAACAGCATCAATACAGACAATGAGCAAAGGGATGCGCATTTAAAAGGGGCAGACTTTTTTGACGCGGCTAAATTCCCGAGCATTACTTTTAAAAGTAAATCGTTTAAAAAGACAGACGACAAAACGTATAAAGTAATTGGTGATTTTACCATGCACGGTGTAACAAAAACAGTTGAACTAACGGCTGTTTGCAGAACGGGTACAAACCCGATGAGCAAAAAAACAATTGCAGGGTTTAAGGTGAGCGGAACCATCCTTCGCAAAGATTTTGGTATTGGCGCTTCTATGCCTGCTACTATGCTCGGCGAGGAAGTTACACTGAACGCCAACGCGGAGTTCGCAAAAAATTAATTTAATTTCACACAAACACAATGAAGCTACAGGCATTTTCACAACTTACGGATTCGTTTTCTGGAACTAAGAAAATGCCCGTGCTTTTTACTTCGCACGGCAACCCCATGGAGGCCTTGTCGGACCTGAATGCTACGCCTTTTTTTTCAAGCCTGGGCCAGGTCAGCAAAAGTATAAGGGATGAATATACAATCAATGCGGTGCTTGTTGTATCTGCACATTGGCTTACACGGGGCACTTATGTAAATGCCAGCCCAAAGCCGGCCACTATTCACGATTACCGTGGTTTTCCGAAAGAGTTTTATGAAATACAATACCCTGCTCCCGGTTCTCCGGAGTTTGCAAAAGAAGTGACTACCCTGATCCCGGCAGTAAAACAAACCACCGAATGGGGCTTAGACCATGGTTCCTGGCCTGTACTCCGGCATTTATTCCCACAGGCCGATGTACCGGTGTTTCAAATGAGCATCGATTATCACCAAAGCGCGCAATATCATTTTGATTTGGGCAGACAATTAAAATCGCTCCGCAACAAAGGGGTATTGATGATAGGAAGCGGTGCCGTGGTACACAACCTCAGGGCTGCCTCCGAACGGTTTTTTAAAGGTGATATGACCCCTTATGGATGGGAAAAAGAATTTGATGAATGGGTAAAAACCCAGCTCGATAAAAAAGATATAACAAAACTCATCCATTACGAAAAAGCAAAACTGGGTTTGCTGGCTGCACCAACCCCCGATCATTATGTGCCCATGTTATACAGCCTGGCCCTAATGGACGACGATGAAACCATTGAACATACTTTCGAGGAATTGCTCCCTGCATTCAGCAACCGGGGTTTTAGGATAGGATAAATAAAATATCTCAAAAGTTCAATACGGTGTGGTCAGAAGTTATAAGGTTTGAATGTTGAGAATTTAATGCGCTCAATGCTACCAAGGACATTATTTTTTGTTTTTTAATTGTTGGATTTTTTGGAGTTGTTCAATATCAATAGTATCCTGTGGTCTGCCTGTATTAATTTTACTTAAAACCAGGTGGTTGATGTGGATAAAAGGAAGTGATAAGCCATCTAATTCTGTAATTATCCTCTCCTTATAGGCTTCATCAAATTTTACTCCTGAAACATAAGTCATAAAATCTATTTTAAAAGGTGGTTCACCGTCTCTGAATACAAGATGTTTTGTGAAATCCATTTCTGAAAGTTGTTGAAGAACTGTTTCTTTAATTTTTAAACCCCGAAAAGCTGCAATTATTTTTACTTTATTGTCATTGTCTGGTTTTAGCCATAGATCAATATCTCCCGTTGTTCGCCTGAAACCGTGAAAATTAACTGCATAACCTCCGACAATAATAAATTCAACAGAAGCAGTATTAAATGCTTTCAATACATCGTATGTATACCGATCAAAAATGTTCATGTCTTCTAAACGTATTTTATATTACTGATGTTATGTTTGGAAGGTAAAACATCAGGATTATAACCGTGCATACCATAAGCTGTATTAATAAAACGCCTAAGGTGCTGCAATATTTCTACTGAGGACAAGGATGCCATTTCTTCTAATTCTGCTTTCTCCTGCTCTTCAAACGACTGAAAAAAACGCAGGTTATTCCCGTAAATGGCCAAAGGCTCATTTACCTGATCTTTGTTTTCCTTTTTTTCTTTCTTCTTCTTCACTTCTTTATATAGCTAACAAATAAACGAATGAACTATCAAACGAAAAAAACGTTAATAATTCCAGGTCGGTTTTAATCCCCGGATGCCCATGTCCACCACAGTATCACCGGCTATGGGTTCATAATAACTATCCCCGCTGTGTTCTTTCCACTCAAAACTATTGTTGGTTGAAAGGGACACGGTAATAACAATATCTTTTGTTGATCCGCTATTAATGGCTAAGGACTGTACACTTCCCGAAGGCGCATAAAACACACCTGTTACAACGCAGGAACCTGGAGGAATGGGTGAATTGGGCATGGGGTTCACAACAGTGGTAGCCCCCGCAGGAGCCTGTCCGTCATAAATATAAGGAGTACCCGCTACCATTGTTTCAAAACCCCAGTAACCCTGTAAGTGGTTTCCTTGTCCGCCCACCGCTGCCGAAGGACTTACGCTCTGCGTTTTGATAATGTAATTGGTAATGTAGGTGTTGTAACCCAGAAAGGAAGCAAGCGTACCCGTTCCGATGTAGGAACCCGACTTAAAAGTAATGTCGTAGTTTTGATAGGCCAGTGAAATACGCAGCCATTTGTAGGTTCCGGCTGGTATCTGGCTCAAGGGAATGGAAAAAAAATCCTCCCCCTGCCCTGCTTTTACTTCCTGCAAAAAATCAATGGCTTTGCTGCCGCCGGCAGTTGTTTCAGGAGCCCAGTACAATACTTTGCCTTTACCCAGGGAATCAAAATCGTTAGCGAGTTCGATATAATGCGCGCTCATTTTATTAAACTTAGGTGATTGTGCTTTGTGCCCGCCTGGCACTGTACAGGGGTTTCCCAGGTTGTCTAACCGGGCCTGTGTGGAATCGAATTTGAAACGAAAAATCAACCGTGGTTCCGCAGGCTGGTTGCTATCATCCGTTTTGGATTCTTTCTTTTTACAGGCATTGGTTAGCAGGAATGCTCCTAAAATAAATACGGTGGCTTTGATGATTGTCTTTATTTTCATGGCTTTGTTTTATTGTACCTTGTATTTTGTACCTTGTATCAAGTCTGCGTATGTTGCACCGGAAGTTGTATGTTGTATTTGTATCCAGTCTTGATACAGCGTACAACATACATCGTACAATCTCTACTGCTTTAACTGGTACTTGTTCATATACTTCTTATACAGCTCCTGTTGTGTGTTCGTAAGCATAATTTTTTTCCCATCCACAAAAGCCATTTCAATATTGTTGGTACGCATATCTAAGGCATCGCCGCTGCTCACAATAACAGAAGCCTGTTTGCCTGCTTCAAGGCTGCCTATTTGTTTGTCTACCCCTAAAATTTTAGCGGTGTTCAATGTAATTGCAATCAGTGCTTGTTCTTTTGTCAAGCCGTAAGCAGCAGCAGTTCCGGCTAAAAACGGGAGGTTGCGGGTGTTCATGGCTTCCATATCGCCTGAGTTTTCGAGGCAAAACAATACGCTGTCTTTTTGCAAAAGGTAAGGTAATTTGTAAGGCAGGTCTACGTCTTCCTGTTCTCTTTCAGGTAAATCGTGTACACGGTTTACCATGACGGCAATGTTGTTGTCGCGTAAAAGTTTTGTTACTTTCCAGGCGTCTTTTGCACCAACCAGCACGCATTTTTTTAATTCTAATTGTCGTATAAAATTAACAGCCGCTACAATGTCTTTTATACTTTCGGTGTGTATGTATAAATTTTGTGAACCATCGAAGATACCTTTCATGGCTTCGTAACGCAGGTTTGTTTCTTCTTTTGTTTTAGCCAGGTTATAGGCTTTGGCATCGGTAAAAAACTTTTTAATATCATTGAGCTGCTCTTCAAATTTATCGTTTTGCGAGGAGGCCTGTGGTTCAGCCCACCAGCCGTTGCGTTTGGTGCTGCGCGGAAAGTTAAGGTGGATGCCGTCTCCGCTTTTTAATACGGCGTCTTCCCAGTTCCATCCTTCGAGGGAAATAACACTGGAGGTGCCGCTGATTATACCGGCACGCGGTGTGGCCTGCACATACAAAACACCGTTGGTGCGCACAGTGGTGCTTACCTTGCTATCCATATTAAACGCAATTAATGATCGTACATGTGGGTTGTAGCCTCCAATTTCACCAAAGTCGTTGGTGGCGCGAACGGATTCTACTTCGCCCAGACCAAGCGTTGAATTGGGTGCAATAAAGGCGGGGTAAAGGTGTTTGCCATTCAGGTAAATGGTGGTGTCGTAAGCGCCCTGCCTTAGTTTTATGGTGGTGGCGTCGGCCACCAAATCTATCTTACCGTCTTTTATTCCTACCACTCCGTTTTCAATTACTTTGCCATTGCCCACATGAACAGTTCCGCCGGAAAGTAAAATTGATTTTGTTTGTTTGTTTGCAGGTACAGGTGTTTGTGCGTTAAGTTGCACAGCCGCTAACAACAATAAACTTAAACATATAACAGGTCTATTTTTTTTGAAATTTTTCATTCTTAATTCTAAATTATGCATTCTTAATTAATTTCCCTGCCCTTCCAATGTTTCACAATGGTAGAGCTGTTGCTTACGTCCCACCGGCTTGTTTACCTTGCCTCCTTTGTTTTTTTCGGCAATCATTTTGCCAATAATGCGGGCGCGTTCTTTTTTAATTTCGTCGCGCAGTTTAACATCTTCTTCATTGTCAAAATAAATAATGCCGTCTATAATTGTTTTTTCGGCTCTGGCGTAAATGGACAAAGGATGGTCGCTCCATAACACTACATCAGCCGACTTACCCACTTTAATACTTCCTACTTTATCGTCGATGTGCAATATTTTTGCGGGGTTGAGCGTACACAACTTCAGGGCTTCTTCTTCACTCAGTCCGCCATATTTAACCGATTTGGCGGCTTCCTGGTTTAAACGTCTGCCCATCTCGGCATCGTCGCTATTAATGGCTGTGGTAACACCCATTTTGGTGAGTACGGCTGCGTTAAAGGGAATGGCGTCCATCACTTCCATTTTGTACGCCCACCAGTCGGAAAAGGTACTGGCTGCAACACCGTGTGCTTTCATCTTATCGGCCACCTTGTAACCTTCTAAAATATGGGTAAAGGTGTTTACCTTAAAACCCATACTATCAGCCACGTGCATCAGCATGTTGATTTCGCTTTGCACATAACTGTGGCAGGTAATGAAACGTTTTTTGTTGAGTATCTCAGCCAAAGCTTCTAACTCCAAATCGCGACGGGGAGCAGTTCTGCTTTTGCCACTTGAAAAAGCTTTCATCTTCGTATCGTATTCGTGGGCACGGGTAAAATGGTCGAAGTAGACTTGTTCTACCCCCATCCGTGTTTGCGGAAAACGGATGCTGTTGGCTTCGCCCCAATTGGATTGTTTTACGTTTTCGCCCAAAGCAAATTTAATGAAGCCGTCTGCTTTTTCGTATTTCATGTCTTCGGGACTTAAGCCCCAGCGCAATTTAACTAAACAGGATTGGCCACCTATAGGGTTTGCAGAACCATGCAGCAATTGCGAACAGGTGACCCCGCCCGATAACTGACGATAGATGTTAATGTCTTCGGAATTAACCACATCACCAATGCGCACTTCGGCGCTTGAAGCCTGTGTGCCTTCGTTTACCCCTTCGCTCACGGCAATGTGTGAGTGCTCGTCAATAATGCCCGCAGTTAAATGTTTTCCTTTACCGTCGATTACTTTTGCGAATACATTTTTAGGGGCTTCGATGTTATCGGCTATGCGAACAATTTTTCCATCTACAATGTAAACGTCCTGTTCCTTTAAAATACCTTCGGCTTCGTTGGTCCAAACGGTCACTTTTTTAATTAAGATAGCTCCCAGCCTGTTTTTAAATTTCTGCACTAAGTTTTCTTTTGTTTCGGGGCGGCCATAACTGGTAAAGGGGTAAAACACTTCGCCTGTTTTAGGTTCTTCTGTTTTTTTATCGTTTTTCTTTTCTTCCTTTTTAAATTCTTCGGTGCGGGTCAGTTTAAAGTCTGTCCACTTACCATCGGCTAATTGAGCTTTGCCTTCAATACTGAGGGTCTTTTCGTTAAAGCTTCCGCTGAAGCGGTAAAGGCTTACCGAATCGTTCATGTAATTAAAAGAAACCGTATTGTTTTTAAATGCAATGTTAACTGTTGTTTTTAGGGTGTCTTTTAAATAAATGGTCGCATTTGGTTTGTCTGCCTCACCGCCAATATCAAATTTATAGTTATTGGCATTAACATCCAGTTTGTACTTGCCGCGAATGTCGGGTACATTCATATCGCTGAATTTAAACTGTTTTCCGTTTACCCAGTTTTCGTAAATGGTAGTGCTTTCTTCAAAAATGCTTTTGGAAGAAATAAAAAAAGAAGCGATCATTCCTTTTTTCAGGTTGCCTATTTTATCGGCCACACCCAGCAACTGGGCAGGTGTAGCAGTAAGGGCTTTGAGTGCATTCTTTTCCGTTAAACCATAAGTAACAGCTTTGCGTAAATTTTTGAGAAAGTTTTTTTTGTCTTTTAAATCGGCGGTGGTGAGGGCAAACTGAATTCCGTTTTCCTGCATCCACTTAGGATTGGCGGGGGCCATTTCCCAGTGTTTTAAATCGTACATATTCACCAGGTCTGCATCCAAAGGGTCTTCCACATCAAAGGCTTCCGGGAAATTAAGGGGGACAATAAATTTGCAAAAGGTGTTTTGTATATCGTGTATGCGTTGGTATTCGTCGCCTTTGCCTTTAATGATGTAATGTGCTTTGAACTCATCGCCCACTTTATCGGCACGCAGGGCACTCAGTTTATCCCGCACTTCAAAAATTTGTGGCAGGTCCTGTAGTTTGTTAAAAGCATCGAGGGAAATATTGTACTCGTTGTTGTTTTTATTATGGGCATACCATTGTGCATCGTAATAGGTTTGCCGCAGGAGTGCAATGCTGCCCATCAGGGAACTTGGGTAATCCTGTGTAGAAGAACCTTTACTAAAGGAATAAAAAGCGGCGGCTTTGTCTTTGATGATGTTTTCGTTTTCACTTTCGTTGCCAAGCGCAACCAGTGTACCGCTACCCCTTACTATCCCATCTTTTTGAGAAGTGAGTACGGTCGAAAAACCCATGCGTCGCAATTCATCAGCAGCTTTCTCATTGATGGTAAAAATTTTAAAGGCCTCCACATCAGCTTTAATGGCCTGGTTCCACCCGTATGCTCCTTTTACATTGCTTTCCATTTGAGGCGCACCACGGCCTCCGCCGCTACCCGCTTTTATCTCGGGCATACCGTAATCGCTGTACATTTCAATAAAGGAAGGGTACAGGTGTTTGCCTTTTAAATCGTAAGTCACAGCTTCGGCAGGCACACTTACTTTTTCACCGGCCTCTACCACCAGCCCGTCTTTAATAATCAAGGTGGCGTTGTTGAGGACGGTTTCAAAATCGAGGTGCAAAGTACAATTGGTAAAGGCGTAATAATTGTGGTTGGGATTGGGCGCTCCGTTTACCGGGAAAGTGGATTGGGCTTTTGTATACAATACGAGGCTCAATAAGCTAAGGGACACTAAAAATTTCTTCATGGATAAATGAATACCTTAAATTATGTTTAACAGAAACACGAATATATATACAAAAATAGCATTGTTTCCAAATTTGCAATACAAAGCATAATATTTGAGGGATTTTGTTACTTTTGAAGGTTAAATAAAATCTCATCATGTACAACGCCCTACTGAAAACCCACTATATAGTAGTTACTTTGTTTTTACTTATTTATGTGGTAAAGACTATACTTTTATTAAGCAATAAAAACGACGTGCTGGCTGCATTTTCCAAAAAAGTGAAAGTGCCCGAAATGATTGTAAGTACCTTATTTTTACTTACCGGTATTTACTTAGCCACACAATTGTCCTTCAACGGTAAATACACTTACCTGTTCTGGATAAAAATAGCCATGGTAGTGGTTTCGATACCGGTTGCCATTGTGGGCTTTAAAAAGTCGAATAAAATACTGGCTGCTTTAAGTTTACTTTTAATTACGGGCAGCTTTGGTATTGCCGAATCTTTTCACAAGAAAAAAGGTATCGCTAAAGATGAAGTTGTAGTTTCGGGCAATGATGGCGCCCAGTTGTACCAGGCCAATTGCGCCCTGTGCCACGGCGGCGATGGAAAATTAGGCATGTCAGGCGCTGCTGATCTAACTGCAACTACACTGGATAAAGAAGGAATTAAAAACATTATACTCAATGGCAAAGGCGCCATGGTCCCTGTTCAGATGAATGCTGAACAGGCCGATGCTGTTGCTGCTTATGTGGAAGCCAACATCAAGGGCAGGTAATTTGAGCGTGGGAAAGAAGGGATGAAAAAAGAATTACACGAAACTGCAAAAAAACAGGAAACGGCCGTACTGATAGGTGTTGTAAACAAACAGCAAAGCGAGGAACAAGCCCGGGAATTTCTGGATGAATTAGCTTTTCTGGCTGAAACATCGGGATTAAAAACCGAGCACCAATTTATACAACGCCTCGCCCGTCCCGACCCGGCTACTTTTGTAGGCAAGGGGAAACTCGAAGAAATTAAGGAATACGTAAAGGAGCATGAAGTCAACATCATTATTTTCGACGATGAACTTTCTCCTTCGCAACAACGCAACCTCGAAAAGGCTTTTGAAAAAAAAGTACTGGATCGCAACTTACTGATACTTGATATATTTGCCCAGCGCGCCCGCACGGCACATGCTAAAACGCAGGTGGAACTGGCCTTTTACCAATACATGCTGCCGCGCCTTACCGGTATGTGGACCCACTTAGAGCGCCAGCGCGGGGGAACAGGTACAAGGGGCGGATCGGGTGAAAAGGAAATTGAAACCGATCGGCGGATTGTGCGTGATAAAATTGCCTTGTTAAAAGAACGCCTGACTGAGATAGACAAACAAATGGCTACGCAGCGCAAAAGCCGTGGAGAGATGATACGCGTGGCTTTGGTGGGTTATACCAATGTGGGCAAAAGCACCATCATGAACCTCATCAGCAAAAGCGAAGTGTTTGCCGAAAATAAATTATTTGCCACACTCGACACCACCGTACGAAAAGTGGTGATCGACAACCTTCCTTTTTTATTATCAGACACGGTAGGTTTTATACGCAAGTTGCCGCATACTTTAGTAGAGAGTTTTAAATCTACCTTGGATGAAGTGCGTGAAGCGGATTTGTTGTTGCACGTAGTGGATATTTCCCATCCCAATTTTGAAGACCACATCAACGTAGTGAACGAAACACTGGTAGACATTAAAGCCAGTGATAAACCAATTATATTAGTCTTCAATAAAATTGATGCTTTCCGTTACATTGCCAAAGACGAAGATGACCTTACTCCTATTACCAGAGAAAACCTGTCTCTCGAACAATTGAAAAAAACATGGATGGGCAAACTCAGGCACTCCTGCGTTTTTATTTCGGCTATGGATAAGCAAAACATTGAGGAGTTCCGCAAATTGGTGTATGATACGGTGAAAGAGATGCACATAAAAAGGTATCCGTATAATAGTCTATTGTATTAGTTTTTTTTAGTTAGAAAGTTTAAAAGTTGCAAAGTTAGAAAGTTGGGATGCTCTATGCCTTGCAGATTTTTCTATTGCCACAGCGTGGTGACACAAAACCCCGAAAACCATATACTCCTGTAATTATAAATTGGCATTCTGAGGTACTAAATCAAGTCTATATAAAAATAAATATTATAGACTTCGGATGCTTCCATCAAAAAATGTCTTCGGGTGATGTAATTTTATTCCTCTAAAATTAAACCCGGAGGTTCCGCGTGAAACGATCAAATTTCCTATAATATCAATGGGTTTTGTGCTTTTTACCAAAAAACGGGTGCTCTACCTGTCTCATAGAAATCAGGTAGTGAATGATTTTTGTCAGCATACTGTCTTTTTAACAGACAAATTATAAACGTGACAAAAACTTTTCCTGTGGTAATTAAGCGGGAAAGTTCCATCCTTATTATTGCTAAAGCTTTAACTGCTTAAAAAATTTAACGGAACTAAAATTAACTACTAAATCAAAAAATCATGAGACACTCCTTAAAAACCATCGCAGCCCTTACAGGCTTTTGCTTTCTGTTTTCGTTTTCAGCGAATGCCCAATGGACAACAAGCGGAACTAACATCTACAACAGCAATACCGGAAATGTAGGTATTGGTACAACAGCCCCAACAAGTAAACTACAGGTCAACAACGGGCTTATTTCCGTTACCGGGCCAAATTCAAGCGGGGGGCCCATGATCCTGTTGGGCCCGGCAAGTACAAGCAACCTTCATACCTGGGGCCTGGAAACAACACCTACAGGCTTAAATTTCTGGAGGCCCTGGAATGGACAAGCCAATGCCGGAAACTATTTTATGTTTCTGCAAAACTCCAATGGAAATGTTGGGATTAAAACGGATAATCCCACAGCAGGATTAACCGTAAACAGCAATGTGTTAATAGGCAACCCGGCCACTGTGACCCTGCCTGCCGGATATAAGTTGTATGTTGAAACCGGCATATTAACCGAGAAAGTAAAAGTAGCTGTTAAGGGTTCTCCAAACTGGGCCGATTATGTTTTTGCAAAGGAGTACAAATTAAAAAGCCTTTCGGAAGTTGAAAATTTTATCTCTGCCCATCAACACCTGCCTAACATCCCTTCGGCACAGGAAGTAGTTGACAATGGAATTGACCTGGGGGAAATGGATGCAAAACTTTTAGGGAAAATTGAGGAATTAACACTTTATTTAATTGAACAGGATAAAAAAATAACTGTTTTGTCTGCTCAAAATGAGGCCTTGCAAAAACAAGTGTCCTCCCTGATTAAACAGAACTAAGGGGTCATTCATTTAATTATTCATCATTTAATACTTAAATAATATGTTAAGCCAATACCTCTTTCTATACCAAAAAAGACTATTGTTTTTTTTGAGTATGCTCAGCACACAACTATTAAGCTCGCAGGTTATTGTTGAGGGTGTAAACTATACCTCTGGCACATATAATTATTGTTCGCCGACGTCTATCATTTCACCAAATGTAGCTACAAGCCTTGTAAATTTTAGCAACACCGCCGATGTGCAATACACCGCCACTACCTATATACTGTTACAGCCAGGTTTTAAAGCGGGGGCTTTTGCCACCAGTGGAAGCTTCACTGCGCTAATTGGAACATGCCCCATTACTGTTTTTAACGGATACTATGGAAGCACCTCTGCAAATAATTGCACTTATAGTGTTACTGCAATTATCCAGGAAAAGAATGGAAGTTTATCGAACACACTTACAATGACCTATTCAATTCCATTGGGTGTTGCAAAAGATTACGTGTTTACTACCACTCCGGGGTATCAATTGGATTTCAGTACCCTGCATTTTACCGCTCAAACCGGCGCCTGCTCATTCAACTTTGGTTTAACGGATGCTACCCCAACAGGGAATTGTGCATCCTGCACCATTTCTTACCAGGTCACACAGTGGAGAAACATGAGTGCCGGCCGGAACAATTATTTTGAAATATGTGCGCAAACGGCTGTTGGAAAACAAAACAACGATGCCTCTGCTGCTGAAGCAAATCTTTTGAACAGCAGTAGCGGAACCAATGAAGACAACAATGCAACTGATACAAAAAGTATGCAGCGGGTTTCAGTTAATTCCAATATGTCCCGTGTTTTGGCTGATTTTCAGGTGTATCCCAACCCCTCTGAGGGTGTGTTTACTTTAAGTACACAAACTGAAATTGAAAAAAGTATTTTTGTTTACGATATCAGTGGCAGAATAATTTTTCAAAAAATAAACAGCACACAGGCTAAATTTGAAATTGACATCAGTACTTACAGCAAAGGAATTTACCTGATAAGGCTTACTTCCGGTAATGAAACCTGGTCAAAAAAAATAATAAGCGAGTAATACAATTCAGCTAAACAAAAGCCACCTGTAAACCAGGTGGTTTTTTTTGTTGTCAAGCAGGGAGGTTAAGCATAAAATTTATTCATACCAAATCTATTAAAAAGTTTAGCTTTGCATTTTGCCGGTACAGGTTTTGAGTCAGATAAGCATTGGATTTGAACCATACCCCACAAACAACAATACTTGAAATGATTAAATATCTTCGCACTACTTCCACCAACAAAGCCTTTCAGCAATTGGTTGCAGAACTGGATGCCGATTTAAGGATACGCGATGGGGAAGAGCATGCCTTTTACGCCCAGTACAATAAAACTGATACAATAAAATACGTGCTTGTTGTTTATGATGAAGATGAAAGCCCTATAGGCTGCGGGGCGCTTAAGGAATACACCGGGGACACCATGGAAGTTAAACGTATGTACGTAGTCGTAAACAAACGCGGGCAGGGAATTGCCTCGGCTATTTTAAAAGAGCTTGAACAATGGGCTACCGAATTAAATTACAGCAGCTGCATATTGGAAACAGGTATAAACCAACCCGAAGCCATTGCCCTTTATAAAAAAAACAAGTACAAAATAATCCCAAATTACGGGCAATATGCAGAAGCTGTGAACAGTGTTTGTTTTGAAAAAAGCTTAAGGGAACAAATACAGAACGGGCTTAACGGATGAAACAGAAATTTTCTATAAGCCTTTTATTTATTCTGGTGAGCAATGTATTGTTTTCACAAAAGGATTCCAGCCGCATTGCAGGCCATCTTATTTACATTGAAGCTGCTGGCACCGGTGGCTATGGCTCGTTGAATTACGAAAGGGTATTGTGCAGTAAAAAAAATTTCATATATTCCTTAAGGGCCGGCATCAGTACCTCGCACTTTAAAGACTTTACCAATAATTTCAATCCCGATCTACTTGTGCCCTTATCGCTTAATGTTAGTTATGGCAAAAATCATAAAATTATAGCGGGCCTGGGGCAAACCATTGCAAGTAAAGTTCAGGCGGCTTATGCAGACCTTCGTCCGCATCGGAAAACAAATTGCTATTCTAATTTTACATTTGGATATCGCTACCAAAAAAATACCGGCGGTTTAATTTTTACCTGTGCCTATACACCTGTACTCGATTGGAAAGGCCTTTTTAAAAACTGGATAGGAATTTCCTTTGGTTATTGCTTTTAAAACAAATGAAGATACAGCACAACATACTTTTTTTTCTTTTTGCACTTGCTGTGTTTTCCTGCCGTAAAGAAAAATTTACAATCGAAAACCTGAACGGAAATAAAATTACCGCCCTGGGCCATGCCGGTATGGGCATAGGCTACACTTACCCCATGAACAGCGCCGAAGCTATTTTGTGCTGCCTCAACCTGGGCATGGACGGTTCGGAATTTGATGTGCAGTTAACCAACGACAGTGTGCTGGTGGCTTTTCACGACAAGAACCTTGCGGGCAATACCACCTTAAGTAGTATAATTAATGAGCTGAACTGGAGCGATGTAAAAAATGCCCGGTATACTCAAGTCCCCTACTCCGATTATTCCCTTGTATCGCTCGACCAGCTTTTTTCCGGTATACCCAACCTGCTGCAATACACCTTTACCTTCGATTGCAAGTTATACAGCATTAAAGACATGCAGCAGTTTAAAGCTTCGTATACAAATGCCGTCATTAATATTATTGAAAAATACAATTTGCAAAACAATGTTTGCATCGAATCGCAGGACGAGGGTTTTTTGCATGCCTTTAAACTCAGGAAGGATTACCGCTTTTTTCTGTACCCCGAAAATTTTGAAGACGGCATGTATTATGTCACTTCCTGGGGACTATGCGGCCTCACCATGTCCACCCACAACATAAGCAAGGAACAAATTAAAATTGCCCATGACAACAATTTAATGGTGGCTATATGGGACATACACTCGGATAATGAAAACAAAGCAGCCATCCGTAAAAACCCCGACTTTATACAAACCGATAAAGTAAAAAACTTAGTAAAATTGCTAAAGTAACAAAGAGCTGATGTCAAAAACCTGACTGGTATCCAACAAAAAAACCACCTGCTACAGATGGTTTTTTTTCGATTGATGAATAAGATTTGCTGCGTGGTTTAACCTTTAGGTTTTGAGCTTTGAATCTTTAATTTTAAATCTTGAACCTTAAATTTCAGGCCTTCCCCCCCAGTATCAGCAATTCGTGTATCTGCACCTCGGTGCTGTAGCGTTTATTGCCTTCCTTATCGGTCCAGCTTTTATTTACTAATTTACCTTCCACGCATACCTCGCTGCCTTTTTTCAGCAAGCGTTCGCTGATGTCGGCCAAAGGCCCCCAGGCAAACACATTGTGCCAGGTGGTTTCTTCCACTTTTTCCCCTTTTTGGTTTTTGTAGTTTTCGTGGGTGGCCAGCGACAAGCGCACTAATTTTTTATTGTTTTCAAAAGTTTTAATTTCGGGATTGTTACCCAGGTTACCAATTAAGGTTACTTTGTTGCGAATTGTGTTCATGGCGTTTAATTTTTAATTTTAGTTTTTAATTGTTTGTCAAAATACTTGGCGCCGTAATTTTGATGAGACAAAGTAAAGGCCTCCTCCAAACTTTAGTCGTATATTAAACATTTGTATTCGAATATAAATAATTGTAACCGTTTGTTGTCGGGTAAAATTTTTACATTCGGGCGCCTATATAGCAAGTGGGACAAGGCTTTTTGTCCCATCCTGCTACGGGAAGTGCATGTTGAAAATTTACCTCATTAATTTTTAAACTCCTGAAAAAGAAGTGTCAGGAAAGGCGGTGGTTTATACTGGCATTTTGCGAAAATATTTATATAAGTCTGAAAATAATGTATATTTGTTCCCGAAATTTGATCCGAAATCAACACTTTTGTGTTGGCAAATTTAGAGTGTAAAAAGGGCTTATAAAATTTAATGCTGTTGAACCTTGTTTTATAAAATTCTGCATGGAAAAAAGAATAGCTGATCTTGAAAAAACAATTGCTTCTTTAACCGGATACATTAAAGCTGCAAACAGTAGTATATCTGACGGCTTTGGGAAAGTAGATAAAAATTTTGATAAGATTACGACCCATCTCACAAAGATAGATACAGAGTTAAATCTCATAAATGCTAAATTAGATAAATTAGCCGGCCACACCACAAGCGGATTAGGAGAGGTGAATGTTAAACTGGATGATTTAAAATCTGAAATATCAAAAATAAGCAATGTTACCGGTTATGACGAAATAATGGCCAATATGCAGCTTTTAAAACAGTAGATACTAATTACACATTTTATAAAGCCTCATTTCAGAGGCTTTTTTTATTTCGCAAAATAAAACAGCCACAATATGTCAACAATAAGCCAGTATCCATCTTATTTAAACAGCATATTGTCCTTCCTTCAGGAAATAGGTATTGAAGTAAAGGAGCGTGAATTAAACGAAAGCACTTTTTTACCCGGCCTGCAATTAGGGCCCAATTGTATTTACATGGACAAAAACCGTTTGCTATACCCCGGCGATTTGTTGCACGAGGCCGGGCATTTAGCCGTTACACCGGCCAAACAACGCAGGTTAATCGGCACTCCGCTACAGGAAGCCGGCTGGCCTACCGACGGGGAAGAACTCGGGGCTATATTGTGGTCCTTTGCAGCCCTTACGCATATTGGACTTCCGGTGGAAGTGGTGTTTCATCCAAAGGGCTATAAAAATGAAGCGGACTGGCTGATTGAAAATTTCAGGAACCAAAGCTATATTGGCTTGCCTTTTTTAGAATGGATAGGCTTAACCCTTGGAAAAGAAAAAGCCCTTAAGGAAGGCAAAGCCATGTTTCCGGCAATGATTAATTGGTTAAGAGCAGCATAATGAACAGCCTTACAACACATATTCAATTGCCCCTGACTTTTAATGAAAGTCGCTTACTGGAAGATTTAAAAAAGCTACAGGATTTTAAATGGGTGCCGCATTACAATACTTATGGCTACACAGGCAGCTGGACATCCGCCGCCCTGGTTTCTTCCGGCGGTAAGGCCGATGCTATTTATGCCCTGCCCGATGAAAAGGCCCCTTTACTGGAAACAGAGATCCTTGAGGCCTGTCCTTATTTTAAAGAGGTCTTGCAAAACCTGCAATTTCCGCTTGCTTCGGCCCGCCTGCTTTGCCTTGCACCGGGTGCAGCAATAAAACCGCACCGCGACCATTGTCTGGGATACGAAGACGGGGTTTTCAGAATACACATTCCCATACAAACCAATACCGAAGTTGAATTTATACTGAACAAAGAACGGATCAATATGAAACCCGGGGAATGCTGGTACATTGACGCCAACTTTGAACACTCGGTGGCCAACCGGGGAACGGAAGAACGTATACACTTAGTGATTGACGGGGAACGAAATGCATGGACCGATCGCTTGTTTTTTTCGGTAGCCGCTGAAGATAGTTTTAAAATACATGAAACTAAAACACTGCCCCCTGAACAACAGGAAAGAATGGTAAAGGAACTGGAACGGATGAATAGCCCGGTGGCTAAACAATTGCTGGAGGGTTTAAAAAAAACAGTTTAACCGTTCTTTTGTTTACACGTTTAATCGTTAGACAAACGAAAGAACAAATGAGCTGTTGAACAATTTAACTTTATTAAAACATGAGTGCAAAAAGAAAATGCCCCGATTGTGGTGAAGTAATTACAGGCCGGGCCGACAAAATATTTTGTTCGGATGGATGCCGTAACAATTACAACAACAGGCTCAACAGCGACCAGGTGAACCTGGTGCGCAACATCAACAATGCCCTGCGCAAAAACCGCCGCATACTGATGGAGTTAAGCCCCAAAGAAAAAAATACGGTTCACAAAGATAAATTGAAGGAAAAGGGATTTGACTTTAACTATCACACCAGTATTTATACTACACAAAAAGGTACACAGTATTTTTTCTGTTATGATTACGGTTACCTTCCATTAGAAAAAGATTTTTACCTGTTGGTGAAAAACAACAAGGGGGGAAATTAGAATTTAGTGCTTAGAATTTAATAATTAGAATTTACTCCCATGAAGATCTACCAGATTGACGCTTTTACAGACAAAGTATTCTCCGGAAACCCCGCAGCAGTTTGCCCCCTGGAAACCTGGCTGCCCGACGAAACCCTGCAACAAATAGCCATGGAAAACAACCTGGCCGAAACAGCTTTTTACGTTAAGCAGCCGGACAATGAATTTCACATCCGCTGGTTTACCCCCGCCGTTGAAGTTGATTTATGCGGGCATGCTACACTTGCAACCGCTTACGTATTGTTCAATTATGAAAAATACGAAGGGCAGGAAATTATTTTTAATTCGCGGAGCGGTAAACTCCTTGTTGAAAAAGAAAACGACTTGCTGACCCTGGATTTCCCGGCAGACACATTAAGCGAAGTTGTTTTATCACCTGAATTGTGTGAAGGTTTTAACTATAGACCCATACAAGCCTTTAAAGGTAAAACCGATTATATGCTGGTGTTTGACAACGAAGAACAGATTAAAACCATTGAGGTTGACCTTCACAAAATTGCCCAATTAAAAGGCCGTGGCATTATTGTAACAGCCAAAGGCAATGAGGTAGACTTTGTTTCCCGTTTCTTCGCCCCGCAATCGGGTATTAACGAAGACCCCGTTACAGGCTCTGCTCATACTTCTTTAACACCTTATTGGGCCGGGCAGTTGAATAAAAACGAGTTAAGCGCCATTCAGCTTTCGGACCGCAGGGGTTATTTAACCTGCAAAAACCTGGGCGAGCGGGTTAAGATCAGCGGAAAGGCGAAGACCTTTTTAATCGGGGAGATTTTTTACCACTAAGGCATTAAGGGCACTCAGGTTCACTAAGTTTTTTTATATAGGGTGATGGATGAAAGACATTTTTATTGAAAACACATCCCGTTTTCAACCATATAAGACACATAATGCATATAAGATTACTGAGCATGATGTTTTTGATTATGTGAACTTATATGCCTTATGTGGTTAAATTCACTACTCACTTCCAGCATCAACTATGAACTAAGAACTTTGAACAATGAACTAATCGATAATCACTTATTTAACAAACAAGGATTTCAACTCCGAGGCATCTTCCGGCTTCATCCTGCCTGCTAAAATCAGGGCCAGTTGCCTACGGCGAAGCGCCCCGGCAAATCTCGATTTTTCTTCTTCAGTTTCGGGTATTAATTCGGGTACGGGTAAAGGTGACCCATTTTGATCGATGGCCACAAAAGTATAAATGGCTTCGTTGCATTTTTTTCTTTCTCCAGTTACCGCGTCTTCCACAAACACATCAATAAACACTTCCATACTGGTGGTAAAGGCACGCGATACTTTGGCTTCTAAGGTAACTATACTGCTCTGTTTAATGGGCGCTGTAAACGAAACGTTGTTGACCGTTGCCGTAACACATACCCTTTTGCAATGGCGGTGCGAGGCAATGGCCGCTGAAATATCCATCCACTGCAACAAGCGTCCCCCAAACAAATTACCCAGGTGATTGGTATCGTTCGGCAATACCTGTTCGGTGTTAATGGTAAGCGATTCGCGGGCAAATTTTGGTTTAAGAGACATGGGGTATCAGGTTAAAAATTTAAGATTCAAAATTCAAAGAATGATTCAGGTTATATTTAAATTCCCTTTTTCGATAAGCTTCTTCTATGCTTCATTATCAATTTAAACTATATAATTTATTGCAGCAAAGATAAGAAGTATTCATTTAGGGAAAGGTTTTATCTTACCTATCTCCCATCATCAAATCTTCAAATCAGCTAATTATCAATACCTATCAGGTTTTCATTTACCTGCCTCTCCCATCAGCTAATTGGCTAATCATCACATCAGCTAATCATAACCATGTTTGCTTGATTAAAACCTTTGCAAATCAACATCCGTGAGCTTGCCATTGATCCATTCTGGGTCAAGGCTGGCCTTGTACTTTTCATAAAATTTTATGGCCGGCGTGTTCCAGTCCAATACCTGCCATTCCATGCGGCGCACTTTTTTTTCTTTGGCCACACGGGCCACGGCTTCAAATAATAATTTCCCCAGGCCTTTCCCGCGCTGGCTTTCGGTTACAACAATGTCTTCCAAAAACAAACACTTGCCTTTCCAGGTGGAGTATTTGTAGTAATACACCGCAATACCAATGATCTGCTTATTTTCTTCCGCTACAAAAAAATCAAAAATCTTAGCAGGGCCAAAACCCCAGTTTTCCATTTCCTGCAAAGTCACCGCTACCTCCTGGGGTGCTTTTTCATACTCTGCCAATTCCCTTACGAGTTCAAGCACACGGGGCAAGTCGTGTATTGTGCCAGGCCTTATAGTTATTTTATTTTCCATGTTGTTTGTAATAATTTCTGATCACCACCTTTTGCAATTCCCGTTTAATAATCAAATCGCTTATTATTTCGCTGCTGCTTTCCGATGTATTTTCTTCCAGCTTGCGTTTTAGTTGCTGTTCGTTTATATCAATGCGGTACAGCACATTCACAAAGCGCTGGTAATCTTTGTTCATTAAGTGTTCAATATGCGGTTGCACCTGCTTAAACAATTCTTCGTAAGCATCGTAACGGTTGCCGCTGAATTTTATTTCCATGCCAAACAGTTCAAAATCTTTTTTGATTTGTTCCACTGTTTGTTCCAATAAATCAATATTGTTTATATAAGTTTGTATGGCAAATTTTTCGGGCATCAGTATTTGGATGAAGGCAGTCTCAGCCGTTCGAGTGGTTGGTTGTTCACAATATGCGATTCAATCAATTCATCCACATCGCTTAATTGCACACCCACATAAAAAACACCTTCGGGGTAAATAACCAGGGTGGGGCCGTAATCACACACATCTAAGCAGCCTGCTTTTTGGGCACGTATCTTTATAGGTAATTTCAGGTCGTTCAGTCTTTTTTTAAATGCAGCCACCAGTTCCATTCCATGGGCTTCTCCGCAACTGGCCCTGTCGGTTCCCGCACGCTGGTTGATGCAAATAAAAATATGCCGGTCAAATTTTTTTATCTCTTCCATATTGACAAAAATAAAAGATATTTGTACACCCGGAACAGAACAGGTTTAAAAGTTCAATCGTTTATACGTTCACAAGTTGGCGTTAAGGCTTAAACTAACAGAACGAATAAACAAAAGAACGGATCAACAAAAGAACGAATGAGTAAAAGCATTTACCTCGACTATAACGCCACAAGCCCCGTTGATGAAAGGGTGCTGAAAACCATGTTCCCCTACTTTAGTGAACACTTTGGCAATGCCGCCAGTAAAACACACGAATACGGCTGGGTAGCAGAAGAAGCTGTAAACAAGGCCCGTAAACAGGTGGCCGAAATTATTGGCGCCATTGACCAGGAACTAATTTTTACCTCCGGCGCCACCGAAGCTCTGAATACGGCCATTAAAGGGGTGTTCGAAAATTACCACACAAAGGGCAATCATATTGTTACTGTTAAAACCGAACACAAAGCCGTGCTGGACACCTGCAAAAGCCTGGAAGAAAAAGGGGCAACAATAACTTACCTGAACACCGACCGCGAAGGGCTCATCGATTTGGATGAACTGAAAGCCGCTATAACTGATAAAACCATATTAGTGGCCGTAATGTATGCCAACAACGAAACGGGTGTGATGCAACCAATACGGCAAATTGCGGATATTGTACACGAACAGCGTTCGGTTTTTTTATGCGACGCTACGCAGGCCATTGGCAAAACACTGGTGAATGTAGAAGAAGACGGAATAGACCTCCTGTGCATGTCGGCCCATAAACTATACGGGCCCAAAGGCATTGGAGCTTTGTATATACGGCGCAAAAACCCGCGCGTAAGTCTTGTCCCTTTAATTGAAGGGGGCGGACACGAAAGGGGCCTGCGCTCGGGAACACTGAATGTACCCGGTATAGTTGGACTGGGTGAAGCCTGCCAAATTGCCGGAGCCGAGATGTGGGAAAACAACAGCAACATTTCAAAATTACGCGCCCATTTGGAGCACCAGTTACTGGACCTTCCGGGGCTCCGCATTAACGGCAGCACCCGGCACCGGCTGTACAACACCAGCAATATTTGTTTTTCGGGACTAAAAGCCAACACACTTTTGTCGAAGTTGAAACACATTGCTGTGGCTACAGGTTCGGCCTGTACCTCGGCCAGTGCAGAGCCCTCGCATGTATTAAGGGCTATGGGTCTGAGTGATGAAGACGCCTACAGTTCCCTGCGGTTCAGCCTGGGGAAATACACTACAGCAGAAGAAATTGAACATACGATCCGATTAATTAAAGAACTATACCAGCATGAGCAGCAATAAAATATGGTTTGGAAACCCCACACCAGCCGATTTACAATGGATGTACGAAGGAACCCTGGGACAAACCCTGGGCATTGAAGTAAGCGAAATAGGCCCCGATTATATAAAAGCCACTATGCCGGTGGACCAGCGCACCAAACAACCCTTTGGCCTGTGCCACGGCGGGGCTTATGTAGCACTGGCCGAAGAAATCGGCAGCATTGCTTCTTACTTAGTAAACAACCCCGATTTGTTTATAGGAGTAGGTGTTGAAATTAATGCCAACCACGTTAAAGCCGTTACCGGCGGAACAGTTACAGGCATTTGTACACCCATACACATTAAAGGCAAAAACCACATCTGGGATATAAAAATATACAACCAGCAAAATGAATTGTGTTGTGTGAGCCGGTTTACCTGTACGGTGTTGGCTAAAAGTTCGAAGTTCTTTGTTCAAAGTTCTTAGTAGATTGCGATGAGCTGTATTCAACAGGTATTTAGAGAATGTACACCATATGCTGTATATTGTACACAGACTGGATACAAGATACAGGGCACAACAGACTTTCTACTTTGCCAATCGGGCCTCATATTTCTATATTCGTCAATCGTACTTCGTAACTCGTAAATTAAGCTATTTTTGTCTATGCGAAAAAACATTGAAACCAAAGCGGACGTAGAATTATTAGTAAGAACATTTTACGATCGGGTATTGCAGGATGACTTACTGGCCCCGCATTTTGCAGGCGTCGATTTTGAAGCGCATTTTCCGCGCATGTTCGCCTTCTGGAATTTTATATTGCTGGATGAAGCCGGCTTTACCGGCAATGTATTCGACAAGCATGTGCATTTGAATATTGATGAACGCCACTTTAAACAATGGCTGCATATTTTTCATGCCACGGTCAACGATTTGTTTGAAGGCGATAAGGCCGAATTAGCCAAACAAAGGGCCGATGTTTTGGGTTTTACTTTTCAGTCTAAGCTGGCGGATATGAAAGGGCGTTGAACGACCTGGTTGTTAAAGGCTCGTATTACATATCCAATACATTGCCCGGATGGTTGAAGAGTTGATACAAATGCTTTGATTTTAATTCTTCTCCTGTAGCCTTTCTGTTTTCAATAGTTACAGCACATTCAGACTGTTTAAATGCTTGTATTTCTTGCTATTCTCCATGCCTTTTTTATATTTGTTGGTATATTTATTACTTCATGTTACAACTAAATGATATATTAAAATTAAGCTTATCAGAGCGTATTTTATGGGTGGAAACTATTTGGGACAGTATTGCTTCAGAAAAATCATCTTCCGGTGAATTTAAGTTAAGGTCAGATGAGAAAACTTTTTTAGATAATGAACTGGCGGATTATAAGAAAAACCCAAAAGCTGGTTCTACCTGGAATGAAGTTAAATCAAGGATCAAATCCAAAAAATGACCTATCATCTTACTGTAAGGCCTAAAGCAGAAATTCATTTAGCCAAAGCTTACAAATGGTATGAAGAAAAGCTTACTGGTTTAGGGGATGAATTTTTGTTAGCTGTAGATGCTTGTATCAATGTTATTACCCGCAGTCCTTTATTATTTCAGAAAAGACACAAAGAAATAAGAGCAGCTTTAACTGACCGTTTTCCCTATGGCATTTATTATTTTGTAGATAGTGATAAAAAATAGTACTGGCTGTATTTCGTCGGGGAAGAAGTCCCAAGCGTGTTCAGGGATTAAAAATTTAATCATCCTGCCCCACAGCGGATGAAATCTTTCCAGCACACCTTCAATACCTTGTTTTTGATTTATTTAGTAAGCCGGAAGTGCTTATGATTTGCCAGACACAGAAAATCTAAGGCTCAAATCAACACACCATTCCGGGCAAATACCTTCACGAGCATATCCATAAAGTATCTGACTCAAGGGGGGTCGGTATAAATAATTCATTCGGCCAAAAATACAGCTTCAGGCCAGGTCATTTCCAATTCCTATCTTTGTTACTGTTATAAAGCAGGTCTGAGATGCGCACCAAAGAAAAATTTTATTCGCAGGAACAGTTTTTTAAATTGTTTGCACAGTTTGTTCGGGATACGGCACGGGGCAAAAGGGTAAAAAAAGACGGTAAAAAAATCCGCAACGGTACCATCGAAAATTACACCTATTGCCACAAGTTATTGCAAAAGTTTGTGGAGCACAGCGGCTTTGAAATCAAGCTCTACCTCGTAAACAAACTCAGCAACACCGAAAAAGAACGGGTAAAAAAATACTGGAAAAAGTTTTACAAAGACTTTACGGATTACCTGTATTTTGAACTCGACTTTTACGATAATTACGTGGGCAATATTGTTAAAAGTCTGCGTACCTTTTTTACCTACCTCAACAACGAATGCAACCTGCAGGTGGGCAATTATTACAAATTGTTTTATGTGCCGCACGAAGACATACCCATTGTGGCCCTCAGCCCCGAGCAATTGAATTACCTGATTTACGACCAGGGCCTGAACGATAAATTACCCGGGCACCTGCAAAAAACAAAGGACATATTTGTGTTTGGCTGCACGGTGGCCCTGCGCCAATCGGACCTGCTGGGGCTTACCAAACAAAACCTGCACCATTACAACAAGGGTTATTATATTAAAGTAGACTCCAAAAAAACCAATACCCACACCACCATTAAATTGCCCCAATACGCGGTAGACATTTTAAAAAAATACCACGAAGAACAAAAAACATTGCTGCCCGCCCTCAGCAAGGCCCGGTTCAACCTCAACCTGAAGGAGCTGGGCCGCTACATGGACTTAAAAGAACCCATGATCAAGTACCGCGAAAAGCGGGGGCAGCGTTATGTGGTGTACAAAAACAAGGCAAAGAAAACACATTACACCTTAGCCGATCACCTCACTACGCACACCATGCGCCGCACCGCCATTACCACCATGCTGCGCCTCAACATGCCCGAACAGGTGGTGCGTTCCATATCGGGCCATGCGCCCAACAGCAAGGAATTTTTCCGTTACGTGGAATTTGCACAGGGGCATATTGATGAGCATACAGACAAGGTGTTTGAAAAGATCAGTGCGATGAAGCAGGGGGAGAATGTGCTGAAATGAAGCGGTTGGGGAATTAACTGATGTGATGAATAGCTGATTAGCTGATGGGAGAGGCAGGTAAATGAGAACAAGTTAGGTGTTGAAGATATGCTGGGCTAATTTCTCAACAAGCATCAAAACAGCAAGCAACTACATCACAAATGAACGGAAGTTACCCGGATGAATAAGTGCGGTTTCCGCCTGCGGGTACGCCGACAGAAAGGTTTTCGGAAACTTCTCCTTTGCTTTTTTGTTCCATTTGAATTCAAAGGCAAATAATTTCCCATCCCGTTCTTCAATATAATCTATTTCCTGTTGCTGCAGGGTGCGCCAGAAAAAGCGGTTGCTCAGCAAATCGTTGTAATGAAGGTATTTCAGGCGTTCGCTTACCAGAAAGTTTTCCCACAAGGCACCTGTATCCTGCCTTAACGACAAGGGATTGAAGTTGGCGATGAGGGCATTCCTGATCCCATTATCGTAAAAATAAATTTTCCGGCTTTTCTTCAATTCATTCCGGTGATTCCTGCTAAACGAGTACAATCTGAAAATAACAAAAGCCTGTTCCAGCAGTCCAAGGTAACGTTCAACCGTTGCAGGATCGGCAGAGATCAGTTGGGCCAGTTCATGGTTAGAAACTTCATTACAAACCTGAAGGGCAATGGCCTGTAATAATTTTTCAATAATTTCCGGGCGGCGTATTTGCTGAAAAGAGAAAATATCTTTGTACAAATAACTTCCGGTAAGGCCCTCCAGTATTTTCTTTTCATTGCCGGCACTTGTAATTACTTCAGGGTACATTCCAAAAACCAACCGTGTTTCCAGCATCCTGCTTTCCTCCAGCTCCCCGTGATGGTCTGTCATTTCTTTTACAGAAAGCGGGAAAAGACGGTATTCATATTTGCGGCCCGTAAGGGGTTCATTAATTTCATTAGCGAGCTCAAGGGCAGATGAGCCTGTGGCTATCAGCTGCACTCCTTTTAACTGATCGGTAATGAGTTTAAGGCTAAGGCCTATGTTACTGATGCGTTGGGCCTCGTCTATCACCACCAGTTTGGCCTGACCGATGAATTGTTTTAATTGCGAAGAACTGACCCTGGTTAAACGCTCCCTTACATCGGGTTCATCGGCATTCAGAAAAAGGTATTTTTCCCCGGAGTTTTTTATCAACTCCTCTAAAACTGTGGTTTTCCCCACCTGCCGGGCACCTAAAATAATGATGGCCTTGCCTTTAAACAAGTCTTCACTTATTTTACTGTATAAGATCCTGGCAATCATATTCAAGCAAATATAGTGAATTTTCAGGTTATAATCCGAAAAAAGTATACTATTTTATGATTATAATCCTGAAATTTAGAAAATTCTACCTATACGGCTTACAAAATGGGGCATAAATTTTAACAAAAAACACTTCTTTTTTAGCTGCAAAAACAAGCAAAAAACACTACATTTGATCGCCAATCGTTCTTTAACTTACTGACATACAATGACAATTACCATCCGTTTGGGATGGTAATGCCTAACCGATCCTATTCCTCAAACGCCTATAAATATGGGTTTAATGGGAAGGAGAAGGATAACGAGATAAGTGTTGATGGAGGGGATTTGGATTTTGGAGCCAGGATATATGATGGAAGGATAGGAAGGTGGCTAGCATTGGATCCTAGGTCTAAAGATTTACCAAGTATGTCACCATATTCTGCATTTAATAATTCTCCTGTCCTTTATGTTGATCCAGATGGTAAATTTTCTGTCCATAACCATTATATTATGACTTTCAGGACTTTATTAAAATTGGGTTATGATTGTAAAACAGCAGATTTACTAGCTCATTATGCCTCTACATACGCTGATCATCCAACACAAGAGGTGCTTACAAAGTATAACGACAAAGGATGTTTATATTTATTACAACCGAATAGGCCGGGGATTAATTATAATAAAACTGCTGATTCCCAGCATGAAAAGAATTCTCGCTATCATAGTATGATGTCAGATGCAGAGTATGCTAGAGAAATATTAACCTATAAGGGATCAATGGAAAGAGGAATGAGTTTTGGTTGGGATAAAATATTGACAGCAGCAACTGCCACCATGGACTTAGGGGATTTTGGGCAAGGGCTACACGCTTTACAGGACGCATATTCACATTATGGTAGATCAACCTGGCAACACCTTGGAGCACCTTATTTTACTGATGCAGATAGAGGCATTCCTGATAACGCGCAAGCTCTTTACATGTGCGCTAGAGATGGCTTTCCTCAGGCGTTCGGAGTACAGGAAAAAACGATGAACATAACTATGTCTGCAATGATTGTATTTGACCTGTTTCGAGGACAAAGTCGGAGTCTTAAAAAGGCATTAAAAATGGGAGTCAGCCAATTTGATTTTACTGGAATGAATCAAAATCAACTAAATAAAGTAGTAAGTAAATTCAAACAAGCAGGAATTGAGCTAGATATATCTTATAAAGATCACGGTATAGATGAAGCGGAAACTATTACAGCAAAAGTAAAGAAGAAGTAATGAAAACAAAAGTTAAAATTGGATTTTTGTATCCACTCTTTGTAGCTATTCTACAATCATGTTCTTTATCTAATGGATTTGATGAAAAGACAGTTTTCTATTTCGATGGATCTACAAAATTTGAGGTTGTAGATGATTCTTTGGGATTAATAATTGGTTCATTATCATATATTCATTGCACAAACACCTATAAATTAAGACTTGAAATAACTAATTCAAAAATTATTGATTCGGCAAATTTCAAACTTAATTTAAACAATAAAATGCCCATTCAAGTATATCAACTGGTTGATAATAACGATAAATTCTATTCTTTTATTCCATATCCTTTGAAAAAATTGGAGCTTGATCCTAAAAAAAAATATTATTATGTTATTAATTTTAATGATTCCGAAAAAAAGTGTTTAAATAAAATTACACTTTATTCCTATGTTAAGCTAAGGTCTGGTCCTAATCAGAAAGAATTTCAAGGAATAAAATCCTTTACTGGAAGAAAAGAGATATACTTTATTTCACCAAACAAATAATTCCCCCGCTGGCGTGGACATGCTGTCCGTGCCACCTTAATCGTTTTGTTTTCGGTTATTTTAAAAACACTGGTTTAGGTTCTAAGACAACGACGTCTAAAAAACTTGAAAGATCTGCATAATTACGTGCTGAGCTAAACAAATAGTCCTCGGGTTTTTCAACTATTAAATCTTTTACCGGGTTATTGTGGATGTATTCCAGTTTTTCATACAAAAAGGCGGGACTGAAAATTTCTTTTGCCTGATTACCGTCTTGCCATATTTTATATTTCTGGTCCTTTGCTAAATGTTCACAGGCTTTTTGAAAATATTCCAGCATCCATTCACGCCTGCTTTCCGGATCTTCTTCTATTTGTTTAATCAGTTTTTTAGATGTAAAAGTTTTGAAATCGCGTAATATTCCGGATAAATCAGTTGTGCCATCTGCCCTGCAAATACAATGCACTGGCGCGGACATGCTGTCCGTGCCAGCATAATCGTCATGCTATCCGTATTATAAAATACATACTTTTGTTCCATGTCCGACAAATATAAAATACGGTTTACGATATATCGAAGGTGTGATTACAAAAGATTCCCAGAAGTTGCGGCGGTCAACTTTCAGGGGAGCTTACAGTTACAATGCAATTTTTTGCGTGTAATAAACTATTGAACATTACTGCGAAGACCAAATACTTCTCATCTCTATTCCTGTTTAATAAGAACTCGAGTACTGCTAAAGTTGTTAGTATTATATCTACTATAACTATTACTGATGAAGCCTTGATGGTATATCTGAAAATAGGATAAAGTGTAAGTAAGATGTAAAATAGCTTACTAATTAGAGATAACTTTTTATACGAATATAGCATGTAAATACCATAGATTACAAATAGCACATGAAATAAGAAAATTAATAACCCTTTACCGAGTATAATGTTGTATATAAATAAATTTGTTATAAGCCATATAAAAGGCAAAAAATAGACTGCATACAATATTTTTACCCACTTACTTTGTGCTTTGCTAAAACCTAATAATATGCTCAAAAAAGCTATAGATAAAAATAGCAAATGAACTATCCTGTAATTCATAAATATTAAACACATCCCTAATAAAAGGAATAGTGAAATAAGAATTGTATCAATTACTTTATTCTGAGTTTGTTTCATGCTGCTACTATTCTGGTTTTGACTCCGTTTTTTCTTTTTGATACGAATACGTCTTTTGTTCAGAACCAGTTACTTTACCCGATTCATCATAAGTATTTGTGGTTTCATATACAGTTACATTGTAAGTTGTTGTTGTATGAACCATTGCAGATCCTGTTTTTCCATTATATGTTTTAGTTACTTTTGTGCCTGCTTCTTGTAATACAACATCAAACGATGTTTGCTTAGATAAGTAATATTCATTGGTTTCCCCTTTTTGAGTAAAGTTGGATTCTTGATGTATCCAACCATCCTGAACCTCTGTTACGGTAAAATTCCTTCCAAATAATTCTTCTGTAGCAAAAGCATAATTCCCTGTTTGTGAAGGTGTGTAAAAGTTTTCTGCCCCTTGTTTTCCTTTTGAAGTTCTAATTTCAGTATTTATTTTAAACGTTTCTGTTTTACCATCATAAGCAACATTTGCATAAATTGGTGCTTTTACAATTCTATCTTTGTAATAATTATCTTCCTTATCTGGCAGCCCATTATAAACAGGGTCATCATCCGAAGCCCATTGTCCAAAACCAGAAGTAGCTGAAAGATCATCATCCTTTGCAAATGGCCCTGGATGATGATTCGGTCGACTATAAACGTATCCCCATGTGATTGTATTTATAACATTAGAGGATATTCTATTCCCTGTTCTTGGGTCAACAGGGCCTCTGCCATTTTCGTCAATTAACTTTATCGGGTTGTTTGCTGCAAAACAATATGGAGACATAAATGGATATTTAGGAGCGTCGGGGTCGACAGATAAGAATCTACCTAATCTACTATCATAAATCCTCGCCCCGAAGTGATAATCCCCTCCATCAACACTTATCTCGTTATCCTTCTCCTTCCCATTAAACCCATATTTATAGGCGTTTGAGGAATAGGATCGGTTAGGCATTACCATCCCAAACGCATAGTAATCTGAAGCGCTGATTGGGTCGGAAATATTTGCGTCAATTGTTGTGTTATTTGCCGAATGCGGGTTTGTTTTATCACTTACAACGGTCAATACATTGCCGAGGTGGTTGCTTAATTCAAAGTTCTTCTGGCCCAGGCTGCGGGTGTATAAGTCAGCTGCCGGGGTGTTTTCCAGGTCTTTGCCGTTTGGCCCGTAGGTTTTGGTACCCAGGCGGCTGCTACCGTAAACATGGTGTTCGCTAAGGCTAAAGGGCTGTTGTGTGCCGGCATCAAAAGTGTGCTCGTACATGGCCATTACATTGCCCTGGGCATCGCGCACATAATACTGGCGGCTTATTTTGCCGTTGGGGTAAGTGGCTGTTTTGGCCACGCGGTTGCCCGATGCATCGTATTTAAACTCGAGCATGGGTTTGGCGCTGCCCGTAAGCCTGGTAATTTTGGCTATTTTGCCGTAAACCGTCCAGTCAATAGCGGCAATGCCTTCCTGTTCGTCTTTAATCAGGTTGCCAATCTGGTCGTACTGGTAATTGTCAGTTGCGGTGTGCCCATTGGCATCCAGGTGTTGGCCTGCATCAATGTCGGCGGTATTTACATTGGTGTAGGCCGGGTTATCACTTACGGCCCTTAGTTTATTGGTGTTGCGTTTAAAGCCGGAGCCGGTGTTCTGGTACTTGTATTCAAAATCATCGTACTGGGTGCCAGTACCGTCAAAACGCTCTAAATCGGTTATGTTACCATTGGCGTCGTAACTGAATTTTTCTTTGTAGTTGTTCGTGGTGGTTGTAGCTGCAAATGCATTGCCACTTACATCTATATTGCCTTCAAAAGCGGCTTCTTTCAGGCGGTTCAGCTGGTCGTAGGCAAATACTTTGTAAGTGCTGTAACCACCCGGTGCCGGAACAGCAAGGGAAGGGTCGCGCAATTTGTTGATGGAAGTAACCATGGCCGAAATATTACCGTTGTACAAATCTTTGCGGCTGGCTTCGGTGGCACTGCCCGAGGTAGAGGCCAGGAAATAATCGGCTGTGGCATTGCTGCTGGCCTGCGCGGTGTAATCCCCGTTAAAATAATGCAGGGAGTAGCCAAACTCATCAGCCGGTATGCGCTCGTAGAGCCCATTGCCGGGCTGCTGCTGGGCAGGAATGTAGGCGTCTTTACCAATATCGTTTTTAGGATTCAACACGTTCGAATTTACGGCTTTTATCCATCCCTGCAAGTTGTAGGCGTAATCAATTCCCTGCACTTTCAGGTCGCCAATTTCGGTACGGGCCAATGGGCCATGTTTGTAATAATCGTAGCGGGCATCCTGGTCCCAAAGCACCCCGTCGGCAGAGGTATACACATTGGTAATGCGGTTGTCGGCATCGTATTCGTAGCGGTGCATAAACTGGTCGGGCTGCCCGTTCTGGTAAACTACACGGTTTACTTTTCCGGAGATGAGGTCGTATTCGTAATCGAGGCGTTTGTACTGCTGGGTACCGGCTGCAATAGCGGCAAGGGCAACATGGTGCTGGATGAGTGTGTTGACATTGCCGTGTATGTCGTAACTGTAATACGTGGCCTGGTCGTAAGCCGCTCCGTCGCTTTGCTGGAAGGTGGTGTAGGATACGCGGTTGCGCAGGTTGTTTTGTGCAAAGCCGGGGATGTTTATACTTACAGGCAGGTCGTAAACGGTGCGGGTCATTTCTGTTTTAGTGGCTGCGCTTAACCAGGTGCTAAACAGGGCATCGTCCAACTGCTTGCTGATGTACTGGTTTTCGATAGTGCTTTGCGCGGCGGCTTCGCCCACTTCGCGTATGCGGCCCAGGGCATCGTATAGGGTATAGCTGTATGTGGTGGGCGATTTGGCAAACTGTTTGGAATTTTGCGATACCACCAAGCGGCCCAGCCTGTCGTAATAAAAATGATCGGACCATTCGTCGCTCATATCACTGATGCCTGCTACGGCAGCGCTGCTACCACCGAGGTAATAGTCTGAGCCGTTCAGGTCGATGGCATTTACATTGGTTCCGGCAGCAAGGCCGCTGTTTACATTGGCCCAGGTGTTTCCGCCGTTAATGGTTTTCAGCACCAAGCTGTTGTCGCCTGCGGCATAACCGGTCTGGTTGTCTTTAAAGTTCACAGCGCGCAGGTGTTCAGGTGTCCAGGTGATGTTTACGCAGGTCAGGTCGGGGCTACCGGTGTTCAGGTGGCCGATCTGTACAATGAGTCCGCTATTGCCCACTGCTACAGCATTGGCAGGGTTTATTACATACACCCCGTTAAAGTTCCCGTTGCAGGAAGAGGAGCTGATGTCTGTAAGGGTAGTAAGGGCAGGGTTCAGCTTGTAGACTTTGTTGGCGCCTACAATCAATCCGCTGCTGTGCGAGGCATCGAAATGCAGGGCTGTTAATTTTACATTGGCTGCTGAACCAAAGCTGGTCCAGGTTTGTCCGGCATTAGTGGTTTTCAACACCGTACCGGCATCGCCCACAGCAATGGCCTTGCTGTTGTCGAGCACAAATACCGCATTGAGGTTGTTGCTTGTACCGGATGCGACTGTAGTCCAGCTTTGCCCGGTGTTGGTGGTGGTGAGTATGCTTCCGCCATCGCCTACGGCCACACCAAAGTTGCCGGCAAAGGAAGAGCCTTTAATAACCGGAGGTACGAGGGCATTTTGCAGGGCCCAGGCAGTTCCGTTGTAATGGTTGATAATACCATTGGCCCCAACGCTAAACATGTGGGTAGTACCCGCAACACTTGCCGCGGCAAGGGCGCTAAAGTTATTGCCATAGGTATTGGCCTGGAAAGCCGGGGAAGCAATGGTTCCGTTGTTGTTTTCGAATACCTGTCCGTTTTGTGCAAGCAGGTAAGTTTTTCCATTGTAGGCTGTTACATCTTTCAGGGCCACAGCAGGGCTGAGGCTTCCGTTTTGCCAGGCAGCTGAACCTGTACGGTATGTATAAGTTCCGTTGACCGCTACAGCCGTGCTGAAGGTACCATCGGTGGCCACAGCCGTGTAATTGTCGTTGGCGGCAGTGGCTTCTGTTTTAAAGCTCACCCCGTTGTTGTCGGAATGTAAAATGGTTCCATCGTTGGACACCGCGTAATAATGTTGTCCGCTTAACGCAGCACCGGTAAGTGTTGGCACTTGCACCTGGCCTGTTGAGCTGGCCCAGGCTCCCGCAGCTGCTGTTTGTGTCCATATTTCACCCTTGTTGCCAACCACGCGTATATTGTCGTTGGCATCTATATCCAGGGCATTGGTAGCCATACCGGCACTAATGGTTTGAGCCGTATAAGCAGTGCCTTTGTAAATTTTACCATCGTTGCCCAGCGCTACGGCGGTTCCATTGGCAAGTACGGCAAAGTCTGTTACATTGGCCGCAGACGCTACCTTGTTGGTAAAGGTCACGCTGTAGGTGTTGTTTGTAAAAGATAAAACAAAACTATAAAAAGCCCCGTTGTTGCTGCGGGCAAAACCGTTGCCACTGTGTGTACCAGTGTTGTAGGTACTTAGTTTCAGTTCGGTCATGTATTCAAAAGCAGACAAACCTCCGGCTGTTACATTGCTCCAGCTGGCCCCGTTATTTTCGCTCAGTTTTATGGTTTTGTTGGCGTCGTTGAGCTGAGCCAGTACTGTTTGCTGCAACACATCCGCAGCCACCGTGGAAGCACTCAGCGAAGCGCCGTAGGCCTGCCAGTTGCCGTTGCTGTACAACTGTATTTGTCCGTTTTGCGTAAGTATATAAATGTTCCCGTTGGCATCTTTTACAAAACTGTTGACAGCACTTAAATTTGTTAATTCGGTAAACGTGTTGCCACCATCTGTAGTTTGGTAGACTTTTTTTGTTCCATTGTCTACACCCAGCACAAAACCGTTTTGTGCAGACGTAAAGGCCAGTTGAACAAGGGGTACACTAAGGTTGTTGAACACTTCCATCCATGCGCCGGTATTGGTGGCTTTCAGCAGGGTTCCGTCGTCGCCAATACTGAATACTTCGCCGCTGTTTAAACTGCTGATGGCGTTTTGGTTTACAGTAGAAACAGTACTGGTTTGGTACCAGTTGGCAAGGTCGTTGCTCAACAGTATTTTTCCGTTAGCCGTAACCGCCATGGCCTTACTGCCTTCAAAGGCTATGTCGCTGATGGTGGCAGCGCCGTTCAATACGGCGAGGTTGGAAACTACCGGGCTCCAGGTTTCGGCTTCATCTGTTGAAAGGTATGTGTTGCCGTTTTGGGTAAAGGCGTAAATATAACAAGGTATAGTGCCCGAACCCGGAAGGATGTTGAGTTTAAAGAGTGGCTCGGTGGCCGGGCTTGTTTTTATTGCCCAATGCGCGCCATTGTCGCTGGTTTTAAGCACAAGGCCCTTATCGCCCACTGCATAAACAGCGTTGCCCATAAAGGCCACATCGCTGATGTTGCCGATGCCGAGTGCATTGATTTCTGACCAGGTGGCACCACCATTGGCGGTAACAAAAATATGCCCCTGTGTACCATCGCTGGTAAAGGCCATGCCGTTGTTCTGATCGGTAAACTGCAGGTTGTTCACCGTTTGACCGGCAGGTATGCCGTTGTTGATCATACCGGCGCTGAACTTGTTCATGAATTCGTGATCGGGCATTACCTGGTGGGTAAGCTGGTTCAGCGAATTGTATTTATAGGTAGTGGGATAGCTGTGATTGGTAAACACGGTGCGGGTTCCGTTGGCACGGTCAATTTTGATCTGCGCCATGTCGGCAGCCACGTCGGTTGCAGTACGGCCATTGCCCAGGTCGGTAATTTTATTTACGCCTGCCGGAGGAATGGTGCGTACCAGGTTACCCGCCTGGTCGTAATAATAAAGGGTAAAGTGATGTTCGGCATCAATATATTTCATCAGGAATTTTTCCTGCACAGCCAGGCATTGCTGTATGTATTTATCCCTGAAGAGCTGGCGCTGTGCTTCAATATAAGCATCAAATTTATGTTCTGCATTTTCGGTAGCTATATTGGTGAGCTGTGTAAGGCAGGGGTTGGCGTCTACGGTAACATTGATATTGATGGAGGGGATGTTACACAGGGTACTGGTTTGTGGTTCATCTGTTTCGCAGGGGGTTTTCAGGCTGATGTCGTCGAAATAAGTCCATATTCCATAAGTTTCAGTAACACCTCCCGAAGAATAATTTATCAGGCTGACAGGTTTCGGAATTATTTTAATGCTTACGCTGGTATTGGCCCCTGAGTTGTATGTGTATGTGTATTTTTTCCAGGCTTCGCCATCAACTGTTGCCCTGTTGACTGAAAATACAACTGTGGAAACATTGCCCTGAAAAACCACATCAAAATCGTAGCTTCTGTTGTCGCCAACACCAACACGATCAATCATATTCCATAAAGAGAAAGGGTAATTTTTATTGGGCTGCAGGTTCACGGTTTGCGTCCAGGCAACTTTAGTGCCCGCTAAATCAGCGGTATAGGTATAAATAAAATTACCGTTGGCAGTTGGGGTAACATCGTTAGGAAGTTCATTGTCGTTTATATTGCTTGCAATATACACAAGCGTGCTGTTGGCCTGGTATCCACCAAAGGTAGAAGAAAATTCCGAGGTAAAGCCTGTGTTTCCATTGTCAAATGTACCGTTGTTCACCAGTTCGGTTTCACCGTCGCAGGGTTGAGCACAGGGTTGTTTAAAGCTGATGTCGTCGATTAAAGTACCCCGGCTGGTTCCGGACGCTTTGCTCATACGAATAATCACATTGGTGTTGTTGCCGGAGTTCCAGGTGTAATTAAACTGCTGCCAGGCACAGGGAAGATCGGGATCTACTGTGGTGAGGGTGTATGTTGCTGTTGTGGACGAAGCAGAACCTGAAAAATCAATATTAAAAACAACATTGCTTACTTCTGCCAGGCTGCTCAACCAGGCCGAGAAATTGTAATTGGTATTGGGTTTAAGATTGCTAAAGGTTTTTTCCCACATCTTATTCGTTGTGTTGGAAAATTTAAAGATCAGGGCATTGTCGTTGGTGCTTGTAGGCGTATGGTCTTCACTTTTACAGAACCAGGGTTCAACCGGAGCCAGCATAAACTCTCCTGCGGAAGGGTCGTTACTGCCGTTAAAGTTGGCCTGGGTAAAGTCGGTGCTGAAATCAATGCTTGTGTTATCGAAAGTACCGTTGGGGTATAACTCTGTAAAGTCGTTGCAGGGTGCTTCGGGCATGGTACAGGTACCTATCACTAAATTACAGTTGCCGCCGATGATTGCTTTTGCACCGTTTCGTAAAGTAGCTTCGGCAATAAAGTAATGGCTGTTACCATTGGCCAGTAAATGGTTTTGATCGACCCGGTAATTGGCAATTGCCGCAACATCGGCCAAAACATACTGGCTGCCCGCAGGGATGACAATGTTTAAGGTACAGGTAGCATTGGTGTATTGGGCTGCAAGGTTGGTGTTGCTTAAATTCGGGATAAGCGCTTGTATGGATGTAATGGCAGTCGAATTAAGCGGACAATTCCCATTTAAGCCAAGACCCTGTGCCGAAGCCGAAGAATTAGCCTGTTGCTGGGCCGGAGGAAGTTGGGTAGAACAAGTGCCCATTGAAATAAGAGAAGAAGTACCGGCAAGGTCAATGTATTCGAAATGTGTAGGATCAGCAATAGTTGGTACCAGGGCCCTGGCTTTAAAACCATTGTTAACCGAGGGATCGGGCAGGATGTTGCTAATTTTTTTCATCCCTGTAAAGCTGCGTCCGCCTGCCAGCTGGAAAGTAAAATCGCAGGTGGTGGAAATGCCTGATGCAGCCAGGTGGCCGTTTAATATAGTCCCATTGGTGCCCGTGCTCCATGCCCAGGTGGCAGCAGGATTAAACTGTCCGTTGCTGATGGCTGCGTATAGCTTATCTTTCAGGTTGTCTGTCAGAAAAGGAAGGTAGCGCAGGTTAGCCAGACTTACAGCAGAGCCACTGATAAATTCCTGGCTGATGGAGGCCGCTGAATTACTGAACAACAAAGCATTGAAGAGGTTTTGCAATTCCTGGGCTTCTGTGCTTTTGGTACACACCGGCTCTAATGAACAGGCCGCCACTTCAAAGTTCTGGATATAACCTTCCAGGCTAATGTCTTTTGTTTGGGCAGGGTTCAGCTGATCGTAAGCCGCATCTGTTGATTTAACAATTACCCTGGCTATTAAGGTAAAATTATGCCCGGCACTTGTGGTTAAATTCGTGTTGCTTACCGTACTTGTTAATTTGAGGCAGCAAATATCCACAATGTCTGCAAACGAATAAATTGAGCCGGAAGGAACAATGGCCAACTGAAGGGCATTGTTAGTCCCGCCCCGCTTAAACCAGCCATTTATAAATGTAGCGGTGTTGGTAGAAGCAGCACTGTTGAACTGATAGGTAGACAAATCGCTGGTGGAATTGTTGCCGAAAATGGCTTTCTCCAGGCTTTGCATGTACTCGGGGTATTTGCTGTTGTTTTGCGAATAACAGCTCAACTGCACATTGTCTCCGTTAATTAAATCCTTATCACCGGTACCCGCATTTGTTCTCCTTGTCGCCAGGCCTTTCAGCAGGTTTTGCAGGCTGATGTCGTTGGGGCATTGTCCGCAATTGTTGTAAGCCCCCAAAGCGCTGAGTGCATCCGTTTCGTCGGCAATGGCCTGGTTTTGTTCAGGGCATATCAGTAATTTTTCGCCTGTGGCCGGGTCGTAACAACTTGTTTCGTCCTGCAGCGATTGCATACCCAGTAAGGAAGCATTGTTTGGGAAACGAGCCGATTTGTCTTTGTATAAGCCGTAAGTGGCATAATTACAAGGCTGTTCGGGGTTGTAGAATTGTGATATAGTACTCCCACCAGGGAAAGACCAATAACTGAATGGAGGTATAAAATAAGAAGAACTTGGAATAGTAACAAGGGTAGGGTAAAAATTATCTTTAAAGGCATTGAACTGATCGTCGCCCATACAACCATTGTAACCCGTGCGGTTAATGGTGTATTTGGCCATCAGGCGGTTAAGCAGCGCCTGTTTTAAGCTCAGGTAAAAACCTTTAAACACGTTCCACTCGTTATCGCTGGCAAAAACATAGCCGTTTGGATAAGAAGCGGATGCACAGGGGGCACCGCTTAAACTATTGGGGTTATTAACGGCACGGTAAGCGAGTTCCCAGGCCGAGAAATAAGTACTGCCGGCAGGGTCCTTCGCATAATTTTGCAGGGCCTGAGTAAGCAGACTTCCTTCGTTCCCCGAAGCATCAATACCGGTAGAAGCAGAGGGATCAACTGTACCGTTAAAGAGGGGGTCGATCGTTAGCAACGAAGTAGCGCTCATAACATTGCTTACACCGGCAGACGAAGTCCCTCCGTTTGCCAGACTAAAAGTAGCCGTAGCTAAATTAGCAATGGTGGTAATTTCAGAGATCTGTTTATCAAAATCGTGGCTGGCCTGAATTTTTACACAAAATTCATAGTCTTTGTACTCTGGGTGGTAAGCCACCAATGAATGTGCCCAGGTGGCTTTCCAGTTGGAAATAATATCTTTTACATCATCCAGGAATTGTGGTTGTATATAATAGTTGCCGTTGATTTGCACAGGTGTAGCACCGGGCAAAATAGCGGGCAGGTAGCCTCCTCCGGTTTGTGGTTCGATTTTCACATAAGCAATGTCCCCGTTTTGATCGAGGTAAGTATAACGTTTAGGGTTGGAAGCCGGGATATCAAGGTTTAAAGGATAACGTACATTGGGGCCCCAGGCCAGTTTGTAAGCTACATTGTCTAATGTAATACCTGCGCCATAAGTACAGGAGCCGTAATCGGAGCGGTAGGCCTGGTTTTGCGGCAACTGATTAGGGCGGGTAAATACCGTTAAAGGAAACAAGGCCGGGTTGATTACATTTGTCTGCGGTTGTTGAAACACTCCGTTAACAGTAGCGCCACCTGGGCTCACCTGTCCGTACTGCCCATGCGGACTCACATCCTGCAATAAAGTCTGGTAAGCAGCTTCGCAGACTTTGCTTTTTTTACTGCATATCTCATCGCACTGAGCCGCCAGTTGAATCAGCTGATCTGGTGTTAAACAAGGTTTACAGTTAGGGTTTTGGGTGGTATCATAATCATGCACTTTTTGCAGGCATTGCTCGCAGGTCACATTACAACCGCTGATATCCATAGCGGCAATGGCTGTTTGCAGGAACTCGTCGTATTTAATCAGGCAATTGTTTTTAGCCGGGTCTAAGTAATCTTTGGCATACAACTGCAAAGCCTCTTCATTAATTTTCACCGTTTTGTTGAGGGTGTAATTGCCAACGGGCAGCTGCACCTCCTGGCCACCGGCATTGGTGGTAACCCATTTGTGAGAGGGGTCACTCATATCGCCTTTGCTGAAAGTTAAAGGTGTTCCGTTGCAATTGCGCGGGTCAAATGTGGTGGGACTGGCATTCATCTGGTCGATGATGTTTTGCCCCAGTATAGTGCTTGTTGTAGCTGTACCATTGGTATTGCCCACTCCTAATAAATATTCGTTGTTGCACTCATCGGTTAAGCTCACACGTAAATCAGCCACGCAATCGTAGCAGATGTGATCGGTACGGGTAATCACTGTACCATCGGGTTTGGTATAATTTACTGTACAATCGTCTGTAAATTTGGGCATAATCAGCAGGTACTCAAATTCTCTTGTTTGCGCGGGGGCTACAATCAGTTCTTTGTTGATGTTGATGCTTCCGCTTACATAGTCGATCACATTTTGTGCGCCATGATCCGATAAATCTGCAGGGTTTGTTTTGTTCAGTACATCAACGGTAATGGTGGTGGGCACCATACCGTCATTCAATGCAGAAAGGTTGGCAGGCCCTTCTCCAACCAGGTTGGTGGCCACTGTTTTTCCGGCCGCATCGGTATAGGTAACGCTTACCTGTCCGTTGGCATCTACCACAGCCTGTTTCTGGTAACGCTCGGCATATCCGGCTTCGCAGCCAAACAAGCGGTCTAATTCTTCCTGCTCCGGATGGCCATACAAATATTTTGTTTCATGGTTAGTCCCCAACTGGTATTGAGTCCCTACCCCACCCTGCCTTCTTATTTTCCCGGTATTGTCAGGGGTGTATTCCACTACCGTAAAAGGATAACCATTGGCAAAGGGTACGTATTTTTGTTGTTCGTCGGTAAAGGCCGCATTGGGCGAATAATAGTTGGCGGCCCCATCGGTTTGTTTCATGGCATTTACGGTAGAGGTACAATTGCCTCCGCTGCCATCCATATCGAAATCGCTTTTATTGTAAGGCTCGCTTGTATTCTGCGAGATGTTAAAGTTCGGTTTAAAATCAAGTTTGGCATCAGGGATGGGAACAGGCAAAGCATTTACAGCAGGGCGGCCCTGGTGGTCGTAATAGGTTTCGCCAACAATTACATTGTCGTCGGTTTTAACTTTGGTTACCGACTGGCGGTTGCGCATGGAGCCATCAAAATAACTCACTACCGCCTTGCTTTTTCCTTCTTCGGCATAGGTAATACTGGCCTGGTAATTCAGGTGGTCTTCGTATGAAAAGTTGGTGGTGTAATAGGTGTTTCCTGTATAAGCAGACAAAAGTATTGGAGTTGTAATATCGGAAGACCATGGCCCGTAAACCGGACTGCTGTAGTTGTTTGTAGCCACATAACCCACAGGCCTTACCCTGTATAAAATATAACCATGACCATATACATAAGGGAAAGAATACCAGCTGTTGACGGTAGAAATGCGTGTGCTGTTTACCTTGAATAAATTTTGTTCGAGATGAATAGCGGAGATAGCCAGGAAGGTACCGGTTGCTGTATTGTAATCATTGATGTACACCCATTCCAGGTCGTATTCTTCGGCACCGCTAACTACGGGCCAGTGTATGCTGAGCTCGCCACGGCCGCTGATGGCAGAAGCATCGTGATTTACTGCATTAGCCGCAATAGCTGCATTGGGATTAAACTGGTAATAACGTTCCACTTCAATTTCGGCTTCAAAGTATAGGTTCAGCTGACTTAAAGTACGTCCGGCAGGAAGGGTACTGTTGTCTGGTGTAACAATCACTTCCAGCAGGTTTCCGCCGGGTATTTCTACGGCCACTTTATCGCTCCAGTTGTTATTGGCCTGGTAATTAGAAAGTGTTAAGTGTTTGTTTACCGTGCTGGTTACAAAGGCACCATTTACATAAGATTGATATTTTAATATTACATCAACCGCCAGGGTATAGTTATCGGGCACATAATTGCTGAGGGCATGATCGATGCCGAGGGTAAACCTGTTTTTAATTTGTTTGTTGTAAAACAAAGCAGGCCACTGGGCATTGTTCTGCATGGTGGGGTATTGGAAGTCCTGCACCTTCACCGCAAATACGGAATTAGATGTAAGCGATGCCGCACTCACCCGGTTGGTATATTTTTCAATCCCTGCAAAGGTTTGCAAACCAACTAAACCAAAAATTACAATTAACAGCTTTCTCATATAGCTATGATTTAATATCCTACTTTGTTTTTTTATCAAATAATTCCACCTTTAACCTGAAATCCTTATACGCAGGTTTGCAGGTATAATTTTTTTCTGTTTTGTTTAAAAAATTCATTTCCGAAAAATCATTTTCTGTGTATTGAACACTTGTATTGATACCCGAAAAGTCTATTTCCAAACGTGGGCTTGACTTTTTTCCAGACTTATCTTTTGAAATATCAATGGCCTCGCGGTAATAAAAAACCATTTTATGAATGAGGTATTTCTTTTTGTCGAAGCTGATAATGACCCTTGAATATTTTCCGCTTTTTATCTGCAGGTCGTAAGCCGCATAAGCACCCTGAGTGGAATAGGTACTTTTGTCACACATCTTCAAATAAGCGTCCAGGTTTCCAAAATAGGCCTGTTCATCCCAATCGAAAAGTTTGGTGTTGTGCTCAGTAAGTACCATCAGTTTAGCCTGGTTGTCAATCATCAGGTTGTATTTTGTATTTCTCAGGTATTCAATGTGCGACAGTTTATAATGCATGCATTCACCCATGCGTTTTACCATGCCCTCTAATTTTTCAACCGCTGTTGTGCTGCTGTGGTTTTCATACAGGGTATAGGCCATAGACATGTTTACACAGGTGTTTTTGTGGTAGACTTTATTGATGTTCAGAAAATCCTGCTTCATGTCCTGTGCCCAAACAAACGCATTCAGCAATAGCAGTAGAATAAGCAGTTTATGTTTTTTTTCTTTCAACTTCTTTAGTTCTTAGTTCAGTGTTCTTAGTTCTTAGTTTTGGATCATCGGTTCATCAGCTAATCATCTATCCTATTTCGTTTTATTTACCGGCCTCCTATCCTCAAATCTTCAAATCAGCTCATCCTCAAATCAGGTTCCCCCATCAGCTAATTGGCTAATCATCACATCAGCTAATCATTTCTTTCTTGTATTGTTCACCGCTTCCTTAATTGTTTTTATTCCCCTTTCGGTTTCTTTTTTAATGTGTACCAATTTCCCTTCTTCATCGTATTCGTAAAAAGTAGCGTAGTTGTTCTGGTCGAGTTCGGCCATCAGCCGCAAGCTTACCGGATCATAGACATAGGATTTAAAACCGGAGTTGAAAGGGTGTATGCGAATGTCGTCAAAGTAGGCATCAACATTTGCAGTAGTGGCATTGTTCTTTAAGTCTATTACCATTTTATAGGCATTTTGCGGAACGGTAAATTTCCCTTCTACTTTTTGCCAGCCATCAATAATAACATTGGAAGCATTTGCTGTAAAACTTATAACAGTACCTATGGGTTGCAGTAAATTATTCAGGAATTTAATTTCCACACCGGAGGTATAGGTGTTTACCGAAACGGGCTGATCTTCACGCACCCATAAACTTACCACATAATCACCGGCATCGGGTGCAAAGGAACTGATGCAGTCCTCGCAGGGAATGGCGCAATTTCCAACAGCTATACTATACGTAACTGTTTTTCTGTTGCAACCAGGTATAATAATAACAAGCGTTACAGTATAGGAACCTGTTGCGGTATAAGCATGGGTCACATTTGCAGTGGATGTACTTTGGGTATTGCCATCGCCAAAATTCCAGTTGTAACTTGCGTTTGAAATAGTGCCTGCATTGCAGTTGACCTGAAACCCGATGGCCTGGTTGACACAGTTACCGGAACTGGTGTATACGGAGATGGAAGGGGAAGTGCAACAGGAAGTTGTATTACAATTTAAAACTGTTAATGTATCTGACAGGTTTACAGGAGGGCAACCGCTAATAGTACTTTGCACACTTACAGTGTAATTTCCCGCAGCAGTATAAGTATGCGATATGCCCGCACCGGAGCTTGTTGTGGAATTTCCATCACCAAAGTTCCAGGAATAGGATCCTGTTCCTGCGGGAGTATTGTTACAAGTCAGCTGAAACAAAACCGGGTTGCTTAAACAGAAGGCATCCACTCCTTCGGGAGCTGAGGATGTAATTGCAGGCTGTGTACAACAGGCATTATTTGCGGTAGCTGTAACCGGCAAGCCAAATTCCGATGTACCATCGGTATTGTTTGTTGCGGTTGCAATTACTTTTGTTCCTGCAGGATAACCATTCACGCTAAGGCTCCACTGTCCCGAAGCATTTACAGTGGATCTGCCCAACAACTGTATAGCATCAATTCCACCACTATTGCTCAGGTATACTTCTATCAGGTCGCCTGCAATACCTGTTCCCCAAACGGTGAGAAGATTAGAAGAAGAAGCAACAACCTGGTAAACAGGTTTAGTCTTACAATTATTACCGAGGCAGCCGGAGTTGCCATTAATATCAATGTTTTTTGAATTGTGTATAAAAATATTCCCTACAACTTTATTCCCTGTTCCTGCCTGAATGTCAAGAGGCGCATTACTATCCAGCATATTGTAAAAATAGTTGCCTTCACCGTTCGTTAATCCTCCAAAAATAGTGTTGTCTGGGTACCTTGTGCCTATTTTCGTTAGTCTTATCCCTTCATTGGAATATGCGGATGTGGTTGAAAATGCATTATCCGTACCTAAAATATTGCCTTTAAAAGTATTGTTATCGGCATCACCGGCAATAATCCATAAAAAACTACTCTTGTAGACTACATTGTTTTCAAAAGTGTTACCAGATGATTCTGAAATCACAAGCCCATCGTAATTAAGTCCATTATTTATTAAAATATTCTTTACGGTACTTCCGGAAGACAAAGGATATAAATAAAAAATAATATTATCCGAAACAAGATTTACCTTAAGTGCACTTCCGGTGTATCCATTTGCAGGTTGTGTATTCCCATCAATAATTACCGGGCTTGTAAGCGCAGGCAGTGATGATACCAGGTTGATGGTTGCAGGAGTGCCGTCGGTAATATTAAAATCTATATAGTCGACGCCTGCATGGGCGTTGGCCTGCTGAATGGCCCACCTGAATTCGCCCTGAACCGTATTAAACGGATTGGCCGGATCGTTGGTGGTGGTAACGATATAGTGGTTTTGGGCAAACAGGCCCTGAACACCTATCAAAAAAGCAATAAAAAAACTCTTTTTCATTAATTATAAATATTAATCATTAACCTGTAAGCTTAATTTTGGGGTGTAATTACCACTATTGTCTTCTATATAGACCGATACATATTTAAAAGAAGCGGACTGGGGTTTGGATAAACGCAGCAATAAATAAACGGTGTACCCGTTTACCGCATAATCCTGGTTTTCATAAACAATCCTTTCAATACCATCGGCATGGTTAAAGACAGCCTGTGTTGTAAACACATTACCAGCATTGGCAGCAGTTCCCAGAAGTATGTTTACCTTGTTCGCGAGGGCAACGGTATCAATTTTAAATTGCAATTTATAATTCACCAGCGCCGTATCGGTGCTTTCTGTTATCATATCCTGAATCAGGTGTAAATCCATAATTCTGATGGTGGAATTGGTTTGCGACATACCCACGAAACCACTCATGAGAAAAGTGATCAATACTATTTTTTTAAGATGATTTTTAAACATATCTCTTTTTTAAATTTATGTTGGATCAATTTGACACATTCTGCGCATCGCATTTGTTAAGGGTTTTGGTTACACTTTTTGATGAACCGTTGCTTACTTTAATACTTCGTTTACCTGTATGCGAATACTTTTGCCAGTTGGAATTGCTTTGACGAACTGCGCTTGAATTATTCAGCCTGAAACCGAGGTGATCGTTCTGACAGGCTTTAAAATCATAATCTTCAAAGCCGTCGTAAGCAATCTGGTTGTATTTGGCCATTGAAGATACAGCCAATGGCAGACTGTTACTGTATCCAAACAAAGCAGACGAATAGCGGTTCAGGGCATCCTTGTTTTCGAGTTCATTGCCAAAAGGGCTAAAAATACTTACTTCATTTACCCAGGTCCAGTTGCTGGTGTTTTGGTTCCAGTTCAATGGATATTGATCGGAACCTCCGGCGGGTGTATAGAAAGGGGTGAAAGCAGTAAAGATACCGTCGGTACGAATGTTCAGGTTGTCGTTGGCCCTTGTCTGGCTACGATCAGTTAAATAGGTATACGAGCGGGCCTGGCGCCAGTTGCCTTTAAGTCCCACGACGTAATCGTTATGCGGCTGATTGGGATCCAGACATTCACAATAAATTTTTGTTTCATCCGTCAGTTCAACGGCTCCCGCATTAATAATATCAATACCTGCGTTGATGTTTAAATGGTAGCCGCCCGCATCCTGGTACCAGGGCTGTTTTTTACTGGTCAGGCTTCCTATGGAAATGCTTTGCTGGTTGCGCCTTCCGGAACGAATCACTGTCAGGCTTTGATAATTACTAATGCTTGTTCCGTCAGCCCTTTGAAGTGCTAATGGCGATACATCTTTGACCCATGCTTTTTCAGAACCGGAGCCGGTTTCTACCAACAGTTCATCGCCGGGAACAAGGTACTTGCTGTAATTGGCCTGGTACAAGGTACTCGTTAATCCATAGAATCCCTGATCGAGTGTAATCCCGATATTTTTATAGGCACCACCCATTCCGTCGTAACGCCAATGCGCCGGGTAATTAAAGGAATATACATTATCGCTGAACTGGTTGGTGGTTTGTGTGGCAAGTACTTCACCTGTTTCGGCATCAAACAATTTGTTGGCCGTAGTCACCCTCGCTCCCTGATCGAAAGCTGTAGTTGATTCGAGTATACCATAACGGTTCACCACTTTGGTTACTGTTGATAAACGGCTGCGTACTTTTTCGTTGGCCACCAGTAACAACATCAGTGGCAATGGAACGGGAACGAGTCCAAACACACAGGTTTCGGCATTTCCATCGGTAGAGTAACCATAAGATTCGCTGATGCTTTCACGCATGTCTACCGTCATATCGTAATCCACACCTACCATGGTCTCTTCAATTTTGCCTGTTTTACTGATGGTCAGCACATTGTTGTCCAAATGCTTACCACTCTGTTGTTTGTACTTGTACTCGGTACCTGTCATGGCTTCTAACTTGCCTTCCTGGTACACCCATTCGGCTTTGGGCTTGCCATGCATGTCGTTCAACTCGATAACATAACCCTGAGATGCAGCAAAGAAATCGCGTGAACCTATATTGAGTAATTGTAATATAGGCGAGGGGTTAAAGCGTTTGGCTTCTACTTCTGTCCGGTTAACAAGCGTGGGGAAGTCTTTCGCTGTATAAAACTCATGCACAATTTTTCCGGTGGCCCTTCTGGTAACATTGTTGTATTGCAGGTTCTTTACTGTTACTTTACTATAACCAACCCCTGGCGAAGGGAAAAAACTTTCGCCATAAGGTTCTTCCTGATAATAAGCATCGTTGGCTACCAATAAATTTTTCTTTTCGAAAAACACCGGTTGTTTCCAGGGGTTTTCGTCACCACCAATACCCGGCTCGTAAGAGGCTACACCACTACTGATGGTGGTACCGTAAACATCTTCTGTAGTATAATTGTATTCCTGTCCGTATTCTGCGTCTTTATTCAAATTGGTTCCCGATACATTTGGTGTTGTAAGCGCTTTCCAGTTGTCTAGTAATTTAAGGCGTTTGACCCGGTAACCGCCCCCTTTTTTTACCAGAGAAGGGTTGTATAAACGCATGAAGGAACGGCCTGTTTCAAATTGCTGACAGGAGTTTTTATTCTTAAGCGTATTGTTCATTCCTTCTACAAGGCTTGCTAATGATTTAAGTGTAGAAGCCATGGATTCAAAAATCTGATCGAGGCCCGGGTCGGTAATATCCGATTGGGCAAAAGCCAGGCGGGGAGCGTATTGGCGGGCATAATTCCAGCCTGCCTGGGAAATAGCATTGACGGAAAAGTTAAGTGCCTTGTCCTGAATTTCGACAGATTTTACTTTGATAAATGCCTGGGTGGATGAACCGGTACACATTCCATAATCACCCGAAGCATCTCCCAATTCTACATAGCCCGGCACATATTCGTACAGGTTTCCGGTATGTCCCTGATCATCGTTGCGGTTGACTTTCATTAAAAATTTAAAATACATGTATTGGATAAAGTTCCCGTTTTCATCTTCCAAAAATTTATGCCTGAATTCATCTGAAGTATATGCTTTGTCTACATTAAAATAAAGGTGGTTGTTAATTTGTCCGGCACCATACAAAGGAGGCGATTGATACAGTAAGTTGTTATTACTGTATGCAGGGCTTGCACCGGCACCCATGACTTTAAACATTTGCATGGCTTTTTTGTCCTGAACAAAGGCATAATCATCGGCCTCGTAGTCTACGTTAATTTGTCCGCCCGAAGGAAGCTGGATGGTACTCAGGTTCCAGGCCCAGGCATAATCGTCGGCAACATACCCGGTGCCCCCTGAATTGTTGTACTGATTGGTGTACGGAAATTCTGCGTTATTTGCAGGACGCGCAGTTGTTAATTCACCGTTTGTATTGGCTACACAAAAGTCTGTTCCGCCTGGTGTTGGCTGGTAATTTCCCCAACGGTCATACGCTTTCATATTGTAATCAGGATTCGCTGCGGCCTCGGAAGTGCCATCGTGATCTTTGTCGGCATATACAAATGTGTATGGACTTAATTTACCCTGGTTGGAATTTCCATAAGTAAACGAAATACTTTTTAAGGTTAATTTACCTGAATTGGCATAATCACTGCCTGTATTGTCGTTGTTGTTTACATTCTTACAAAGCGAATAGTCATACGTAAAATCAACTGTTTTAACAGGCGTTGCAACATGCTGGTGCGTGGGGTCATTGGCTTCAATGAGTTTATCCTGTTTAGAATACAATACAATTTTGTCTAATTTGTAATTGTTATCGGTTCCTTTGCCTCCCTGTTTTCCGGCAACGCCTTTGGCATCGGCACGCGAACTTACATGGAATTCGGCTACAAAGTTTTTTGTTTCAATGCTGTGCAGGTACCAGATTTCTTTTTCGCCGTACACATAACTTCCCTTGTCATCCTGGTTATTGGAAAGCGATCCTTCTGAATAATTCGCTTTTTCGTAAGGTGTCCGCCATTTGAAATTGTCGTGTACTTTCGAATAATTTATTTTGGTGTAATTCCCCAAATCATCATCCGTAGGGCCATTGTCTGTTAAGTCTACATAGTCGGCAGACAATATTTCGGTGAGCAGGTAAGAGTGCGCGTACTTGGGGGTCTTGGTCATTTCATAATAATTATCAGTACCCCGGCTGTTGTTCTCGGTATCGTCCACTCCCGCGCTGTAATTCACTAATCCATTTGAACAATCGAGGCTTCGTCCCGAAACATTAAAAGTAGCTTCCTCCTGTACTTTGTTATAAGCAGGTATACCATAAACGTACCTCGCCCCATCGGCCCTAAAGGCGGATATTTCGGAAATGTGATGGCCGGGGTGAACGGCGCGCAAATAGGATTGGTCTACCAGCGGTGTAGAAGAAGGAGAAAAAGCGCCGGGTGTAAGCCGGTCTTTGTAATTGCCGGAAGTAGAAAACACAAAGGAATTAACGGGGTAATTCTCAATGTTTTTGATGTGGGCCACTGTTTTGGCCTGGTCAACATTCAACGGGTTAATGACTTCATTTCTTCTCGCTCTTTTTGTTCTTTCCATTTTAGTAGCAACAGAAATATTCTGACCCTGTTCGGTAATAAAATTGGATTTTGCAAAGTCTATCCCCCACATATCGGTAAGGTCGACCCTTACTGCACTAAAACCACCTTGCTTGTTAAAAAAATCCATATCGGTTTCGGCTGTTTTTTCACCGGCCTGTTTAAAGTAAAAGGGTTCGAAGGCAGGCCTGATACCTAAATCATTGTCAATTAATTCATGCAACTGATGAGCCGCGTAAAAGGCATTGTCGGCCAGCCAGGCGCCATTGTTACTAAAGGAAGCGTTCACTGATGCATTGGCACCAAACTTAGCCAGGTTTCCTACTCCAAATTCAAGGCCCACGTCCACTCCAAGTGTACCCGAAAGGCTGCCTAATTCTTTGTCGTGTACAACAGGCAAGTCGCTCCTGAAAGGGCGGTACATACCGCCTATGCCCTGCCCGCTAACAGAATACACATCGTAACTTGCCGAGGCAAGTGGTAAATTGGGTGTATTGGGGCCTACAGCTCCGTCTTTTTCCCGGTTAAAATCCATGAGGGAGTTTAATTTGGCTTTGTGCATATACATATAACCATAACCTTCGTTGTGCTCGTGTTTGTCTACCAAAAACTGTCCGCTAAAAGAACCCGACAGGTATCCGCTTCCATCTACAAAAAACAAAGCGCTGCCGAATTTTGCTTTGACAGACAAATTCACATTTAAAAAATTTTTACCGGAAGCGGGTACATAAGAAGGGCTGGCAAAACTAATGGAGCTTTTCCCATTCTGTCCTTCGGTTTCCTTATCTCTTTTCTTCTCTTCACCTCTGTAATTTTTAACTGTTTCAACTGTTCCTTTTGACTTACTTCCTGAAATGGACAACTCTGTTAAGCCTGCCCTGGAATTAAAACCCAGTCCGATTTTCGCATTGGTGGAATTGTAATTTCCTTTTTCATCCTCAATCCGTTTGCTGTATGAAACGCTGGGCTGAATGCCCACACCACTTTCGGAGCCAGCTGATAAACCAAGTCCATAAGTCATATTTCCTTTATTCGGCCCGCCTGCAGTAATGGCAGGATTAGCGCTCATCATAAAGCCATACCCGTTGTAATTGTTGTAGCTTAAACCAACACCAACAGACAATTGAAATAAAGGTAGTTCGGCAAACTCCAGATCACCACCTGCATTGATCCCATAAGTTAAATTGGGTTTCATGTTGAGTGTTTTCTCTACATCGTCTTTTTTAAAATCATCGGGCAAGCCGCGCATGTTGCGGTTAATATTACCCGGCACCAGTGACCATCCAAGTCCAACCCAGGAAGCTTCCGCATCCATTCCCTGGCCGGCACTGTAGCTGATGTTAATGGGATAACCACCTACATCCATTAAAGGAATATTGTATTTAAAATCGCCGCTGAAAACATCCACCATGTCGGAAGTACCAACCGGGGTAAACCCCTGCATCTCCGGCTGAGTGGGTCCTTCGGTTAAAGCAAATGCCGCCGTGGGGAAGATTACTTCGAACAGAAGTGTAATCGCCAGGTAAAAACAAATGATCCGTTTAAATTTATTTCCTATCCGCATAATGCTTTTTATTTAATAGTTACTGCTGGTATTGAGCTTAAAGACTCAAGGCCAAAATTTAATTTTATTAATCCGTTCGAAAATATTTTATCGTTGTAAACCAATGTTAAATCCTGGGCCGGTTTCCGCTCTCCCTGGAAACCCAGCACAAAAGTTAAAACGGGCGTAAGTCCGAAAGTTCGTTCAAAATGGAACAGCTTACAGGGCAGACTGTCTTTACCGGCAATGAGGTAAAAATCATTTTGTGCCTTAAATGAGTAGTATTCCAGGCGCTGATAATATTCATCTGAAGAACTTGTTTTATATTTTAACAGTTCGTCGTTGGTTTTATCGGTACTTATTTTATAGGTAAAATACTCCATGCCTTTATAACTTTGTTGTACCTGTTCGAATTTTCCTGAATCTATGTCCACTTTCATTTTATGCAGCTCCACTATACTCATGTATTGGGCTGGTTTATACAAGGCCGAGAAGGAAAGATCGTCAATGGTCTTTTGCTGCAACAGCCCATTCTCCTGATCTTCCACCCAGTTTACCATTTCCACAGGTTTCAGGGGTTCTGGCTTTTTAATTGTGTGAACCGGCTCATTCACATTCGTGCCCTTGTTTTGCGAACAGGAATAAACTGCTAAAAACAGCATACAGGCAATTATGTAATATAGACTTTTCACTTATTTAGTCAGGCCTTTGTATTTATTGTTGATATAGTTCAAGACTTCTTCTGTTACGTTGTTTTCATCATCGCCATACAATATAACTCCTGAGCCTTCTGCCCCCAGTACTACCGAGTATCCTTTTTCCTTTCCATAGTCTTTGGTATACTGACTCAGTTGTTTATATATCTGGCTGTTAAAATCCGCTTTCATTTGTGAATTTTCTTCGTCGTACTGATTTTTTTTACGCAGGTAATTTTCTCTTTTTACCTGAAACTGGGCTTTTACATCATCAGGAATGTCTTTTTCGTTTTTTGATTCGAACTGCTTATACATAATTTGTAATTCCAGTTCCAGGCTGTCCAGTATTTTTTTTCTGACTTCTTCCGACTTGAGGTATTTTTTCTCGAGTTCCTTTTTGTATTCAAAATCGTTAAACACTTTTGGCAACTCCACCCAGGCTACCGGTTTCGCTTTAAAGGTATACTTCCCAACCAACACTGAAACTGCGGTACTCAACAGTACAGCCACTATTACCACTATTAAATTTCTCCTCATCATTATTTTTATTGGGCTTTAAACTTCAGGTAAAACTTGTCATTTTTATCACTAATCACTTCCAGTACATAAATTTCTCCCGCAGACAACGATAAGGAGGTTAAATCAATGTTGTAAAAATTATCCCCGTATGTTTTGTTGAGCGACGGAAGGCCGGTAACCGGTGAATGCGAGGTGTTGTAGATCCTGTAATTTAATTGGTTGTTGATTTTGGAATACTCATTGGTGTACTTAAAGTACAACTTATGATCGGTCCCCACCTGGTAATAAGCGCCGTTCAACTGTTTATACAGGTTGGCATAAGATGAAGCATAAGAGGTCACTGCTATTACCGAGATAGTTATATCATCCAGTGCTGTACATCCTTTCGAATCTGTAACAATAAGTGTGTATGAAGTATTCGCATTTACTGTGGCTACCGGGTTGGCAATGTTGGTGGCGCTTAAGTTTGTACCTGGTGTCCAGCTGTATGTATACGAAGGTGTTCCTCCACTTGCAGCAGGTGAGCCGCCTATGGTAGCTGTTCCTCCCTGCAATACCGACTGGTCGGCACCGGCATTCGCCTGGGGCAATGGGTTGACGGTTACTGTGATGGTACCCGTGCCTGCACAACCGCTGTTGTTATTGAGTACAGACAAGGTATAAGTTGTATTTGCACTTATAGTTACCGAAGGATTGACAACAGTGGATGAACTTAATCCGGTAGACGGCGACCACTGATAAGCAGGGAAAGCACCCTGGTTGCTCACCGTAGCATTCAGCTGTGCAATGGTGTTGGGGCATACTGCCAGCGGATTAATTGCAACAGTTGGTGTTGGTTTAATATTAATGTGTATTAAACGCGATTTTGTCTGCCCATTGCCTGTTACCGTTAATACATAAAACATGTTTTGTGAAGCTGTTAAGACCGGATTTTTAATGTGTGAATTGCTTAATCCGGTAGCGGGACTCCATAAATAGGTTGGATTACTACCCGCATACAACACGGTTGGATTTAGCGATACGATTCTACCGGCACATAAATTAAGCGTTGAAGCCATACTTATAATAATGGGCATAGGGCTTACAATTCCTCCCGAATTCCCTGCAAACCTGTATCCTGCGTTTACTATACCATTGTTCGCATCTATAATGCTTCCCGAAACATATAGTTCTCCTTCAGGATAATTGTATAATCTTGCCCCTGAAGCAATGGTGAGATCACCCGCTTTTACGATGGTGCCTTTGTTGTAAATTTGAGCCCCGCTATTTAAAGTAATGCTGCTTGTATTAATTAAACCACTGTTGTTTAAGCGGCCTCCGTTCATTACAATGCTTCCGGTAAATACAGCGGTGTCGCCAATGCACAGGGTATCGCCGGGGTTGAGGGTGTAGTTGCTGCTATCGACACCGTTGATGGTAATGGTACAATTAGAGGTAAAGGCAGGAAGGCCGGGGAAGCTGCAACGTATTCCTTTTACACTTACATTGTTGTATCCAATGCTGGCCCTTATGCTCAACTCGCCGGTATCTGCGTTTAATAAACTATCTACCAATACACCGTTCTTACGAATAAACATTTTATTGCCCTTGCGTTCAATACGGACTACATCGCCTATAATTAAACTTGCAGGCAATAATTGCTGAACTGAAATTTTATTATTGTACAGCTGATAACTGTTTACATAGACTCCATAAAAAATATCTTTGTATTGCGGGTTGGTGGTGGTGGTGCCCGTTATGTTCGAAAAACCAAACATAAAACCAAGGTCCCGGTTCACGGTATATTCTACCCAGCCATCGGTATTGGCAGCCAGTTTGTTGATGGTAGAAGCCCCCGCATGCCAGCCATCATACGTACTTGTTAAGGAATCGCCTTTGTGTTCGCTATAAGAAAAATTCTCCCAATAGGTTTTATAACCTACACCAAACTGCAATTGTTTGCTTTCGCCGGTAGCACTGTTTACAGTCACGCTGTATATACCTACTGCTTTATTACTGATATCCTGGGTGCTTTCGCCACCGGGTTGCCAACTATAAGTGTAAGGGCTTGTTCCGTTGCTTACATTTAAGTCTACACCACCTATGTTGCCATCTCCGACAGCAGACAAATTGTCAATCACATTGGTAATTTTCATCAGGTTGGTGTAAGGGGCGGCAAAACTGCAACGCATTCCTTTTACACTTACAGCGTTGTATCCAATGCTGGTCCTAACACTCAGTTCGCCGGTATCGGCGTTTAATAAACTGTCTACCAATATACCGTTCTTACGAATAAACATTTTATTGCCCTTACGTTCAATACGGACTACGTCGCCTATAATTAAACTTGCAGGCAATAATTGCTGAGCTGCAATTTTATTATTGTACAATTGGTAACTATTTACATAAACCCCGTAAAAAATATCTTTGTATTGTGGGCTTGTGGTGGTGGTGCCTGTTGTGTTCGAAAAACCAAACATAAAACCAAGGTCCCGGTCCACGGTATATTCTACCCAGCCATCGGTATTGGCAGCCAGTTTGTTGATGGTAGAAGCCCCCGCATGCCAGCCATCATACGTACTTGTTAAGGAATCGCCTTTGTGTTCGCTATAAGAAAAATTCTCCCAATAGGTTTTATAACCTACACCAAACTGCAATTGTTTGCTTTCGCCGGTAGCACTGTTTACAGTCACGCTGTATATACCTACTGCTTTATTACTGATATCCTGGGTGCTTTCGCCACCGGGTTGCCAACTATAAGTGTAAGGGCTTGTTCCGTTGCTTACATTTAAGTCTACACCACCTATGTTGCCATCTCCGACAGCAGACAAATTGTCAATCACATTGGTAATTTTCATCAGGTTGGTGTAAGGGGCGGCAAAGCTGCAGCGTATTCCTTTTACACTTACATTGTTGTATCCAATACTTGCCCTAACACTCAGCTCACCTGTATCGGCGTTCAGTAAGCTGTCTACCAATATACCGTTCTTACGAATAAACATTTTATTGCCTTTGCGCTCAATACGAACTACATCGCCTATAATTAAACTTGCCGGCAATAGTTGCTGGGCAGAAACTTTGTTATTGTATAACTGGTAACCGTTGACATAAACCCCGTAAAAAATATCTTTGTATTGTGGGCTTGTGGTGGTGGTGCCTGTTGTGCTCGAAAAACCAAACATAAAACCAAGGTCCCGGTCCACGGTATATTCTACCCAGCCATCGGTATTGGCTGTCAATTTGTTTATGGTAGATGCACCTGCATGCCAGCCGTCATAAATACTTGTTAAGGAATCGCCTTTGTGTTCGCTGTAGGAAAAATTCTCCCAATAAGTTTTATAACCTACACCAAACTGCAATTGTTTGCTTTCGCCGGTAGCACTGTTTACAGTTACACTGTAGATACCCACTGATTTGTTACTGATGTCCTGCGTCGTTTCCCCACCAGGTTGCCAGCTGTAAG
>JAHEYF010000196.1 GCA_023251755.1 Bacteroidota bacterium
AACATCCGGATAGCCTGGAGTACTTTACAAATGTATTAGACAATACGTTAAAAGAAGTCAATTCAGACTATGAAGCAAAAAGGTATAACAATTATATTCTCAGGCATCCGCTCATCAGGGATGTAGAAAAGGGTACTTTTTACAATTGGCTCAAACAAAAAAATAAATTAGGGGGTCAGCATAAAATTCCCCGTTTATCGAACGACAGAAAATATTTAGAAGAAATTTTAAACCAAAGTAAACGTTGTATAGTTTAAAAGTTGAAAAGTTGGGGTATACTACCGGAATCACCCTTTTAACTTTTAACTTCTCACTTTTAAATTAGAACAACTTGTTTAATTTTAGAATAACACCATGTCCCGGATTGAGGTTTTAAAAACATACAAACTATTTATAGGTGGGCAATTTCCCCGCACCGAAAGCGGAAGATATTACCCACTCCTGAATAAAAAGGGAGAAAACATAGCGAATATAAGTCTTTCGGGCCGGAAGGATTTTCGCAACGCCGTTGTTGCTGCCCGTTCTACTTTAAATGGATGGAGTACACGTGCCGCATTTAACCGCGGGCAAGTACTTTACCGCATTGCTGAAATGCTGGAAGGCAGAAAAGACCAGTTTGTAAAAGAAATTATACTACAGGGCGAAACGGCTAAAAATGCAGCGACCGAAGTAAGCCTGAGCATAGACCGCTTAGTGTATTATGCCGGCTGGTGCGATAAATACCAGCAACTGTTCAGTTCGGTTAACCCTGTGGCCAGCCCTCACTTTAATTTTTCGGTTCCGGAGCCAATGGGCCTTGTAGCTATTGTAGCGGATGAAAACACTTCCCTGCTGGGGCTTGTGTCTGCTATTGCACCTGTAATTGCAGGTGGAAATACCTGTGTGGTATTGGCCAGCGAAAAAAAACCATTGTGTGCCATTACTTTTGCTGAAGTAATTTCCACCAGCGATGTGCCTCCGGGAGTGATTAATATTTTAACGGGTAGTAGTAATGAATTGCACGGGCATTTTTCATCACACATGGATGTGAACGCCCTTATTTATTGCCGCAACAAAGCGAATGAAAAAAAATTAATTTCAGAGAATGCAGCCTTAAATGTGAAGCGGGTGTTTTTTTGGGAGCAGGATTGGAAACAGGAAACTTCTGCTCACCCTTACCTTATTTTTGATTTGCAGGAAATTAAAACAACCTGGCATCCTATTGAAAAAATTGGCGTTTCAGGAGCAAAGTATTAGGGAAGTACGAGTTACGATTGACGAAGTACGAACAACCACCATGAACTAAGAACTCTGAACTAAGAACTAAGAACTAAAGTGTACAACGAACTATTACATACCGCCATAAAGGCTTCTTTCATTGCTGGTGAAGAAATACTAAAAGTATACAACGAACCTTTTACTGTAGACTATAAAGCAGATGCATCTCCTGTTACCGAGGCCGATAAAAAAGCCGGGGCTGTTATCGAACAATTGTTGGAAAGTACCGGTATTCCAGTGCTGGGAGAAGAAGGCGAACATTTTCCATACACTAAAAGAAAAGACTGGAAACAACTATGGATTGTGGACCCATTGGACGGTACCAAAGAATTTGTGAAACGCAACGGTGAATTTACTGTAAACATTGCCTTGTGCGAAAACAAGCAACCGGTTATAGGTGTGATTTATTCCCCTGTTTTTAAAAATCTATATTTTGCCGCCAAAGGTTTGGGTTCATTTAAAGTAAACAGCCACGATGTTATCAGCATACAACAACATTCCATAAATACTGATCTTAGTGTTTTTCTTGACATTGCCAAACGTTTACCCATTCACACTCAGCAAAGAGCCTATACCATTGTAGCCAGCCGCTCCCACCTTTCATCAGACCTCTACAATTACATTGAACAATTAAAAAAAGCAAAGGGAAATGTAGAATGCATCAATACCGGAAGCAGTATTAAAATGTGCCTGGTGGCCGAAGGTATTGCCGATGAATACCCGCGTTTTGGTAAAACCATGGAATGGGACACCTGCGCCGGACAATGCATTGTGGAACAAGCCGGAGGCAGCATGATTGATTGTGAAACAAACGAGCCCATCAGATACAACAGGGAAGAGCTGGAAAATTGCTGGTTTATTGCGAAGGGGACGATTTAGTTCATTCGTTTATTCGTTCAGGTGTTCTAAACAAGGTGTACACAAATAAACTATTAAACGAAAGAACTTCTAAACTATTTTTCCTTATTCAGTAAAAACTGTTTTTCAAGTGTATACGTTTCAGTTCCTTTACCTAAGGGAAGGGTAATTTTTTCATCCACTTTGGTAAATCCTTTTTTTCCAATTTTAATTTCGTATTTCGTATTCCCTTTTAAAGTGATAAAGTATTCTCCATTTTCGTTGGTATTGGTAGCTGCTACTTTTTCACCTGTTTCGCTTAATATAAGCACCTCAACAGCGTCCATCCCTTTACCTTCAAATCCATCGCGCACCATGCCTTTTAAAATACTCAATCCGTTGTTGGTTTTTTTCTTGAAATCTTTTTCCAGAACAGCGTAATCGTCTAAGCTCACCACATAAATATCACTCTCTCCCAATCCACCTTTTCTGTTACTCGAAAAATAAGCATGCTGTGCATCAGCCGATAAAACAAAAGGCCCGTCGCTGTATTCAGTATTTATAGGATAACCTAAATTTACAGGCTTGCTCCATTTTCCGTTTTCCTTTATCGTTCTGTAAATATCATAACTTCCCATTGATGTGGGCCCGTTCGAACAGAAGAAAAGTGTTTTTCCATCGGGCGCCAGAAACAAACCTGCTTCATCGTACTCCGTGTTAATTTCGGGACCAAGGTTCACTGGTTTTCCCCATTCAATTTTGTTTTTCTTTTCCACCATCCAGATGTCTGAATGACCCCTGCCGCCTTTGCGTTCGCTGGTAAAAAACAGGGTATGTCCATCAGGGGAAATACATGCCCCGCCTTCCCAGAAAGAAGTGTTGATGGGTTTCCCCATCGACTCGGGCGTTTTCCATTTGTGGTTGTTTACTTTCGAAATAAAAATATCACCGCCTCTCGACTCAGGGTCACTCATGTCATTGCGGTATATAAAAATCTGGTGCCCGTCGGCACTCATACCTGTACAGGCATCGTGCGCCCCGTCGGTATTGACTTGGCCAGGGGCCGACTCGGCAGGGTTCCACTTGTGGTTAATGGTGTCCCAGTGTGAAATATAAATATCTTCAAAAAACTTTCCGTCTCCTTCAACGTCTACAGGCGCATCCGTTGTTTCAGGCCTTCTGGTATTAAACACCAGTGTGCGCCCGTCTGCGCTGATAGAAGGGGTCTTGTCATCGTATTGAGAATTGATGTTGTTTCCTCCGTTTTCAATGTTCACATTTACTGGAGCTTGTTTCATAGCCTTGGCATTGTTGCACTGGCTGATGTATACAGAAACATCTTCTAATTCATCTTTGGTTCCAACCTTCGATTTGTAGGTATTAAATTCAACAAGGGCTTCGTCCAATTTTCCATTCGACATGTATATTAAACCCAGCAAATAAAAATTTTCGTGTTTCGGGTTGGGCGATTCTTTCCCTTTTTTTAATAAATCCAACGCTTTTTCGTATTCCCCCAATTTGTAAAAACATTCGGCGCAGTAATACAAGGACGTACCATCTGTAGGGTTTTCGTTCAATACTTCTTTAAAAAGATTAAGAGCCGATCTGTATTTCCCCCCGTAGAGTTTTTGTTTTCCCAACTCTACTTTTACCTTATCCTTAGCACCAAGATCAAAAACAGTAAAACCGGGTTTAATTGTTGAACCAGCTTCAAGATTCGCTAAGTTTAAAAGTAAACCGGCGGCAATAAATAAATGTTTAGCCATAATTAATCAGTTTTCAGAAACATAAAAGTAAAATTTTTTAAGAACATAAAAAAATTACAGGGGCAAATATCCCAAAAACCTTGTTAACGCTGCTTTTTTTTCATCTGTAAAGCCGTAACTGATTTTATTTTTTAAATAATCGGAGGGGTCGAATTGTTTTAAAGGATTTTTATACGATTGCAGGGCAGCCTCAATATTGTTTACGCCATTGGCCAGCGCTGAATTAAACTCAGCCAGGAAAGCCGTGTCCTGAATATTCCGGTTGCTGATCCAGGCTGCAAAAACAAAAGGAAGCCCCGTAAATTTCTGCCATTCCTCCGACAAGTCGTATTCATAGGCATATTGCCCATTGCGGGTAAAGGTGCGGTCGCCAATAACCACTACCGCTGTTTGATCTTTCACCGAGTCTTCGTAACCAATTGCTGCTGCAACAAATTGAGGATTTATTTTCCAAAAATGCTTAGCCAGTACTTTCACAGGTTAACGGAGGTTTTGGACTGATAATCCAGTAAAATGTGCGAAATTTTGGAAAGAGGCACAACACTGTATAATTTCACAGAATCGACCTTGCCTACAGCGCCAATACAAAAATCGCT
>JAHEYF010000016.1 GCA_023251755.1 Bacteroidota bacterium
GTACCGGTCCTTTTTTTAATCCGGCTTTCTGATTCCCGCAACAGGTGTTCATCTTCCGGGTGTAAAATTTTGTATCCAAAAAAAGGATCGTCATAAAAATCCTGGGGGCTGTAACCCAATATTTTTGTAACCGAAGGGCTTACATAGGTGTATACCGGTTCGGGTTCAAAGCTGTAATGAAAAACTATATCGTTGGCATTTTCGGCCAGCAAACGGAATTTTGCCTCGCTTTCTTTTATTTTTAATTCATTTTCTTTTTCCTTCGTAATATCCCGCGATACACCAAGGCTACCGATGTATTCGTTTTTGGTATTGTACTGCGGAAATATTCTTTCCTCAATCCAGACGTATTTGTTTGTTTTAAAATTTTTAACCCTATATATAAAAGTACAGGTTCTTTTGGTTGTCCTTATTTTATGGACTGTTTCATAAATATTTTTTAAATCATCGGGGTGGCATTGTTTAATAACAATGTTTGGGTTTTTAATATATGCTTTGGTGCTTATGCCCAGTACTTTTTCGATTTGTGCCGAAATATAAAGCACTTGTTTGTTGATTGAATCATAGTAATAAACTATTTCATCAATGTTGTGCAGTATAAGGTCGAGGTTGTTTTTTGATTTTTCGAGTTGGTGTATCAGTTGCCTGTGTTGGGTAATTTCCCTGAAAATGGCCTGCTGTACTTTTTTCCCCTGGTGCAGTACTGCTTTACATTGCAGCTCAATAAAAAACGGCGCCCCTTTGTTGTTTTTTATTTTTAATTCAAGTCCCTTTACTTCTTTTCCGCTAATAAGTTGTTTAAGTATTTTATGGTGTTCGGGCAACACAAAATCATAAATGCTTTTAGTACCTGTTTCTTTGTTTTGTTGTTTATTGTATTTAAGTACCTGTGCAGCTTTTTTATTGAAGTAAATAATTTTTTTATCATCAAATAAAATATAAGGCAGTGGCAAATTGTCGTATACCTTTAAATCAATTTCCGACCGGAGCTTTTCGGTTCGTACTGAGGTGGGTTTTTCAAGCTGCTTTTTGAGCTTTGTAATTTCCTTTATCAGTTCAGTTTTTGATTTGAGGGCCAGGGTCATTTATTTCTTAATTGCCTTTAGAATCGGGATTGATTTCTTTTTTATCCGTATCCGGTTTGTCTGTTTTCTTTTTCACGGAATCGTAAACCCTTAAGGATTCTTCAAATGTAGGCGTTACTTTTATTCCGTTCCAGCTGATTTCAGTATCGCCTTCATAAGTTATGGTAAGGCTTAATAAACCAGTTTCATCAAAAAACCGCCAGTCGCCCTGTTTCATCCCGCCCACATATTTACCTGTTGCCATTAATTTTCCATTGGCATAATACCAATTGTGTTTTCCTTCGGGATCGCCGTTCACAAAGTTCCCTTCAAAACGCAATTGATTTTCTTTGATGTAATAGGATTTCCAAATACTATCCGGCATATCAAGCCGGTAATTACCAAACTCTTTGTAGTTCATTAATTCATAATACCAGGGCCCTTCTTTGTTTCCTTCTTCATACAGGCCTTTGGTAACAATTTTTCCATCTTCGGTAAATTCCTGCATTTCTCCATCGAGTTTACCGTTGATATAATTTTCTTCTTTCAACAAAGCACCGCTGTCGTAATACCATTTCCAGTTGCCTTGTGCACGACCTTTTTTATCGTATTTTCCTTTTTGCTCTATTTTTTTATTTGGGTAATAAAACGTCCATTCGCCCACACGTTTATCGTCTACATACAATCCTTTGGCTTTAAACTCGCCTGTTAAATGGTATTCTGTCCATTCTTTCTGTTTTCTTCTGATTGAATCAACAGGACCTTTTTCAACTAAATACCCGTCTAAGTAAACAATAGCCGAATCGGGTGTACTTACCCTGAAACAACGGAACATCTTTTTTTGAATGGTATCTTCATAAACCAGAATCGAATCACAAATTTGTTTGGAAAGTTTGTAATGAAAATGTGTACCTACCGGCATCCCGTTCACATAACCTCCTTCGTACCTCACATTTCCGTCTTCGTAATAAGCCTTGAACACATCTAATTTAGCCAGTTCCGGGGGGTTGTCTACTTTTTTACCACCGTTAAATTTTTCTATGTTGCTTAAATCTCCTTTTTTATCGTACTCTTTTATATAACCATCAACAATACCATCTTTATACCTGGTTTCTTTTTTTAGTTTACCATCGCTGTAAAACTCTTTCCACAATCCCTGTTTATTTCCTTTATCATCGGTACGGTTAATTTTTTCAGCTTTTTCAATAAAGCCCATTTTATAATGTACAATCGAAATAATGGTTGAATCTTCGGTAAACTCATAAGATACACCATCGGCCCTTCCGTTTTTATAAGGTATAAGTTGTTTTACCTTGCCCGATTTATAATAGATATAAGAGTTTCCCTGTTTAATATCGTTTTCATAATTTTCGTTACTCACTACTTTTTCAGTACTATCGTATACACTTAAATAGCCATTCTTTTTTCCCAGGCGATAAGTGTACGATTTGGTTAGTTTACCTTTATCGTTGTAAAATTTCCAGGTACTGTCGAGCTGAAAATTTTTTCTATTCCCTTCATTTTTAATAATACCCGTCGTGTAATAGTTTTTCCAATACCCATCTGGTTTACCATCACGCATAGTTCCTTCCGACGATTTTACATGGTTGTCGTAATAAAAAACATTGTACCCATTTTGGTTAACGGTGTTATTGGGAACCTGTGCTTTTAGTGTAGTTGAAAATAATATAACAGCACCATTGATCAGTACTAAAAGTTTTCTTAAAATATATAAATCTTGTCTGTTAATCATAAACCAAATTTTGCCGATAATTCCAGCATTTTTAATATAGGTTTTTTTGATCGTTCAATTAAATCCGCACTCATAATAAGTTCCGGTTGTTCATATTTGAGTGCAATATATATTTTTTCCAGCGTATTTAACTTCATGTGCGGACAATCATTACAGGCGCAGGCATTGTTAGGGGGTGCTGGTATAAATGTTTTATCCGGATTGGCTTTTAACATCTGGTGTAAAATTCCTGTTTCTGTAGCTACAATAAACTCTTTTACAGTTGATTTTTTAGTGTAGTTCAACAGGGCTGTGGTACTACCAATAAAATCAGCCTTTTCAAGCAGGGCCGCTTCACATTCGGGATGAGCAATAAGTTGTGCATTGGGGTTTTGTGATTGTAAGCGGGTGATTTTTTCCAATGAAAATATTTCATGCACCATACAGCTTCCATCCCAAAGCACCATGTTCCGGCCTGTTTTTTTATTGATATAAGCCCCTAAATTTTTATCAGGTGCAAATATAATTTTTTGTTCTACCGGAAGGCTTTCCACAATCTGAACTGCATTACTGGAGGTGCAAATTATATCGGACAAGGCTTTTATTTCGGCTGTACAATTGATATAGGTTATTACAATATGATCGGGGTGGTTTTTCTTAAATTCAGCAAACTTATCAGGTGGACAGGAATCTGCTAATGAGCAACCTGCATTTAAATCGGGGATGAGTACTTTTTTGCCGGGATTTAATATTTTTGCTGTTTCGGCCATAAAATGCACGCCGGCAAACAGGATGATATCGGCATTGGTTTTTTCGGCTTGCTGGGCCAGCCCCAAACTATCGCCGATGTAGTCGGCAATGTCCTGAATATCGGCATCCTGGTAGTAGTGGGCAAGGAGTAGTACATTTTTCTGTTTTTTTAAATTATTTATTTCCTCAAAGATATCGATTGAGGGATCAACTTTAACATCCAGAAAACCTTTTTCAAACATCATAAATATATAATTATATTATTTTTAAATTTTTAAAAGAAATATGTATTTATATTATAAGGTGTTAATATGGTTAATAAAAATCTTTACAATTTATTGCTTTTGGTACTTATAAAAAGTAAGTAACAGGTATTAAGAAATAGTTAACATATTAAGTAATTGATTAGCAATAGATCGTGCTTTAATTAACAAGCTGTTAGTAATATAAATTTTTAATAAAATTACTGTTTATTTGGATATGAAACTGCTGAAAGACTTGTTAAATTGTTCTATTATTTTCGGGCTTACTTATTAGTTTTTATGATAAACCTGTATATAGGGATATAGAAATTAATAATCCTATTAAAATCTGTTTTTACTTATGAACCTATTATTAATTTACCAACAAAAAAAGGTTAAGAAATCAGGAGGGGGATGCTTTGTAAATCAGGCACTTAATTTTTAAACAAAATTGTACTGTTCAATACTTATTTAAAGTATTTTTGGCCTGTAATATAAAAGATGATGATTTATTCAAAAATATCTGTAGGGGCTGACCACGCTGGATTTGAGCTGAAGGAACAAATGATTGCTTACTTAAAAAGTAAAAACATTGAAGTACTTGATAAAGGTTGTTTTAGTTGTGAACGTGCTGATTATGCGGACTATGCGCACCTTGTTGCAGAAAGTGTAACAAACAAAGAAACCGAGCTGGGGATTTTAATATGCGGCAGCGGCAATGGAATTAATATGAGTGCCAATAAACACAGGGGAATAAGAAGCGCTTTGTGCTGGAACGCTGAAATTGCGGCTTTGGCCAAACAACACAACAACGCAAATATACTGACTATGCCAGCCAGGTTTATAAGTGTGGAAGAAGCAAAAAAATGTGTAGATGCTTTTTTAACCGAGGCCTTTGAAGGCGGCAGGCATGCGGACAGGGTGAGGAAGATAGATTGTTGATACAGTTCAATTGTTTATTAGTTCATTCGTTCTGTAACGATTAAACAAGTAAACAAACGAACTAATAACTATTTTTTAAGAAAATCCTTAACAATCTTTTCGGCCTCTGAAAGGGCAACAGGTAATTCTTCGTTGAGGATAAAACGATCGAAGAGGCTGGCGGTTTTTAGTTCTTTTTCGGCTTTGGTTATGCGGCGGGCAATACTTTCCACGCTTTCGGTGTTACGCATTATTAGTCGTTCTTCTAATATTTTAATACTGGGCGGCATTACAAATATGGCTAAGGCGCGGTCTTTAAACTGCTCTTTCAGGTTAAGGCCTCCTTCCACATCAATATCAAAAATAACACTCTTGCCTTTGTCCCATATGCGTTCCACTTCTTTTTTAAGTGTGCCGTAAAAGGTATTGGCGTATACTTCTTCCCATTCTAAGAACTCCGAATTTTCTATTTTGTATTTAAAATCTTCTAAGGAAAGGTAATAATAATCTTTGCCGTTTTCTTCAACTCCCCGTTTAGGGCGGCTGGTGGCCGAAATGGAAAACTCTAATTTTTCGGGCAACACCTTTAATAAATGACGAACGATGGTTGTTTTACCCGATCCGGAAGGGGCTGAAAATATGATAAGTTTGCCTTTACTCATTGGTGGCGGCAAATATACTAAATAGTTTATTTGTTCACTCGTTTGCTTGTTTAATCGTTACAGAACGAATGAACTAAAAACGAATAAACTATTTCTTTCGTTCTTTAATATACGTATTCACCACCGGTATAGTCGTAATAACAATCAGTCCGATAACAATATACCCGAGCTCATCTTTAACCCAGGGAAAATGACTGCCGAGGTAATAACCAGTGCTGCTGATGGAAACAATCCAGGCCACGGCACCCACAATGTTATAGAGCATAAACTGTTTGAAGTCGATTTTAATTACACCGGCTAAAATAGGGGCAAAGGTGCGGATGATGGGCAGGAATCGTCCGAGAACAAGGGTCTTTCCCCCGTGGCGTTCGTAAAAACTTTTGGTAGCTGTCAGGTGGCGTTTTTTAAACAAAAGGCTGTCGTCGCGCTGGAATAGTTTTTCGCCTACTTTTTTTCCAAAGAGGTAACCAACAACATTGCCTGTTATGGCGGCCAGGCACAGACAGAGCATTAAAATAAAAATGTTGACCCCCATCAATTGGGGCGAAGTGGCGCAAAGCAAACCGGCTATAAAAACAAGGCTGTCGCCGGGAAGAAAAAAACCAACAAACAAACCGGTTTCGGCAAATATGACGAATAACAACAAAGGAAGCCCAAGTTGTACAATGGATTCGGGGTTCGTCAGCTCTTTTAAAAATTCCCAGGCCTGGTGCAAACAAAAAGTGTTAGGTAAACAAAGATAGCAGTATTAGCCCAAAGCCATCATTTTTTTGCTACATAGAATGCGAAGGATCACGAAGTTTTAATTCCAGCCCGGTTACTTTCTTTGCAAATAAGCCTGAATTTTTTGCAATACCGGATTTATATCTTCAAACAATTCTTCATTTTTAAAGCGCAATACAGTTATGCCGGTCGATTCGAGGTAGTCCTGTTTAAGTTTATCTTTTATTTTTACATCCTTCCGTTCGTGTATAGCTCCGTCCAGTTCAATTACGAGTAGTGCTTCGTGGCAATAAAAATCGGCAATGTAATGTGCAATCGGATGTTGCCGCCTGAATTTGAATCCCTTTACCTTTCGGTTGCGCAGCAATTGCCAGAGTACTTTTTCTGCCGGTGTTAATGGTTTTCGCAGGGCTTTGGAGTTTATAAAAATGCCGGAAGGGGCATTGTGAAAAAAGGGCGCGATGGGATTCATGGGGTGTTTATGTAAAATGAGACAAATCGTTTCCATTGATTCAATGATAACCTATACCCTGATAGAGGGTGGTATTATTTTCCAAAATCCCTGTTTGGAAGATTCTCCCCTCTCCTTAAGGAGAGGGGCCGGGGGTGAGGGTGCGCTGGCCCTCACACCTCCCTTCTTTAATCCCGCATGACCGTATTTCCAAATAAAAATTTTAGTAAAATAACCAGTACAAAATAAATTAGTCTGTTTTTAAATTGCAAATTATTTTTTGAAAAATCCCTTAAAAATGCCATGTATAATGCAGTTTTATTGAAAACTTAACATTGCTTGTAAAAATATGTCTGTGTAATAATATAAAATGACAAGAGGAGGACAGTCGTTAAACGGCCAGCACACCCTCACCCCAGCCCTCTCCTTAAGGAGAGGGAGGTGGTTTACTCCACCATTTTATAAAACTTGTAGATCGTCGACGTTCTCGTTTTATAAAATCACCCAACAGAGGACACCCCAGCCCTCTTATTAAGGAGAGGGAGGCGGTTCACCTCGCTATTTTGTACAACATATAGATCGTTAATGTTCTCGTTTTATAAAATCACCCAACAGAGGACACCCCCCTCTCCCACTGGAGAGGGGCCGGGGGTGAGGGTGCGTCCGCCCCCCGGCAAATCCCCCCTCAAAATCAGGGCTTTTTCCCCTCACTGCAATCCCTTGTCGGGATAGAAAAAAAGATTAATTTTAATCTTTGGTTTTTATCGCATTATCTTTATAAAACAATAATTCATCTATAAATGAAAAAAAATTTACCACTCCTCGTATTGCTTTTTATAACGCAGATGCTTTCCTCGCAAACACTGCTGCAAAAATGGGCAAGCCAGACCAACAACGCGGCCATTACCAATTCCGACGATGTTCCAAAGTTTACCATTGTGGACAATGCCGGGAAAGTAGCCATACTGGGCGAATCGAACGGCAAGGTGATATTGGTGGCTTATGACCAGAATGGAAATGATTTATGGACCAATAAATACAACGCCGCTTATACCGACTATGCACTGGGCCTTGAGCGCGACAACGCAGGAAATTATTACGCCGGTTATTTTTGGGGGGGCACCATCCGTAAAATAAATTCTTCCGGTATTTCACAATGGACGCAGCCTTCATCGGCTTATCACGGACGTTGTTTTACAATTGATAAAACAACAGGTATAACTTATGCCGTAGGTACTGATTACGCCACAAGCACTGTTTATATAGATAAAATAGGCATCAGCGGCAACATCACCTGGACCAAAACATATACCGGGTATTACGGACTTGGGGCCTACCCTAAAAAAATCAGCTTCGACGGAAGCGGAAAATTAATTCTGGCTTTAAATGTACGCGACTCCAGTGGAAACCTGCACCCTTCCTTAGCCAAGTTCGATAACAGCGGAAACCCCGTGTGGCAGTATGCATACAAAACTCTTACAGGCGAACTAAACGATTTGTTAGTTGATACAGTAACAAATGCTTCTTATGTTACAGGTTTTTTTAACAATGGTTCAAACCAGGCAGACATGTATATGCTGAAAGTGGGTTCTGCCGGAAGTTATAACTGGGCCGATGTTTTTCACGATGCTGGGATCAACGGTGACGACAAAGGCTGTTCGATTACCCGCGATAATACAGGTAATTTATACACAGCCGTATTAAGCTCATCCGGCGCTAATTTTAAATACAACATCCGGAAATACTCCATTTCAGGAAGTGTTCTGGCCTCAAATGGTATTGCTACCGCGTATTACAATGCAAATGTTCCCGATCCTAAAATAAACTTTAACAAAACAAACAATAAAGTCTATCTATCCGGTACTTATGCCTCATCGGGTATCAACAACGGCATGGCCTTGTATAGCTCAAACTCCGGTCTCAGCTCGGTGAATCAAATCTATTTGTACAATTATGTGGGTACCGGCAACGATTATGGCGTAGACATAGACTTTGACCCTTCAGGGAATCCCGTGTTTACAGGCAATATTTATTCTGCACTCAATGGCAACGATTATCATTATGCCAAGACAGACACCCTGGGTGCTTTTATATACAGCAACACCTGCAATGGTGTAATCAACGGGGCCGATGAGGCAGCGGATATTATTACAGACAACAGCAATTACCCTGTAGTAGCCGGCAGCACCAAAAGCACCCTTACCAATTACGACGGTGCGCTTGTTAAATACGACGCCGTAGGAAACGAACAGTTTTTAATGGCCTATAACGGGCCGGACAGTTTGGACGATAAGTTCATTGCAATAGACACCACTTCTTCCGGACACTATTATGCCGCGGGCTATGTCGGGCGTAAAAATGCCGCCAACTGGATGCCCCAGCAAAACGATATGTGGCTTGTAAAAACAGACCCCAACGGAACCCTGCTGTGGCAGCTCGTTTTAGCCGGTACAGCCGCTTATGGTAAAGATGAAGTAAAAGATATTCTTACCGACAATTTCAACAACATCTTCGTTACCGGTATTCAAACCAATTCCGGAACAGGGCAGGACGCCGTGTTGATGAAGGTAAACCCTTCAGGGAATATTTTATGGACAAAAAAATTCTCCGGTTCAGGCAACAACAAAGACGCTTTTTACAGCTTGGTTAAAACAGGCAACGGTCCTTTTTACGCTGCCGGGTATACCACCAACGCTAATGGGAACAAAGACGTGCTGGTGTGCCGTTACGACGCTGCCGGTAACTTAGCCTGGTCGGCAAGCTGGAACAGCCCCCAAAACGGAAACGATTCGGCTTTAGCTGTGGCCATCGACGGATCGGACAATGCTTACGTAAGCTGCCTTTCCGACTCGGCAAAAGTGGTTACCATAAAATTTAACGCCAACGGTTCACTTGCCTGGGCCACAGCCGAATACGGCATGGCCAACGTCGGAAGCAGTATACGTGTGAACAATTTAAACGGCCAGGTATACATCAGCTGCAGAAGGGACTCGTCGATATGGGATTATGTAAATGTAATTTGCTACAACAATGCGGGTGTAAAAAAATGGACGAAGGAATACGATTACACCTGTTGCGAAGAACCCATGAAATTGCGTAAAACAAGCAGGGGAACTATTATTGCTTTGTTCGATTTGTATTACAGAATAGGTGTAATTGAATTAGACACACTTGGAAATGAATTAAACAAGGTGCTTTACAGCACTTCGCTGGGCAATAGCGACGGGGGAGCACGCGCCATGACAATTGACAAAAACGACGATGTATATGCAACCGGTTATTTTAAAGAAGAAACCGGCAGTGATATATACACCCTTAAATTGTGTTATGCACCGGCACCGGTAACAATACTTGGAAATACCAATGTTTGCAGCCACGCAAGCGCTGTTCCTTACGGGGTTTTACCTAATTCAAGCATATCAAATTACAGCTGGACTTCTACCAATGGTTTAACAATTAACCCCGCCGATGTTGTCAGTGCGATCCTTGTAGATGTTAACAACGCTTCTTCGGGTTACCTTATTTTACAACAAACCAACTCCTGCGGTATTGGCCAGCCCGATTCATTGCACATCAATGTACTTCCCCTTCCGGCTGTAAGCGGGGGATCAAACAAAACGGCCTGCCCCAATTCAAGCATTACCTTAAGCGGTGCTGGTGCACAAAACTATTCCTGGAGTGGGGGGATAACAAACAACACACCTTTTACAATCACTTCGAGCATGGCATACATTGTAACAGGTACCGATGCAAACGGATGTTCCAACAAAGACACAGTACTTGTTATTATAAAACAAGCCCCTTTTGTTGAACTGTGCGCCGTTACTGTCGACACCCTGTCTACGCACAACATATTGGCCTGGGACAAATCAAACTTAACCAGCGAGGTAGACTACTTTAATATATACCGCGAAGACATTACAAACAACTACACCTTAATCGGTGCCGTGTCTTTTGATTCCCTAAGTGAGTACCACGATCACGGGGCAGACCCGAACATCACCACCAAACGCTATAAAATTTCGGCGGTAGACACCTGCGGAAACGAAGGCCCCAAAAGCCCTTTCCACAATACCATCTTTATCAGCAACAACAGCGGTTCATTTAGCTGGAACACCTACAGCATTCAAAACCTTCCGAACCCTGTGCAGTTTTATGCGCTTTACCGCGACGACAATAGCACCGGCAACTGGCACCAGCTAAACACCACCGCAGGTACCCAAAATATATTAAACGATCCTTCTTTTACCAGCTTCCCCAACGGCAGATGGAGGATAGAAACCATCTGGAACATTGCGTGTCACCCTACAAGGGGAGCTATTAACACCTCCCGTTCAAACATTAAAACAGCTTCTTTTACAATTGGAGAATTGGAAGCCAACAACCAGGTTTCAATTCTTGCACAGCCCAATCCTTTTTCAAATTCAATTGTATTTAATGTAACAGGAACGAATGAAAAAAACTATACCCTCGAGGTGTATGATGCCCTCGGAAAATTAGTGCTTGCAACCAACAGCAGTCAAACAAGAACAGAATTAAATGCAGAAGGCTTGAGCAGCGGCATCTATTATTACAAGGTGTACAACAATAACCTGAATAAAACAGGGAAAATAATAAAACAATAAATTAAAGAATGAAGTACGTGAACTGTTTAAAAACAAGCGTGATGAAAAAGACACTAATAGTGCTTATTGTTGTGTTAAGCAATTTAAACCCTTTAAAAAGTCAAACGGTAGACACCAACTTTCCGGAGGCCAACAACCAGGTGTATGCCGTTTTGCACGACAGTCTGCACAATTATGTATTCGCCGGGGGTGAGTTTACCTTGTTTGGAGGATCGCCCAGACAAAAATTTGCTGTTATGAACGCTACAACAGGTGCCTTGCAAACCTGGGCCCCTGTGTTTGACGGTGCTATTAATGACTTTATTATTGTAGGTAATTTTCTTTATGTAGTAGGAAATTTTACCCATGTAGACGGGTTTAATCACGATCATATTGCCAAATTCAATATCCTTTCAAAAACCTTGTTGAGCTGGAACCCTGCGTTTCCGGCCACCGGGGCAAAAGGCCTTGAATATTACAACGGAAAAATTTATGTCTACTTTGGAGGAAACGCTACCAATAATATTTACCGTATTGATACTTCTGCTGCTGCAAGCATCAGTTCCTGGCATCCCAATGTAAGCGGTTATGTCAACCACCTGAAAGTAAAAAACAATTTTCTTTACGTGGGCGGCTCTTTTACTCAGATTGACGGACAGGCCAGAACAAACATTGCGGCCTTTGACCTCGGTACTTCAACCCCAACACTTGACAGCTGGGCTCCGGATGCAGACAGCCGTGTAAATTGTATTGAGTGGTACAATGGAAACGTATACGTAAGTGGCAATTTTTCTTACATCGCCGGGTCGGCTATTAATTATCTGGCCGAAATAACCGATGCAGCAAGCGGCGGCGCTACCCTTGGTGGCTGGAACCCGAATCCCTCTTACGAAATCCAACGAATAAGGATTAAAGGAGATCAATTGTATTACTTTACCTATCCAAGCCCTCTGCGCGAAGTACACCTGCCTACGCATACCACCACCACCTGGTCGGTTAATTTCTCCTCCAACTTTGCCTGGGATACGTATGGGTTCGATATCAGTTACAACAAAGCCTACATTGGTGGTGGCTGGAGCAATTCCATTCTTGGAGTAAGTAAAAAATACTTTGGCGTTGTGTGCGTGAATCCTTATTCACCAATACTTGGCACTACCTACTTAGCCACTTATCCCTACAGTATATGCCGAGGTGCACAAAACATGCCCTTTACAGTAAACAATGATGCGGGAGCCACCAGTTACACCTGGGCCATTACACCCACAGAAGTTATTCATAATTATGGCGACAGTGCTACCATTAATTTTAGTGCTAACACCGCCAATCCTTCCTATATCCTTTCAATTACCGGAAGCAATGGTTGCGTTTCAACCAACACGGCTACTGCTACAGTTACCCCTTACGATTTTTCTTCGTCCATTGCTACACAATACAACCCTGCTACCTGTGGCTCAAAAGACACCCTTATAGCTTATTACAACAACTATGGAGGAACAGGAACCTTGGCCTATACCTGGAGCCCTTCCACTTTATTAAACACCACAAGCGGCGATACAGTGATTGCCACCATACACACAGGTATAAAATATCATTTAACGACCACTTCCGGCGAAGGTTGTGTGGCGAAAGATTCGGTTACTATTGTGGCCAACCCTGTTGTTGTATCAGCTCCATTTGATCACTCATTAGAATGCGGGCAAAAGGACACCCTGCTGACCACGCACAATTATACAGGCAACGGAACCATTACTTATTCCTGGGCTCCTTCCACAGGCTTATCCGCAACAAATACACTCAGCCCCCTTGCAACACCGGTAACAAGCACCAATTATACCCTTACCATGACCACCTCCGAAGGATGTGTAACGCACGACACAGTTGCTATTACTGTTGGTTCTTTTAGCATAACTGCCCCGCTCACGTATAATTATGTATGTGGAGAAAGCGCCACCCTTTCTGCCGCCAACGATTACCAGGGCAACGGAACATTAAGTTATACCTGGGCCCCTTCTACCGCATTAAGTTCGGCAAGTGTTTCCAGCCCATTGGCACAGCCCGTTAGCACAACCAATTACACCCTTACCGTTGCCGATCCGGCAGGTTGTTCTTCCACTGCACAGGTTGTAGTTAACGTAGACCCTTTGTTGGTTAGCACGGCAGACTCCGTTCACCTGAATTGTGGTTTCCCGGTACAGCTCAACGCCTCTTCCAATTCTTCCAATGCCAATTTGCATTACAACTGGAGCCCGGCCAGTGGATTAAGCAATGCGGCCATCTTTAATCCAACAGTAAATGTGCAGCAACATACCACTTATACCGTAACTGTATCTATCCCTTCCAGCGCCTGTACCAGTGCCACTGATGTATCCCACGCGGTACTTACGGCCCCCGTGGTTCAGCAAATCTGCTTAGTTACAGTTGATTCAGCTCAGGCTAATCACAATATAATTGTATGGGAAAAACAAGCCAGTACCACCATCGACAGTTTTTATATTTACCGCGAAATCACCACCAACAATTACCAAAAAATAGGATCGCGTGCCTACGACAGTTTATCTGAATTTCACGACCATGCTGCCAACCCCAATACCACAGGTTACCGGTATAAAATAACCCAGACAGACAGTTGTGGATTTGAAAGCACAGTTGGTTTGTGGCACAACACCATTCACCTGCAATACCTCGGCAACGGCAACCTGCAATGGAGCGCTTACAACATTGAAGGGCAAACAACGCCTGTAACCAGTTACAATGTATACCGCGACGATAACATGGCCGGCAATTTTAATCAGATTGGCACTACCACCGGCAACCAAACTTCTTATTCTGATGTTAATTATTCTAATTTCCCCAATGCCCGTTACCGTGTGGATGTCGCCTGGAGTATAGGCTGCAGTCCAACCAGGGGCGCCATTAACACCTCCCGTTCCAACATTAAAACCGCTTCCATTGGTATGCAGGAACTTGTTCAGGATGTTCGTATACATGTATCGCCAAACCCCTTCAACGAAACCATCCGCTTTGATTTTGAAGGACAGGGAACAAAAAATTATAGCCTTGAGATAATGGATGCCCTGGGAAGGCAGGTCGTTCAGCCAGGCAAAGTAACCGACAACAAAGCGGTAGTTAATACTGAACATTTAAGTGCAGGTATTTATTTTTACAGGCTATCAGGTTCTGCTAAACTATGCACAGGTAAAATCGTGAAAGAATAAAATTACTTGTTTAGCACCACTTGTGTTAAACGCAGGCAATGTATTCTCCAAAAATTGCAAAGGGGAGCCTAATAGTTCCCCTTTTATTATTTTCCTGTTTTTTGTAAATGAGCTATTTTTGTTTTATAATGAATGTGATGAGGGAAATACTTCTGTTGATTGTTGGGACGATCTTTTTTTACCCTTCTTTTATTTCCTCCGTCTTAGTACTAATTCCAATTTTTCTGATCCCTGTTGATGTATGCTGCTACAAAAAATTGAATTAGCGAAAAGCTCTATAAAGCTTTATATGCTTCGCACAGATTTGATGGACCCCTTAACCGGAGGAAACAAATTTTTTAAACTGAAATACAATATCGAAGAAGCAAAACGCTTAGAGCACGACACCATACTTACTTTTGGTGGTTGTTATTCCAATCACATTGCTGCTACCGCTGCTGCCGGAAAAGCCTTAAAAATAAAAACCATAGGCATTATAAGGGGCGATGAAGAAAAAGAAATGAACGATACCTTAAAAACCGCCATGCAAAACGGGATGCAACTGCATTTTGTATCGCGCGAAAATTACAGGGTAAAAGAGAAGACAGACTTTATTAACAGCCTCAAGGATTTATTCGGCAATTTTTACCTGGTCCCCGAAGGAGGCTCCAATTATTTAGCCGTACAGGGTTGTAAAGAAATACGGGATTTTATTAACATCCCCTTCGATTACATCTGTTGCCCGGTTGGCACAGCAGGTACACTTGCCGGAATTTGCGCTTCCTTAAAGCCCGGTGAAAAAGCTATTGGTTTCAGCAGCCTGAAAAAAGGGGAGTTTTTGAAAAAAAGAACCGAGCAGTTGATGAATGAGTATTATACTAAAATACACGGCTCATCAATTAATACAAAAGAAAAATTTTTTATGGCCTGCGATTATCATTTTGGTGGTTATGCAAAAATAAGCCCGGAATTAATTGAGTTCAAAAAAGAATTTGAGCTGGTGAACAATATTGAATTGGATTACCTCTACACTTCAAAAATGATGTACGGCATTATGGACCTTGTAAAAAAGAAGTTTTTCAAACCCTATTCTACAGTTATTGCCATTCATACAGGCGGCTTACAGGGCAATGCCGGCTTTGAGCCTCAGCTGTCCGCGAATTGAATTACGAATCTACGAATACGAATTTGTACGAATATACTAATGTTATAGTAACGAGTTAGAAATGGGAAATGTAGTTTGTAGGTATATACGGTAACACCACACGCAGATTAGTATATTCGTACAAATTCGTATTCGTAGCCAAAAGAACTAAGAACTATTAACTATTCACTAACAGCTTAAACCCTTTCCCGTGAATATTAATAATCTCCACCTTTGCATCGTCTTTTAAATACTTACGGAGCTTTGCAATGTAAACATCCATACTTCTGCCGTTAAAATAATTATCGTCGTGCCAGATTGATTTTAAAGCGAAGTTCCGGTCGAGGATATCATTTTTGTGAATGCACAACAAACGTAAGAGCGCGGCTTCTTTTGTAGTTAGTTTTTGTGTTGCACCATTGTAATCGAGCAATTGTTTATCCGAATTAAATTTATACACGCCCACTCCAAACTCAGCCTGTTCCGTATTGCCCGACAGTTGTTTGCTCGACCTTCTTAATACTGCCTGTATGCGCACCAACAATTCTTCCATACTAAAAGGCTTGGTAATATAATCGTCGGCCCCCGCGTTGAATCCTTCCAGCGTATCTTCTTTCATCGATTTAGCCGTCAGAAAAATAATCGGCACCACTTTGTTGTTCACCCTTATTTCTTTGGCCAGTGTAAGTCCGTCTTTTACGGGCATCATCACGTCTAACAGGCACAGGTCAAAATCCTGTTTACAAAACAAATCAAAACCCTCTTTGCCATTGGTGGCCAATTTGGTGTTGTACCCTTTGGCACTTAAATACTCCTGAAGCAGAGACCCTAAGTTCGCATCATCCTCTACCAACAGTATGTTTGTTTTTTCGTTGTTCATAGTCTTATAGTTTAATTTTATTGTTCCGTTTTAAAGGGCAGGAACACTTTAAATGTGCTGCCTTTGTTTAAATCACTTTCTACATTTATTTCTCCACCGTGTTTGAGTACAATGGCCTGTACATAACTAAGGCCCAGGCCAAAACCTTTAATGTTGTGAACATTGCCGGTGGGTACCCGGTAAAATTTTTCAAAAATCTTCTTCTGGTTGTCTTTGCTAATGCCAAGACCTTTGTCGCTTACAACAAAAAACAGTCCGTTTTTTTCATTGTAAGTTTGAAGTGTAATTTCAGGAATTTCTTTGGAGTATTTTATGGCATTGTCGATTAAGTTGAACACAATGTTTGTAATGTGGATTTTATCGGCATGAATAACACTTTGCTCAGCGTCTAAGTGCGCATGAATAACACCCCCGTTTTTCTCCACCTGCAATTGTATATTCTGTATGGCCTGGAGAAGAATATCGTGTACATCGATATCCGATTTTTTGAGTTTAAATTCCCCTTTGTCTAAAATAGAAGTCTGTAGAATACTTTCTACTAACACACTCAGGCGTTTGTTTTCATCTTTGATCATCTTCACAAAACGCTCTGTTTTTTCGGGGGTTTTAATCACAGTCTGATCGTTCAGCATTTCACTGGCTAATGAAATCGTAGAGATCGGTGTTTTAAACTCATGCGTCATGTTGCTGATAAAATCATTCTTAATAACCGAAAGCTTTTTTTGTTTTTGAATAGTAGAGATCGTATAATAAAATGAAACGATCAGTATCAGAATAATCAGTGCCGACACAGAAAGCATGGTCCACAGGGTGCGGAGCAAATAATGTTTTTCATTGGGAAAAAACACCGATAAATAAACCGGTTTAATAAACGTGTTGTTGGGGGCCAGGTTGATTTTAAAATAACAATTAGCGGTATCACATTCCATCACTGCTTTTGTAAAATCCTTCACATTGCTTTTTTCGTCGGAATTAATTTTATATAAAAACTTTGTATTGATGCCCTTGCTCAGCAATTCTAATTTAAGTATGGAATCCAGTATGCTTGTATCTATGCGCGGTTTGTAATCGTTGTAAATATTAATGCTGACCAATTCTTCAAATAAATCGTTCACCATCTCGGTACGCTGCTGTAACAATTCCATTTTTAATTTTTCAACATCGTTGCTCACCGGAGCAATGGGCGAAAACATATAATCCTTGTTCCCCAACGAATCCCCTGCATAATCCTTCTGGCTTACCGTGGTGGTCACCACACCGTTCGAATCTGTCGTCAATTCCTCGTAAACCCGTATGTTCACCTTGTCCTGTTCAAATACATTGTTGATTTTTTTCCGGGCCGAATCGGTGTTGAGGTTGTACTTTATATTGTTGGGGTAAGTGCGGATCCCCTGCTTTTTAAACCGGATGTTCTTTTTGATTTTAGCTGCAGTAGCGGTCTTTTCTAATTTATACACCGCGTTGTTCAGGGCATCGTTTACATTGCGGTTGAACTCTTCTTCTTTTAACGAAACAGCGTTGCGCACCCAAAACACCTGCACGGCAATCATGGCCAGCAGCGAAACGCTTACCAATACAGATACCACACTTACATTCTGCCGGAACATCATTCCTACAAAGGTAGTATATGTAAGCAGCCTTCCCCCCGTTTAACTTTTTTTAACAGCATCTCATCGATTAGATTTTTCCACCAGGGCATTCCGCATTATCTTTGGCTCAGGTTTTAGTTAGTGTTTCATAATAAAAAGTTTTAGTGCTTTTTAAGTCCCGCCTCTCGGCGGGATTTTTTTTATTCCACACCCCTCAGTTTGGCCTTTACCCAGTTCGCTAAATCGAAATTTTTAAAAAGCAGATGAGGCTTACCTTGCTGTATTTGCTGCCCCTGTAGCTTTTTAATGCGGGTGAAAATTAGCACTGCTCCGGGCTTCATTTCGTGCAGAAGTTGCCGGCTCAGTTTTTCTATAATGGCCAGCAGCTCCAGCAGGGCTTTGTTTTGTTTATAGGCTAATTTTGCATTTCTCAGGGAATAACTCAGCAGGTCGAAGTCTCCTAATTCAACAGAAGTTAATAGTTCAAATATTCGGTAAACATCATATAATTCAGTAAAGTCCTGTTTTAGTTTAAGTGTGGCGTATTTCAGGATGATTTTTTTATTCTCGTTAAAATTATTGGTATGCAGGTTGGCCCAAAGTTTAAAAGAAAAGAAGTGGGCTTTAACCGTATCACTGAATTTTATTTTTAACAGCTTTTCACTGGCCTGAAAACTTTCAATTGTTTTTTGGATCTCAGCATAGCCGGAACTTAACGAAAACATTTTTAAGGTAAGCAGGTAATATATTTCATACTTGATTCTTTTTTGTGCATTTGTTTTTGTTGTTTCTTTTTCGAGCCTTATCAGGAATTCTTTTGCGGTTTTGTTGTTACCGGCTTCTAATGCAATTTCAATGGATACATGATAAGCATACAACAGGGCGTCGATCGTAAAATCATCCGGGTGTTTGTATACAAGGTCAAATATTTTTTTTGCCACCTCCTGTTTTTTCAGAAGGTCAGTTGTTTGTGTTCTTAACAAGGTTAAAAAATTAAGCTCTGCGCTCATCGAAATGAATGCCTTGCCCTCATTGTAAACACGCGGATAGTCCTGCGAAAACTGATTAAAAAACGCTGTGCCCTTTTTACCTGCGGGCATTTTTGCTGTGCCCAGCAGGTTGTTGGCCCAAAGGAACATGCGGGTATCGTGCAATTCATTTAAGCCAAGAATTAAATCCTTTACCTGTTTGTGCTCTTCGAGTACTGAAAAAAAAGACTGAATATCTCCCCGCTCCATGTGTACAAACAATTCGATGGAATATAAATTTGGAACAAGCAGCTGAACAGGCGCATGGTACATCTTGTGCCGCAGTTCCCTTGCAATTCTGGCTGCTTCTGGTTTGAGATCCTTTGAAATCAAAAAATTAATTTTCTGGTACAAGTGATAAGGCTCAAAAATGTTGGGCTTATTTTTATGATAAAAAACCATTGTTTCACAAATTGAATGAAACAAGTCTTGTTTTATTTTCGCAAAACTTTTTTCATCCATTGTTTTTTGTGCTTTTTCTTTTACCCCGCCCTCTCCCAGTTCCTCATATTTAACATACAAATCAAAAACTTTTGATTTTAAAGAAGGCTTATTTTCTTTAGCAATAAAATTTTTAAAATACTTTCTTTCAGATGTATCCAGTGTTCGGATCAATTCTACTAATCGTAATTCTGTTTTAGACATTGGCGGGGTTCATGCTATCAAAATTAATAAAATAAGGCTTGGTCTTACCGTCATTTTAAGTCCTGACCTTTCATTTTTTATTTGAATTATTACTCTGACTATCAGCTATCTAATTTAATTTTTGCGGCTTATCCAACTGCCTTATTCACTCAAAACCTGTATGGACATTGCCTTAAAATGGTTGTTCATTTGTATTAATTAAAGAGAAGGAGAGAAAATGATTTGTAAGAAGATTTTGTTGCGCCTTTATTTATCCGGATAAGAAGCCTGTTCACCCATTAAAAATAGAAGCATGGAAAAAATTGTGTTTTTGGTAATTTTTTAACCTTTAAAACGGAGAAAATGAAAAGATTTTTAATGCTGGTAATGAGCGTGTGCATTGCCGGCACAACTACTTTGTTGGCCCAATGTACAGGGACCTGTGGGAGTAATTTGTTGCCGAATCCGGGGTTTGAATTGTATACCTCTCTTTGTACAACTGCTGATATCCAGCTGTATGCTAACCAAAGCCCCGTGCAGAACTGGTTTGGAACAGAGAATTACAACCCGAACCAAATGGCAGGTTCCACCCCCGATTATTTCAGCCCCTGTGCGGGCTCAACAAACAGTGCCAATAATGTTTGTATGACGGGGAACGCAAGGCTTGGAATGTTTACCAAAACTTCCTTTGCCAATGGCAGGGAATATGTTCAGGCCCAATTAACCAATACATTAACTGCGGGTAAAACTTATTGTTTCAGTATGGTGGTAAAGTCGAAGGTAGGTGCCGCAGGTAATTTATTATCCTCTTGCGATGGGATAGGGGCATGGTTTCATAATCAGGGCCTGATCAATATAGCGACAATGAATGGAGGCAACCAGTTTATCGGGCCGGGTTCAACAATAAATGCTGCTCCTCAGATAGAAAATGCTTCCGGAAATTTAATTGGCGCGGCTTGTGTTACTGTTACAGGTACATTTTGTGCACAGGGAGGTGAGCAATGGATTGTACTGGGTAATTTCAGGAACGATGCCAACACACAAATAAGCGGGTCAAATCCTTCCAATTATATGTACATTGATGATGTTTCGCTTTTTGAAATTTGCAGGGATGTTCAACTGTCTGCTTCAGCAGACACAATTACCTGCGGACAAAGTACTGTACTCAGCACAAGTGTTACAGGCTTTTCAGCCACCACCACTTATACCTGGACTCTTCCTTCCGGCAATACCCTCAATGGGTCTGGGCCGCATACAGTAACACCACTCGTATCTGCCACATACCAGGTGGTGGTTTCCGAACCAGGTAATTGTGGGATAATCGTCTCTGACACCGCTTCTGTTTTTATCCTCGTAAACGGCCCCTGCAATGTATACACCTCTGTTGCAGACACCGTCCTTTGCTCGGGGGCCTGTTATAATATAAAAGCAACAGTGGCAACAGGCGGCATCGGCCCTTATACCTATAGCTGGACACCAAATATTGGTACAGGCAACGGACCCTTCGCCGTGTGCCCCACAACAACAATACTATACAAAGTAACCGTAAGCGATGCCCAGGGCCAAACCTATACCGATTCTGCAATTGTTACAGTCAACAGCACACCACTTGTAAACGCGGGTATAGATGATAGTATTTGCGCAGGGGCTGCGGCAACATTAAACGGAACTTCATCAGCAGGAACATTGCAATGGATAAACGGACCGGCAACCGCTCAGTACCAGGTTAGCCCTGCTGTTACTACAACATATATATTGCAAGCCGGTAACAATGGTTGTACAGGTAAAGATACAGTTACGGTAAATGTATTTAACCCCCCTCAGTTAAGCATGAATCATACCGATGTGACCTGTTATGGTAAACAGGATGGTACCGCCACAAGTACTGTTACAGCAGGCACTTCGCCCTATACCTGGCAATGGGGCCCTGGTTCGGCAAACACTCAAAACCTGAACAACCTTGGTGCAGGAACTTATACATTGTTGGTAACAGATAAAATTGGTTGCAAGGCCATGCAGCAGGTAAGCATTATTGAACCCATGGCACTGCACACAATACTTACCGGCAAAGATACTTTATGCAACGGGCAACAGACAAGTCTGTATGCATCTGTTAGCGGTGGAACAGTCCCGTTAACCTATCAATGGTCTGCGCCGGGTACAGGAAATAGTTTAGTTGTGAACCCGGCATCTACCCAAACTTATCAGGTAGTAGTGACTGATAATAAGGGTTGCCGGGATACTTCCAAAGTAGAGGTATTGGTTTACCCTGTGCCGGTGGCAGACTTTACTGGAACCTTTAAAGGCTGCGCCAGGGTTCAGGCCGGCTTTACAAATACGTCTACCGGGGCCAATCAGTATTGGTGGGACTTTGGAGACAACAGCCAGGCCGCTGTTCAACATGCAACCCACATATACACCGCAATAGGTTGTATGAATGTCAGCCTGATTGCAACAAATAGTTATGGCTGTAGCGATACTACAAGCAAAGCCTGTGCGGTGAATGTATATCCCAACCCTCATGCCGGTATCGTAGCACAAAACAGTACTGCCGAAGAGCTGTCTCCTGAAATTTATTTTTCTAATACCGCTACCGGGGAAACAAGCTGCACTGTAGCCTTTGGAGACGGAGTGTATTCTTCGGCTTGCCTGGCTTATTTCTCCCACATCTATCCGTCTTCGGGAAGTTACACGGTGATGCAGATTGTTAGTACCAGTTATGGTTGTGCTGATACGGCCTGTATCAAAGTGGAAGTTGTTCCCGAAGCAGCACTGTGGGTCCCGGGTGCATTTACGCCTGGCACAGACCATCTCAACGATGTGTTTATAGCATTGGGTGTAAACATAAAAGAATTTGAAATGTATGTGTTTGACCGCTGGGGGCAGCAGTTGTTTTATTCGGATGATGTAAACAAAGGCTGGGACGGGAACTTAAAAGGCAAGGCTGTACAGGAAGATACGTATGTGTGGATTCTTAATTATTCGGACATCAACAATAAACATAAAAGCTTAAAGGGCACCGTGGCTTTGATCAGGTAAAAGCAGAAAGCCGCCTCAAATTGAAGCGGCTTCAGTCAGCACACAGTACAACAACAAACAAAATCAATTCAGTTTAAAACGTATCGGTAAATTAAACATTACCTTCACTTCCTTGCCGGCGTTTTTTCCCGGCTTCCATTTCGGCATTTTGCTCACCACCCTTATGGCCTCTTCGTCACAGCCACCGCCAATACCTTTTAACACCCTTATTTTGTCTACGCTCCCGTTTTCAGTTACAACAAAATTAATGTACACAGTTCCTTCAACACCCAGCATCCGTGCCTTTTCAGGGTAAACAATGTTAAGGCTCAAAAAACGATTCAGCCCTGCAAGCTCCGGCATTTCTTCCGCTATTACAACAGGCGCTGTTTCAACTATAGCCGGTTCCCTTACCGTTATTACCGCAACTGCTGAATCCCCGGTTCCTGTTCCAGGGCCTGTTGGTGTATTGGTAGGATTACCGGCAGTTTCAACCGTGGTGTGCTCATCGGGTTCTTCTGCATGATCGTTAATAACTGTTGCCAACGCATTTGCCCTTGGTCCCGATGACGATGGTTTTTGTGGTTCTTTAGGCTGCTCAAGTGGTTTGCTGTTCATTTCTACAACATAATCGATTTGTCCGGCACCATTGCTCATTATTTTTTCAATGGCTTTGCCGGTAAATTTATTGTACAACACTGTGCCCAATATTACTGTTGCCACAATAGAGAAGGTAATCAACAACGATTTGGTAACGGTATCGCCATAAGCCTTGCGTATCACGTATGCGCCGTACTGTTTGTTTCGGTTCTCAAAAATTATTTCATGAAGAGAATCCGATTTGTTTTCCTGAGTTTTCATTTTTAGTTTTTTAAAAGGTGTAAAAAATACCAAAGCGCTTTAGGCCGCTAAACTCATTGTTGCGCAAATATGAATTTAACCTGCTTTTCAAAATTATGGCGAGAGGCTGCCGAAACCTATAGGCAGATTAGAAATGGCAGTGATTTCTTTTTAATTGGTAGCCGGCGCTATATAATTGGTTGGGCGCTTAAACAAAAAAGACGCCCAATGAGCGTCTTTTTTTAAGTACAACATGTTTTGTGTTACTGTTTCGTTAATGTAGCCGAACAGGAGTCTTTTTGTGGGTTTCCATCGTCAATTACATACTTCATTTTAATCGTTGAGGAATTTTCGAGGTGGCCCGATCCGCTTAATATTACTTTGCCGTTAATGTTTTGCGGCACCACCATGTTTATATAATCGCCCGATATGTGTGCTTTTACTTTGGTATTAAAGCCCATTGAATACAGGTTTTCAATCAGTGCATAATCGCCGGTGCTGTCCACAATGTGTACGTTAAAAGCCGATGCGCCGGTTTGGTTGCTGGTTTCGTTGCACAACCAGCTGGCTATAAACCTCGATTTAGGGTCAACCGGCGCGGGCTGCTCTTCTTCTTTGTCCGGCTTACAGCAACAGAACCCGGCGCTAATAACAACAACAAGGCTTACAAATCTAAAATACTTCATACTGTTTTTATCTCATAACGGTAACATGCCCCGTTAAATTGTATTTGTTCCCGTTTTTATCGAGGGCAATAATTTTATAAATATAGGATTGCTGTTGCGCATCCGATTTTCCTTTCACTTTTCCATCCCAGCCATTGTCTATTTTATCTGTTTCAAACAACAGTTCCCCCCAGCGGTCGTATATAAACATGTGAAAAGAATTGATGTCTACCCCAACCGATACAGGCATAAAGACTTCGTTTTTACCGTCGCCGTTTGGTGTAAAGGCATTCGGTATGTACATGGAATATTCTGTACCCACGTGTATTATTTGTGTGGCTGTATCTATACAGGCCTGCGAGCTAACCGCGGTAAGTGTAACCGTGTAAGTTCCTTCAATTTCATAGGCATGCATAGCCGTGTCCTGAAGGGAAGCATTCGCAGGCGAATTGGGGTCTCCAAAATCCCAGGAATAAGCAATGGCCCCAAGGCTGGTGTTGGTCATAGTTACTTCGGGGTATAAAATTGTTGTTGAAGCCGGATCAGTTGTAAAGGAAGCCTGTGGCAGCGGGTAGACGACAACGTAATCTATGTTCGTTGCCGTATCGGTACAACCATTGGGCGAGGTAACAATCAGCTGTACATCAAAAGTGTCGATGGCCAATGAATTGTTTACATAAATATGGGAGGGATTTTTTAAAGACGAAGTATCCCCGTCTCCAAAGGTCCATGCAAAAGAAGAACCATTGAATGCACTGCCCCCTTCGGAACCGGCAAAGGTAACCGCTAAACTCGAACATCCTTTTGTATCAAGGGCAAGCATAGAAGCAACCGGTTTCGGATAGATGGAAATGTTAATGCTGGTGTCTTCGGAAGTAGAGCAGCCATCGCTTACTGTTACAGAATACGAAACGGTGATACCGGCCTGCACAAAAACATGAATGGTGTCCTGTATACCAGAGCCGGTATGGCCATTGCTCCAGAAGAACTGATAAGGCGCGCCGTCACCACCAACTGCGGCAGCGGTTAAGGTGATGTCCTGTGCATCGCAACCAAATGTGGGGTTGGTTACCACAGGGAATATTTTTGGTAACACAGTTACATTAAACTGTCCGCTCATAGCCGGGCAATTGTGCGCATCTGTCACACTCGCCGTATAGCTTAGCGTGGCCACAGTTGGTAAGGGGTTTGTAAAGGTAAGGTTGTGATTGCCTCCTCCGGTCAGGCCGGTTCCTGCACCACTCCAGGTGTAAGTGTAAGGAGGGGTACCACCCCCGGCTGCTGCATAAACACCCAGTATTTGCCCGTTGCAGGCCGTCATGTTCTGGCTTGTAATTACACTGAGTATTTGTGGTTCAATTACATTCACCGAAGAGGCTATAATACAATTGTTGGCGTCTTTCACAACTATGTTGTAGGTTCCGGCCACCAATCCGCTGATGTTAATAGCAGAGCCTATACTTGTTCCTCCTCCGTTGGTCCAGGTGTATGTATACGGACCGGTACCGCTTTTGGGGTAAACTGTAGCTGAACCATTGTTAAATCCGTGGCAGCTTACATTTATGGCAATGGTACTGTCAATTGTAGGCCCGGGTAAATCGAGCAGGTTAACAGTAACAGACTTCGAGCAGCCGTGCGCGTCTGTTATTACACAGGAGTAAGGAGCCGGCGCTGATAAGTTGGACGCAATAGGCGCCGTTTGAGCATTGGGATCGTTCCAGTGATACGTATAAGAAGGTGTTCCTCCGGTTACGGCTAATGTAATGCTTCCGTTTGCATTTGAACAGGTGCTGGGTGTAGTATTGGGCGTTACTTTCATAGAATCGGGTTGCTGAATGTTGTAGGCACTTGCAGCCACACAGCCGTTGTTGTCGGTTACCAACAAATTATACAGCTGTGGGTATAAATTGGTAACCACCGGCCCTGTACCCGCATTGGGCGACCAGGAGAAGGTATAAGGAGGCGTACCGCCTGTAGGGCTTGTATTGATTTGCCCGTTTTGATAACCGTAACAAGCTACATTGCTTACCGAATTGGTTACAATTACCAGCGGCAATGGTTGTGTAATAGTGGCAGGTTTTGAGGTAGTACAGCCTTTGCTATCGGTAACGGTACAAGTGTAAGTTCCTGCACACAGACTAACCGCAGTGGCTGTAGTCTGGTTGCCGGCGCCGGCCCAGATATAAGTGTAGGGCGAAGTTCCGCCGCCCACCAGCATGGTGGCATTACCATTGCAACTCGAACCGTTGGCGGGGTTGCAGGTAACGTTGTGTATATTGTTGATGGCCGATACCAATTGTGGTGGCTCAGTAATGTTGACTGTTGCCGATGAAACACAACCGGCCCCGTCAACAACTTTAATGGTGTTGTTGCCCGGACGAAGACCGGTACCATTCTGAACAGGGTTTGCGTTGAGGTTCGGCAACAACCAGGTGGTAGAGGAATAAGGCGTTATACCACCGGCTACAGTTGCGGTAGCCGTCCCGTTATTCAATCCATAACAGGTAATGTTTGTTGAGGCTGTAATGGTAACAGTAGGTGCGCTGATGTCGTTAACATTAGCGGCGGCCTGAATGGTACAACCCTTTGCATCGGTAACATCAACAGTGTAAATATTGCCGTTTATATTGTTGTTACAGGCATTTGTAGCTCCGTTGCTCCACAAATAAGTAAAGGGCGAAGTACCGCCGCTTACCTGTACGCAGGCCGACCCGTTGCTTTGCAAACAATTAGAGGCTGTTACAGTAGTAGAAGCCTGCAATACATTGGGCTGATTAATTACTACGGATGCTGTTCTCACACAACCTTTGCTATCGGTTAAGGTAACCGAATGTGTGCCTGCACATAAACCTGTTGGGTTAAATACAGTTGAAAGTGAAGATTGCCACAAAAATGAATAAGGCTGGGTTCCTCCTGAAAAATTCGCTGTGGCTGTACCGTCGCACACATTGTAACAGGAGGCATCCGTTGAACTTGCTGTTAAGGCAAGAGCCGTTGGTTCCGTTATATTTATTGGTACCAGCGAGGTACATCCTTTTGCATCGGTAACGGTTACTGTATAATTGGCCGCACATAAATTACTTTGAATCGCCGTGGTGCTTGTGCCGCTGCTCCAGCCATAAGTATAAGGTGGTGTTCCCCCTCCGGCCGAAACCTGGGCCGATCCGTTGCAATTGCCCGAACAGTCTATATTCACCTGGTTAGAGATGGACGAAGTCAGTAAAGTGGGCTGGGTGAGGGTGGTGCTGGCGCTTGCTGTACAACCCTTGTAATCGGTTATGGCTACAGTGTAAGAGCCGGCGCACAAACCCGTTGCACCCTGCGAGGTTTGGTGATTGGGATCGGTCCACACATAATGATAAGGGGTAGTACCGTTGTTTACACTTACTACGGCTGTACCGTTGCACACGTTGTAACAATTCAGGTCTGTTTTTGCTATGGTAGCCGTAATTACCGGAGGATTGGTCAGTGTAAGTCCTACTATCTGCGTACACCCGTTCCCGTCTGTTACCAGCACATTGTAAGGCCCCGCATTTAATCCGCTAATGGTAGCCGTTGTCTGTGCCGGCAGTGTACTCCATGAATAAGTGTAACCGGGTGTGCCACCAAAAGCCGAAACAGAAGCCGTTCCCGTACTTTGTCCATAACAAACCGGGTCGCTGAACGTAGTGTTTACAAACATGGGGGCCGGTTGGTTAATTGTGACTCCTAAACTGGCGATACACCCGTGTATATCGGTAACATTAATCGAATAAATTCCCTGCGATAAGTTGGTGGCCGATGGTGTAGTCTGGTTAGGGACGGTGTTCCACAAATAAGTATAAGGGGGTGCTCCACCGCTTGCTGTGACAGTTATAGTACCATCATTGCCTCCGTTGCATTTTACATCTGATTTACTCACCAGTGCAACTGCAGGCCCCGTCTGATCGACTAATTGTACAGGATAGCTTTTTGTACACTGGTTCGCGTCTTTAATGGTAATGGTATAAGTGCCTGCTGTTAAACCTGTGTATGAGCCGGAAGCCTGAAATGCCGCCCCGTTTATAGAGAACAGGTACCCTGCACCTGCACCACCTCCGCCAACAACTGAAATAGAACCATCGGCCTGGCCACAATTGGGTTCGCTTACAGTAGATGTAATGGTTAAAACCGGAGGGGCAACCAATGTTCTGTTGGCAGTAGTATTGCAACCATTGGCATCGCTTACAGTTACGGTATAACTGCCAATCGGTAAACTATTGATAGTAGAAGTTGTAAAAGCGCCCGGGTTCCATATATATGTCAATGCCCCGGTACCACCCGATGCATTGGCGGTAATTGATCCGTCGCTTCCCCCGTTGCAACTTACGTTGTTCGACGTAAGATTCACCGCAAGGGCTAGGGGTTCGGCTATGGTTGCGTTGGTGGTAGATACACAGCCGTAAACATCGGTAACTGTAACGTTATAAGTGCCTGTAGACAGGTTGCTGACAGTAGCGGTATTGCCTGCGTTGGGTGTCCATGCATACGTGAAAGGAGCGTTGGCATTGCCTCCCATCGAAACCGTTAAAGAACCATTGGTAAGCCCGTTGCAGGTTATGTTGGTCACATTCGACATAGTGGCCACACCACCACTAATAATACCGATGGCTGCCGTAGCTGTTTGTGTACAGGAATTGTTATCAGTTACTGTTACTGTATATGTTCCAGAAGGCAATCCTGTTGTTATGGCTGCGGTACCGCCTCCGCCCGACCATGAATAGGTATAACCGGGTGTTCCTCCACTGGCTGATACCGTTGCGGTACCATTGGAAGCTGTACAGTTGGCGTTTACAATGGGGTTTACCGTTAAGGAAATGGCTGTTGCCTGGGTTATTGTTACAGGCTGATCTACGGTACAACCGCCGTTGTCGCGTATAGAGACGGTATAACTCACTGCTGTTAAACCGGAAAAAGTACCGGAAGCCTGGGCGGCAGAACCATTAATAGAATAATCATAAGCCGGTGAGCCTCCTGCTGCGGCAACAGTAACCGCGCCTGTGCTTCCGCCAAAACAGGCAACATTGGTTTGGGATGAAATGGAAGAGCTAAGAATTGGCGGCTGGCCAATGCTAACGTTGATGGTCGACTGGCAATTCAATGCATCAAGTATAGTAACAGAATAAGTACCTATGCTCAGTCCCGAAAACACGCCGGTTCCGTTCAATACCCCTCCCGGGTTCATGCTGAAGGTATAGGGAGAGGTTCCTCCTGTCATAGCTATAGTAAAATTCCCGTCGTTTCCGCCAAAACATTTTACATCGGCCTGAAAGGCTATAGAAGGAACTCCCAGCCCGGTATTTATCAGAGTAGTTGTTTCGCTGTATGTACAGCCGTTGTTGTCGGTTACTGTAATGGTATAAGTCGTTCCGCTTACATTGTTAAATGTTCCACTTGCCTGGTTGGCCCCGGCATTTAACGCATATTGATACGGGGCGGTTCCACCGGCACCTGTTGCATTTATAGTTCCGTTACTTAATCCACAGGTAGCGTCAATATTGGCAAAAGTTAAATCCGTGGGGCTCGAAACAGTTGTTATAGAAGCCGTTTTACTATAAGTACAATTGTTCGCGTCTTTTACAAAAACAGTGTAAGTGCCTGCTGCAAGGCCTGTACCCGAAGCTGAGGCCCCATAAGTGCTTCCGTTATTAAAGGAATACGTATAATTGGCTGTTCCACCCACTACTGCCGACACGGTAATAGTCCCTGAGCTGGGGGCACAGGCTGTTTGGGTTGTTGTTGTTGTAAAATTAGTAGGGCCGGGTGTATCAGCAATTGTGGCGGTGGTGGAGTATTGACAACCGTTTGCATCATTTACCAACACGGTGTGATTGGCCGCTGTTAATGTATATGTTGTTGTGGCCGATAATACACCGCCGTTAACGGAATAGGTATAGGCGGATGTACCCCCTGTTACCGCTCCGATTGTTAAAGTACCATTGGCATTGCCACAGGTTGAGTTAACCGAAGTTACTACAACAGCTGTAGGGCCGGCGGTGTTTGCGATGGTGCTGGTTGTAGTGTATTCACAGCCGTTTGCGTCTTTTACAATTACCGTGTGTGTTGAAGCTGTTAAAAAAGCGTAAGCTGTTGTAGCAGTAAAGGCGCTTCCGTCAAAAGAATAAGTGTAGGCCGATGTGCCCCCTGTTACCGCGCCAATTGTTAGTGTACCGTTGTTGTTGCCACAGGTGCTGTTGCCGGGAGTTAATACCACAGCGGTAGGGCCTGCAACAACACCTACAGTCACGGTGGTTGCATACTGGCAACCGTTCACATCTTTAACGATCACATTAAAGGTCCCCTGTGCCACCGAGGTATAATTTGTCGTAGCGCTAAATGCACTTCCGTCAAATGAATACGTATAAGGTGCTGTGCCCGCTGTTACCGCCCCAATAGTTACTGTACCTGTATTGCCGACACAATTGGTGTTTGTACTGCTTACAACCAAAGCAGTCGGGCCACCTGAGTTGCTCACGGCCAACGTTGTGCTGTACTGACAACTGTTTGCATCCTGTACAATTACCGCGTAAGTTCCGGCGGCAAGGCCAGCGTAATTTGTTGTAGCGCTAAATGCACTTCCGTTAAATGAATAGGTGAAAGCCGCTGTACCCCCTGTTACTGCGCCTAAGGTGGCTGTTCCGTTACTGCCTCCGCAAACGGAATTCGTTGTGCTGGTTGCAATAGCGGTGGGGCCTGCAACATTTGTTATTGTATTTGTCTGTGTAAGCAGACAACCATTGGCGTCTTTTACAATCACGGTGTGTGTGCCCGCTGCAAGGCCATTGTAAACAGTGGTTGCGGTGTATGCGCTGGCATTAAACGAATAGGTGTAAGCCGCTGTGCCACCCGTTACGGCGCCAATTGTTACTGTTCCATTGCTGTTGCCACAGGTGGTGTTGGTTCCGGTTAAGGCTACTGCCGTAGGGCCGGGGGTATTGGTAACTGTAATGGTTGTAGTATACAGACAATTGTTTGCGTCTTTTACGATTACATTGTAAGTGGCGGCGGCAAGGTTACTATAAGCGGTTGTAGCCGCATAAGCCCCGCCGTTAAAGGAATAAGTATAGGCCGCCGTGCCGCCCGTTACGGCGCCAATTGTTACTGTTCCGTTGCTATTGCCACAGGTTGAATTGGTGCTTGTAACTGCTAATGCAGTTGGACCGGGGGTGTTCGACACAGTTACGTTCTGCGTGTACTGGCAACCGTTTGCGTCTTTTACAATCACTGTGTGTGTGGTGGCAGTTAAACCGGTATAACTGGTTGTAGCCGTAAATGCACTGGCGTCAAAAGAATAGGTATAGGCTGCGGTGCCACCGGTTACCGCACCAATTGTTACTGTTCCGTTGCTGTTGCCGCAGGTTGAATTGCCCGCCGTAAGTACCACTGCTGTTGGTGATCCGGTATTACTAATGGTAGCCGTTCCGGTTGAAGTACAGGCATTGCTGTTTTGCACAGTAATGGTATACGTTGCCGCTGCATAATTGTTAAATGAAACAGCAGCCTGGTAAGCCCCGCCATTTAATGAATACTGGTAAGCCGCGCCTGTAGGGGCTGTAACAGTTAACGAACCATTGGCATTGCCACAGGTTGAGTTGGCCGTAGTAATGGTGGGTGCTGCTGGATCAGCATAAATAGTAATGTTTTGAGTGCTTGTGGATGTACATGCGCCCTGTGTTATAACAAAGGAAACCGTATAAGATCCGGCGGCAGTAAAGCTTACGGGGCCATAGTTTTCTAATGCACTGGAAGCCGGGGCACCTGCCGAGGGGTTAAAGGACCAGGCAAAGGTATTTCCTGCGCCTGTTGTTCCGGTATTGGTAAAGGTATAGCTGTTGCCCGTTAAACATTGGTTGCTTACAGCTGTAAAGCTGGATGTTACTGAACCGGTTATACCGATGGTGGCTGTTCCGGTAGCCGTACAGCCTTTCGAATCGGTAACAGTAACAGTATAAGTACCGGTAGATAAATTGGCAGGGCCTGAACCGGCACCAGAAGGAGCCCAGGAATAGGCATAAGCTACTGTTCCACCACTTACAACTGTTGCAATGGAACCGTTGTTGCCTGCACAACTTGCATTGGTGGGAGTGGCAGTTACCGCTAACACAAGCGGTTCTGTAACTGTAACGGTTGTTTGTCCCATACAACCGCCCGCATCTTTGGCTGTTAAGGTATAGGTTCCGGCTGTTAAACCCGCAAAAATCCCTGAAGCCTGAAACGTAGTTCCATCAATTGAATAGGTATAGGGAGCGCCCGAACCTCCGGCCCCCACTGCGGTAACAGAGCCGCTGTTGCCTCCGTTACAGGCTACGTTGACTACACTGGTAGTAACGGTGGGCCCCGAAATGGTAAAGTTAATGCAGCCGGCCGCGGCAACGTTGCCGCACAAATCGGTAACCGAACCGGCCGTTGTAACCAAGCAAAACTGAAAAGAACCCGCTGTGGATATGGCCGGGCTTATAGTTGCTGTATATGTGTTTTCGCCCGATACACCTGCAGTACAGCCTGCCCCGCTAACAGCGGTTACGGTGTATGTTCCACCGGGACCTGTTACTGTAAAGTCGGCAGCGCTGATGGTACTGCACAATATGTTTTCCGAAAAATTAAAATCTATGCTTGTTGCACCGCAGGCAGGTGCAGTGGTAATGGTTTGAAAAACAGGAGGTACATTGTCGTAAATGGAAGCCATACCGGCCGTTCCCGGAGGCGGGAAATACAAGGTGTACCCATTGGCCGAAGAGGAATAATTACTCACATTCATTACATAGGATTCGCCGGCACTAACGGTAATACAGGTACGGTTTTGCGAATACGATTCAAAGCCACTGCCACTGGGAAACAAGCCTGTGTTGCCTGTAGTAGATGCACTGGTTACCCAGGCCGGAGGCGCTCCGCCCGCCCAGCTTGTTGAACCTGAATAGTTACAGGCCACTTCAAGAGCAGCGTTGCTGGATATGTCACTGCAATTGGCATTGGTAAGGTTGTATACAGCCCAGTCGTAATCGTTGGTATTGGTTACAGGATCAATACAAAAACAAAGGCTTCCTGAAGTCTGCACCGTAAACTGGTACCACACGTCGTTTTTTTCGCCGGAATGTAAACAACTTACTCCTGCATTAATTTCGCCGGTAATGTTTCCTGTACCGGAATACGAAGTCGGGTTGGAATAAACATAGGTACAAACCGGAATAGCTCCCAGGCAGTCCTGGGTATTGGGTACCGCATTGGGTGAAGGAAGTGTACCTGTTAACTTCATATTGGAATTACAATCCGGTGAAGGCCAGTTGTCGATGATGATGTAATAACGCTCTCCCGCAACAACATCTGCTAAAACCGAATTATCGGTTCCATCATCATTCAGATTGGATATTAAAATGTTGGCTTTTAAAGAGGGGTCGCCTTTGGTGATATACAAGCCAGTGTAATTACCACCTGTTAGTTTTAGTATTGTTTTACCGGTTTCGGTGGCTATAAAACTATACACCAGGTCTTCACCTCCGCCATAAGCCTGTTCACCTCCATAGTCGCTATAATCATTGCCGGCCCCGCAGGTGCTGATGTTTTGCACATCAAAAGGCAGGTTAACTGTTATAGCATCGTCTAACCTTTTTCCATCCTGGGCAAACAGAGCATTTGAAAGATGAAGTAAAACAATTAAAATTGTAGAAAATAGTTTTTTTATCATATCCGGATTGAATAAAGTATTGGTTAAACTTTTATCTGATTGCTTCAATAGGTTTAAAACCTGCAACAATTATTGCCTTAAACACATGTTTCTCTTCAATCTCCGGATTCGCTTTTACAGTTAACAGGTGTTTTTGCATATCAAAATCTGATGCCAGTACTCCTTTTTTCATTAATAGTTCTTCGTTTAATTTTTTGGCCTGTCCTGCTGTTTCTACACCGTCCACCACGTATTGTATAGTGTGGGCCGGGGCATTGTTTTTAGCAGCCTGTGCTACTATTTGAGATGGAAGCAGAGCCCCCGTCAAAACAACTAAACGAATGATGGCTTTTTTCATTTTTTTTTGCATAAATACTATCAGAATAATTTAATTTTAATGGTCCCCGTCCGCTACAGGGGCACAGACTGTTTGTGTATTCGTCTACTAAATTAATTAATATCGCTTGTTTTCCAAACAATTCATCGAACAATAAATCATACTGACCATATATGTCAATATACTAAAAAACAAAGCATTAAGTTGCGATCGATCGATCAACAGATTGAAAAAATGGACAATCAGGAAGGTAAAGTTATTTACAGTCTTGTGTTTAGAAGTTCTTAGCTCCGCAGTTCAATAGTTTATACGTTCATTCGTTTATAAGTTAGCTCTAACTGTTAAACGAATGAACAAGGGAACGAATAAACTAAACGAGAGTGTCCAGCAGGTTATCATCAACCAAATTGGGCAGGGTAACTTTTAATGTGGGGTTGCGTTGCATTTCGCGTTTAATGGCAAACAGGGCTTCTTTGTTACGCGCCCAGCTACGGCGGGCAATACCATTGTTCACATCCCAGAACAACATTGATTTTAAGCGACGGTCTGAATCGGCGCTTCCATCCAGCACCATTCCAAATCCTCCGTTGATCACCTCTCCCCAACCAACACCACCGCCGTTGTGCAGACTTATCCAGGTAGCGCCCCTGAATGCATCGCCCACAAAATTCTGAACCGCCATATCGGCTGTAAAGCGAGAGCCATCGTATATATTGGAGGTTTCGCGGTATGGCGAATCAGTTCCCGAAACGTCGTGGTGATCGCGGCCCAACACAACGGGAGCGCTTATTTTACCCTGTTGTATGGCTTTGTTAATGGCTTCGGCAATACGAATGCGGCCTTCCGAGTCGGCATACAATATCCTGGCCTGCGAACCAACCACGAGGTTGTTTTTCATGGCATCTTTAATCCACAGGATGTTATCGCTTAATTGTTGTTTTATTTCTTCGGGCGCTTCTTTGTACATGGCTTCCATCACTTCCAGGGCAATTTTGTCTGTTGTTTCCAAATCTTTGGGATTGGCCGATGTACACACCCAGCGGAAAGGCCCGAAACCGTAATCGAAACACATAGGCCCTAAAATATCCTGCACATAGCTGGGGTATTTAAAAGTGCCGTCTGCTTTTACAATGTCGGCTCCTGCGCGGCTTGCTTCCAATAAAAAAGCATTGCCGTAATCAAAAAAGTACATGCCCTTAGCGGCTAAAGTATTCACGGCTGCAGCGTGTCGCAGTAATGTTTTGCGTATTTCTGTTTTAAACTGTTCCGGATGATCAGCCATCATGCGATTGCTGTCTTCGTAGCTGATACCAACGGGGTAATAGCCACCTGCCCAGGGATTGTGCAGCGAAGTCTGGTCGGTACCAATGTCTACCGGCATATTTTCAGCAATCAGTTTTTCCCACAAGTCTACCACATTGCCCTGGTAAGCTATAGACACGGCTTCTTTAGCTGCCTGTGCTTTGCGTACACGGGCAATCAATTCTTTCAGGTTATCGTAGACTTCGTCTACCCATCCTTGCGAATGGCGGGTGTGTGTAGCCTTGGGATTGATTTCGGCCACTATGGCCACGAGGCCTGCTATTTTAGCGGCTTTGGGCTGAGCCCCGCTCATACCACCAAGTCCGCAGGATACAAATAATTTTCCTTTGCGCCCTTCTTCCGTTTCGGATATTTTACGTGCGGCATTCATTACCGTAATGGTAGTGCCGTGTACAATGCCTTGCGGGCCAATGTACATAAAGGAGCCGGCGGTCATTTGCCCGTATTGGGTAACACCCAGGGCATTGAATTTTTCCCAGTCGTCGGGCTGGCTGTAGTTGGGAATCATCATCCCGTTGGTAACCACTACTCTTGGCGCATCCTTGTGCGAGGGGAACAATCCCATGGGATGGCCCGAATACAAGGCCAGTGTTTGTTCGTCCGTCATCGTAGCCAGGTACTGCATGGTAAGCAGGTACTGGGCCCAGTTTTGAAACACAGCGCCGTTGCCTCCATAAGTAATCAATTCGTGCGGATGTTGCGCCACAGCATAATCTAAGTTGTTGCTCAGCATGTGCATAATAGCAGCTGCCTGCAGGCTTTTGTGCGGGTACTCGTGTATAGGACGGGCATAAATTTTATAGTCGGGGCGAAAGCGGTACATGTATATACGCCCGTAAATTTTTAGTTCTTCTGCAAATTCCTTTGCTAAAACAGCGTGTTGTTTTGCCGGAAAATACCGCAGGGCATTGCGAATGGCTAATTTTTTTTCTGCGGCGTTTAAAATGGCCTTGCGTTTTGGGGCATGGTTTTGCGAAGCATCAAATTCCTTTGGTAAAGGCAGTTCAGCCGGAATGCCTGTTAATATTAGTTCCTGAAAGGTTTTAATGTCCATTTTGGCGTCTACTGCTAACATAGTATAAGTTTATTCGTTTACTTGTTTATTCGTTCCCTGTCAATATCAATAAATATCCATTTATATCTACCAGGAAACCCATCACTGCTTTCCATCCTTCTTATCAAAATTCCCGGTCTTTTTATTGTATCCATAAGGGCAATGCCTGCAACCGCTTTTACAACAATAACCACGTTTGAGGTGGTATTTTTCGGTAAACACGATATACCCTTCGGGGCTGTAATAAAAATCTTCGGGGTCTAAATTATTTATTTTTGAATTAAACACGAAAACAAATATACGGGATTTAGATGTGAGACATTAGAATTTAGCTCTTGAAATAGGCTACTAACTACGAATTTTGTACGAATATACTAATCTGTGTGTGTTGTTACTGTACACAGCTGCATTAGTATATTCGTACAAAATTCGTATTCGCAGATCTGTAATCCGTAATTCCCACGAATAAAATTGCCGGACTGGGCTTTTTTTATAAATTTATCCCGCTGGGAGAAAGCGGCGGAAGATTAAAACAATACAATGAAATTGAAATTCAAAACATTTTTTTACCTCATTGCTTTACTGCCCCTGCTTCTGAAGGCGCAGGACCACGACCATGTGTTCGATCCACTGGACAGCTTAACCAAACTTTACTATTTCCAAAACATAACATTTGAACCCAACAACTCTGATTTTAAACCCGGCGAAATCCCACAGTACGCCGAACAGGATTTTCAAAACCGAATGAAGGAGCTGAACAATCACAGCCCTTTTAAATTTGTATACAATGCGCAGGTACGTAAATACGTGGACAGTTACATCAAAAACCCGAAGTGCGCCGCTACTATCCTAAGCAACAGCCGCTTCTTTTTTCCGATGATAGAGAAGCACCTGGTGCACAATGAAATACCCCTTGAACTAAAATACCTCAGCGTGGTTGAATCGGGCATGAACCCTACTGCAAAAAGCCACTGTGGTGCGGCTGGCCTCTGGCAGTTTATGTACGGAACGGGCACCAGCTACCACCTGTTGATTAACAGTTATATTGATGAGCGTTACGATCCGGAAAAAGAAACCATCGCCGCCTGCCGCTACCTGAAAGATTTATTTGCCATTTACAAAGACTGGGCTTTGGTAATAGCCGCTTACAACTGCGGCCCCGGAACAATCAACAAAGCCATTAAATTATCGGGGGGCAAACGCGATTTTTGGGCCATAAGCGCCTATTTACCGCGAGAATCGCAGGGTTATGTGCCTGCTTTTATTGCGGCAACCTATGCTTTAAGTTATTACAAGGAACACAATTTGTATTATGCCAAACCCGAATTTATTCCCGCTTACATGGATCATATTGTAGTAAACAAAAAAACAACTATTAAGGCCCTGGCTAAAAAAACCGGGATGTCGTATGAAGCGTTGAAATACCTGAACCCCAAGTTTTATACGGAGGTTGTTCCTGGTAATAACGATTACCTGCATGTGCCGCACGATGTGGCCCTGGCGATGATAGGGGCCGAAACAAACAACAAAGAGCTTGTGGCCAGTACCAAAGAAGTGAAAACGAAGGCGAAAGGAAGGAAGACCAAAACAAAAGACCATGCAAAACCACTTATCAGTACGGCTATTGCGCAGGACCTGAATCAAAACTATGTGGAGCTTACCGACAAGGCTGTAACCATTTACGCCGAAGCACTGGGCGAACAAGTACTCAGCGACAGCTCGGATGTTACTTTTCACACCACTAAAGATGTACAGATAAACGGCCTGGCCATTCCCATCAACAGCCTGCTGAAAGGCAAAGCTTATTTTTTAGCCAATAGTGTGTACTTAAAAATAGACCAGGTTATTTTTGGAAGCGAAATATTGTTCCTGCACCTCGAATCGGTAATACTCGAACAGCCTGTGGGCGGCAGGTTTACCATTGACGACGATTACCTCGAGATTTTTAAGATGTGAGTTTGTTGACAGACAAATTTATTGTGTTGTTAGCACAACCTAAGCCCAATCACCAAAATATCATCCACCTGCTCCAGTCCCGCTTTCCAGTTTTCTATATAGTCATCCAAATAATGTTGTTGTTCCTGCATGCTTTTGGTTTGAATGCTGAGCAGGATGTCCTTCAACTTTTTAGCCATTAACTTTTTTCCGTCCCTGCCGCCAAACTGGTCGGCATAACCATCTGTACAAATATAAAAAGTATCGCCGGGCTCCAGCTTTAATTCGTGCTGTTCAAATTGCTGGTTGTCCTCTGTTAAGCCGCCAATGGCTGTTTTGGTGGCTTTTAGTTCCTCTGCCTCTGTACCTCCTTTACGTATCAACCAAAGGGGTCTGTTGGCTCCGGCGTAGTTGATGGTTCTGTTTTCTATGTCAATTGCACAGAAAGCAATGTCCATTCCGTCCCTGGTCGACTCTTCGTTAAACGATTGCCGAAGCGATGTTTTAACACCTTTGTTCAACAGGCTTAAAATTTCGGAAGGTTCGTTGCTTTGCAATACAGCGTCTTCTAATTTTTCCGAACCAATCATACTCATCAGTGCCCCCGGTACCCCGTGCCCGGTGCAATCGGCAGCGGCAATAAATACACGCCGATTGTTTTTATGAAAAAAATAGAAGTCGCCGCTAACAATGTCTTTTGGTTTAAACAAAACAAAGCTGTGTGGAAGGGTCGCAGTTATTTCCTCACGCTTAGGCAACTTGGCCTGCTGAATACGCTTTGCATAATTAATACTGTCGGTAATGTCTTTATTTTTTCGGGCAATCTCATCGTAGGCATTTTTCAGTTCCACATTTTTCAGGCGGTTTATTTCGGCTTCCTTTTGTGCGTTCTCCACTTTGCTTACAAATTGCATGCTTTTGGCTTTCATGGCCGCATCAATGTTTACCATTTCTTCTTTCACTTCATGAAAACGCTGGTAATGAAAAAGTGCTTGTTCAAAATTGTTTTTTAACTTATAAATTTCCGAAAGCGAAAAATGAATGGGCGCCAGGGCCATCCTCAAATTAATTTTCTCGGCTATCGTCAATGCCTCTTTCAGCTTACGTTCAGCTTCCTCTGTATTATTTTGTTTTAAATAAATTTTGCCGAGGTCGAGCATAAAACGCGAAATCCCCATCTTATCACCCAGCTCCGTTGCCAGCTGAATGCCTTTTAAGGAAACCTCTTCAGCTTCTTCATTTTTTCCGGTTTCGATGCACAGCGTCATGTATGCATTTAATGCTGCGGCGTAGCCCCTCCAATCTTTTATCTGCTCGCGTATGGCCATGCTTTCCATCAGGTAAGCGCGGCATTTGTCATAGTCTTTTAAGCTGAGGTAAGCCTGTCCCAGGCCCATGATTGCCGCTGCCTCGCCTGCCCGGTTGTTCGCCTGGCGGTTTAGTTCCAGGCTTTTTGTTAAATAGTCTATCCCGCTTGCATCGTCGTTTAAAGAATGGTACAAAAAACCCATTTGAAAATAGCAGCGTCCCAGTTCAACACTGTTGTTTGTTTTTTGATAATAGGAAAGGGCTTTGGTGATGCAGTCTAAACCATTATTAAAATCGCTGAAACGATAATAAACCAGGCAAAGGTTGTAATACACCCGGGCCGTTCCTTTTTCATTTTTAAACTCTTCGAAAATCTGAAGGGCCTTCACTAATTTTTCGAGGGCCAGTTCATAATCGGTAATTTGTACATAACAAAAGGCTTCGTTGCTAAGGGCGGTGGCATTGCCTAAGGGGTAGTTTATTTCAGAAGAAAGTTGCTGTGCGTCTTTACAAAGTGAAATAGAGCGCTGTGTATCTGAATTGCGGATTTCGAAGGCCAGCTCATTCATGGCGTCCACCTTTTGAGCTGTATTGGCCAGCGCAGCAATGTTTATTTCGGGTTCAGTTACTTTTTCTGTCTTCATTTTACAGGATGCAAAATAAGGATAAAAATTTAGTTGAAGAAGCTGAATAAAATTTAGGCGGAACAGCGGTGGTGGTTGAGAAAACGGAATAGGGCTAAGTTAAAAGTGAGAAGTCAAAAGTTAAAAGCCCAGAGCCAAAAGACCGATCACGGTTACGATTACATCCTCTGCGTTTTAATCAGCGCTTCTTTGCGGGAAATAATTCAAAAGCCATCAGGATTATGCCATTTAAATTAAAAGAGGCTCCCACTCAGGAACCTCTTTTAAAATATTGAATTAAAATTGTAAGGGTTTATTAAGCCACCACGCTTTCTTCCATATAGGCTTCTATCGGTGCGCAGGAGCATACTAAATTCCTGTCGCCAAAGGCATTGTCGATACGGCTTACGCTGGGCCAGAATTTATTGGACTGTACCCATTTTAAAGGGAAAGCTGCTTTCTGACGACTATAGGCATATTTCCAATTATCACCGGCAATAACTTTTACGGTGTGCGGTGCGTTTTTAATTACATTGTCTGCCTTGTCAAATTTCCCGTCTGCTATTTCTTGAATTTCTTTACGGATGGTCATCATGGCTTCGCAAAAACGGTCGAGTTCTTCTTTTCCTTCACTTTCAGTGGGTTCCACCATTAAGGTGTTGGGTACAGGGAAGGCAACGGTTGGGGCATGAAAACCAAAGTCCATGAGGCGTTTGGCAATGTCTGCCACCTCTACATTGGCACTTGTTTTAAATTCGTTGCAATCTAAAATCATTTCGTGGGCGCAACGTCCGTTTTTACCGGTGTACAATATTTTATAGCTGTCTTTTAAAATCTCTTTCATGTAGTTGGCATTTAAAATGGCTGTTTTGGTAGCAGCGGTCACTCCTTCTGCACCCAGCATTTTAACATAACCATACGAAATAAGCAATATCAGCGCGCTACCGTAAGGGGCTGCCGAAACACCGGTGATACCTTTGTCTCCACCTGTTTTAACAACAGTGTGCGAAGGTAAAAAAGGCACCAAATGTTGGGCTACACCAATAGGTCCCATTCCGGGTCCACCGCCACCGTGCGGGATGGCAAATGTTTTGTGGAGGTTTAAGTGGCACACGTCGGCGCCAATGTTACCGGGACTTGTTAAGCCCACCTGTGCATTCATGTTGGCTCCGTCCATGTAGACTTGCCCGCCGTTGTCGTGTATTATTTTGGTAATATCGGTAATGGCTTCTTCGTACACACCGTGTGTAGAAGGATAAGTAACCATGAGGCAGGATAAATTGTCTTTGTGTAATTCTGCTTTTGCTTTTAAGTCAGCCACATCAATGTTTCCTTTTTCGTCGCATTTCACCAGTACAATCTGCATACCCGCCATAGCTGCTGATGCAGGGTTGGTGCCGTGTGCTGATGTAGGAATAAGTGCTACGTGACGGTGCCCATTGCCTTGTGCAATATGGTAAGCACGTATCACCATCAGGCCTGCGTATTCGCCCTGTGCGCCCGAATTGGGTTGAAAACTCATGGCTGCAAAGCCAGTGATCTCACACAAATCTTTGTTCAGCTGCTCTATTATTTCCAGGTAACCCTGGGCTTGCTCGGCAGGTACAAAAGGATGGATGTGTGCATATTCAGGCCAGGTTAAAGGCAACAGTTCGGAGGCAGCATTCAGTTTCATAGTACAGGAGCCCAGAGAAATCATACTGTGCACGAGAGAAAGATCTTTGTTTTCCAAACGTTTGATGTAACGCATCATTTCGCTTTCGCTGTGGTAACTATTAAATACAGCATGCGTAAGGTAAGCCGATGTACGTTGTGCAGCAGATGCAGCAATTATTCCTGCGCTGAAGCCACTTAGTGCCTGCGCTTGTTTTCCTTTGGCTTCGGCAAATACGGCAATGATGTCCTGTACATCTTCTGTTTCAACTGTCTGGTCTAAAGCTATTCCAATGTGTTTAGCATCGATGTAACGGAAATTGATTTCTTTCGCTTCGGCAGCTTTTTTCACAGCAGCTGCATCGCCTTCAACAACAATGGTATCGAAAAACAATTTTGTTTTTACGGCGTAGCCTAATTTTTTTAATTCGTCGGCCACAGTTGCAGTTGCGCCGTGTACGCTTTGGGCAATCGCTTGAATACCTTCGGCACCGTGGTAAACGGCATACATACTGGCCATAATAGCCAGAAGAGCCTGAGCGGTACAAATATTTGAAGTGGCTTTGTCGCGTTTAATGTGTTGCTCGCGGGTTTGCAAAGCCATGCGCAAAGCGGTGTTTCCTTCGGCATCTACCGACACGCCAATGATGCGTCCCGGGATCAGTCGTTTGTATTCTTCTTTGCAGGTGAAAAAAGCGGCGTGAGGGCCACCGTATCCCAATGGAACACCAAAGCGTTGTGAATTGCCCACTACACAATCAGCTCCCCATTCTCCGGGAGGTGTTAACAAGGCAAGGGCTAATAAATCGGATGCTACACACACCTGCACTTCTTTGCTGTGGGCAACGCTTACAAAATTTTTATAGTCGTTTACTTCACCGTTAATATCGGGGTATTGAATCAGGGCTCCGAAAAATGAATCGTCGAAGCTGATTGTTTTTTCATCTCCAATCACCAGTTCAATGTCCATGGGTACAGCCCGGGTCCGTACCACATCGATGGTTTGAGGGAAGCAGTTGGCTGAAACAAAAAATTTATTCGCATTGTTTTTTTGTTTGTCGCGGCTGCGGTTGCTGAAAAACATAAACATGGCTTCGGCAGCGGCAGTGGCTTCATCCAGCAAGGAGGCATTGGCAATGGGCATGGCGGTTAAGTCCATGACCACGGTTTGAAAATTAAGAATAGCTTCCAGACGGCCCTGTGCTATTTCGGCCTGGTAAGGTGTGTAGGCGGTATACCAGCCCGGGTTTTCGAGCACATTGCGTTGTACTACTGCAGGGATGATGGTGTTGTAATAACCTAAACCTATGTATGAGCGGAAGACTTTGTTTTTCTTTCCACTTTGTTTTAAATGTTTGTGGTATTGGTATTCTGTTAAGGCCGGGGCAATATGGAGGGGCTTTTTTAACCGAATGGCAGCAGGTACTGTCTGATTAATTAACTCATCAACGGATGTTACTCCAATTTTTTTCAGCATTTGCGACACTTCGCCGGCACGCGGTCCATTGTGACGATTTACAAATTTGTCAGTGGTCATTGTTTTTCTATAATTATGAAGGTTTTAAAACGGAGCACAAATTTAGATAAAATATCAACTCTGTCGGTTCAAAAGTTACCAAATAATTAGCGAATAATATGAACCGGTTGTATATTTGATTAAAAATAGGCTTATGCGTTATTCTTTATTTTTGTTGGTTTTATTGTTGGGCTTCGCTATTCGCTTAAACGCACAGAAAACGGCAAAAGACTCTCTTTTTTTAATGAACGGGAAAGTGCTGCTGGAAACTGTAATTGATACCACGGTTGGCACGGTTACTTATACAGATTCAAAAGACACTTCGAAAAGAATAAATATAGATAACTTCGATTTGTATGGGATCAGGTATGCTAAAACGGGGACTATGTTTTATTACTACAAGCAGGACTCTGTAATGGGCAATATTTTTACCCGCAAGGAAATGTTGTTTTTTATGAATGGGGAACGCGATGCAAAAAAAGGCTTTAAAGCCCGGGGATGTTTTTGGGGAGCCATGATAGCCGGCACCGCAGGCGGTTTAACAAAAAGTATTTTAGGCCCTGTTGTTCCCTTTGCCTTTGTGGGCTTAAGCGGATTGCCCAAAGTGCGCATACGGCACAACACGGTTTCCAATCCTTATTACTTAGACAGCGATCCCTATATTCTGGGTTATGAACGGCAGGCCCGCAGCAAGCGCCGGATTGAAGGAATAAAGGGGGGTATCATTGGTCTGGTGATTGGTTATACCGCTAATTTTTTACTGCAACCTTATTTTAAATAAATCATCACATTATGCATAAAAAAATACTACTGCTTGGCTCTGGAGAGTTGGGCAAGGAATTGGTTATTGCTTTACAACGTTTAGGTCAACACGTTGTTGCTGTAGATAGTTACCCAGGAGCGCCGGCCATGCAGGTGGCGCATGAGTTTGAGGTGATCAATATGCTGGACGGCGACGCTTTGGATAAAATTGTTGCCAAACACCAACCCGATTTAATTGTTCCGGAAATTGAAGCCATACGCACCGAACGTTTTTACGAGTATGAAAAGCAGGGCATAACAGTGGTACCCAGTGCAAAAGCCGCCAACTTTACCATGAACCGCAAAGCTATACGCGATATGGCGTCGAAAGACCTGGGGGTGAGAACAGCGAAGTACCTGTATGCCACAACACTTGAAGGCTTTACGAAAGCTATAGAAGAAATAGGAATCCCCTGTGTTGTAAAACCACTGATGAGCAGCAGTGGTAAAGGACAAAGTGTGGTTAAATCAAAAGACAGTATTGAAAAAGCCTGGAATTATGCGATGGAAGGCAGCCGCGGCGATTACAAAGAAGTAATTGTTGAAGAGTTCATCAAATTTAATTCGGAAATAACCTTGTTAACAGTTACACAAAAAAACGGAAACACCTTGTTTTGCCCGCCAATTGGGCATAGGCAGGAAAGAGGCGATTACCAGGAAAGCTGGCAACCTTGCCTGATCAGCGAAACGGATTTAAACGATGCCCGCCAGATGGCTGCAAAGGTTACCAGGGCTTTAAGTGGAGCCGGCTTGTGGGGAGTAGAATTTTTCTTAACTGATAAGGGAGTTTATTTCTCAGAATTATCGCCCCGCCCCCACGATACCGGCATGGTAACATTGGCCGGCACTCAAAACCTCAGTGAGTTTGAATTGCACGCCCGCACTATTTTAGGCTTACCAATTCCCGAAATAACTTTAGAACGTTGCGGGGCTTCGGCGGTTGTACTGGCCATGAACGAAAGCACCCAGCCGTCTTATGAAGGAATAGAAAACGTATTGAGTGTTCCGGGTTCGGATGTACGCATCTTTAATAAACCGAGTACCCGCAAATACCGCCGCATGGCCGTTACCCTGGCTTATGATGCAGTGGGGGCTGATGTGAACAAGGTGAAGGAAAAGGCGATTGAACTCGCAACCCGCATCATCGTTCATTAGTTCATTAGTTTATTAGTTCATTAGTTTATTAGTTTATTAGTTCATTAGTTCATTAGTTCATTAGTTCATTAGTTCATTAGTTCATTAGTTAACCTGAACCACCGAACATACGAACGAATGAACCAGTGAACAAATAAACTATACAAACGTTTTATTCTCTATACTTGTAGTCTCAAATTAGTTTATAAAAATGAAGCGTTTACTTTTAGTTGTCCCGGTTTCTTTGTTGTTGCTTTGTTTTGTCCGCCCGCACGAAAAAAATCCTTTCTTTCCGGACCATTTACAAAATACCTATATCGCCAAGCTGAAGCCTGTTGATTCTTTGTGTTATTACCAGTGTTATTGCCTTAAAGTAAGTAAACAAAAATACGAAGGCGAAAACGGTACTATCATCGATGTGAATGCAAGCCCGCAACCCATTACGGTGACCGAAAAATTTGTGTTGTATAAAAACAATGATCAATACCGCATGCGGCACTTTGTTTCATCGGCTACTTATTACCCCAATAAAAAATTCGCTTACCTTAAAATGGTTGAAAAAGCCTATTGGAATTTTGTTTTAAAAAACGATACGGTTCTTCCTAAGCTGGATGTATTGTTGCTTGCAGCTTACGAAACAAAACTACAGGCACTTACGGCGTATGATTTTACAGTGGTCGATAACAATTCTCCGCAATGCATCCTTAACGGTAAAAAGGTATCGGAACAATTCAGGGTAAGCGGCGACCACCTCTTGAATAAAAACCTGTCGGTGTTTAAGTAATCAATTTAAGATTAGCCTTTTAATTTTATTTAGTATAATGTTTATTATTGTCCAAAACAATAATGGCTACAGAGTAGCCGGACATTCTTAGCACAACAACAATTCAAACAACCACGGCTACAGAGTAGCCGGACAGATCATCAATAGTGCTTTATGTATCATGGTACAAGTAAAATAATTACCTTTGCCGCATGATTAACATTGCTATTTTTGCGTCGGGCGAAGGGACAAACGCAGAAAACCTTTTCAACTATTTTTCGAACAGCAGCAGCGTAAAAATAAAGTTGGTCGTTAGTAATAACGAAAATGCAGGCATTGTTAAACGCGCCGAAGCCTTCAAAAAAAACATACAGATTATTTCGAAAACCGCTTTATACAATTACACCGAACAGATTGTTGATTTCCTGAAAACCGAAAAAGTAGACCTGATCGTGCTGGCCGGTTTTCTGTTAAAAATACCAGAAGCTTTGGTCAAAGCATTTCCCAGTCAAATTATTAACCTGCATCCCGCTCTGTTGCCAAAGCATGGTGGCAAAGGCATGTACGGTTTAAATGTACACAAAGCCGTTATTGAAGCAGGGGAAAAAGAATCGGGGATAACTGTGCATTATGTAAACGAGGAATACGATAAAGGGGAACATATTTTACAGGCCAAATGTATAGTAGAAGAAAATGAAACAGCTGAAAGTCTGGCTAAAAAAATCCATGAGCTGGAATACGAGCACTTTCCAAAAGCCATTGAAAAAGCTATAGCTTCAATAATTCTTTAAATCAAAAAATTGTATGGCGGGGTAGTGTGCGTTAAAAAATCCGTAGCCGTTATTTATATTAGTTGGATAATTAATGGGTTCGCCGGTAAGCTGATTAAAAAAGGAACCCGCTCTTTTATACGCACTTAAAAAATCATAATAACTTTTACTGATATTGGAAACCATTACGGCTATTGAATCGTGGGCAGTTACGGTTTCGAGTTTTTTATCCAGGGAGTATTTGCCATTGTTAAAAGAGGCATCGTCTAATAAATCAAAATAGGTTTGAAAAGAATTGTTTCCGTTCGAAAAAATCTGGTTGATGTCTGTTCCACTGCTGTTGGCGTTGTTTAATTTTTTCACGTAATTGATTACATAATAATTTACCAGGCTCACATTATCACTCAGTTCAAGGTGCATGTTTACTATTGTATCGCCGGGATTTTTTACAATCACAGGGTACACAGTATCGAATTTTACCTGGGGCAACAAGGTGGTGGATGCACTTACCTCAAGGCCCTCAACAACATCTTTAACGTATAAGTTGTAAGCACCATAATTGTAAAGCAGGGTGTTCATGCTTCCGTAAAGCCCGGGGGAGATCATACTCAGGGTATCGGTTTGTCCTAAATAACTTACAGTCACAAAAGCATTGGCCACAAACAGGGAATCTAAAAAGCCCTGTGACAGGGAGTCATTATCGTGTTTATTCTCCAGGGCACTGAAACTACGGGTAACCGATACCAGTATAATTTTGTTGGGAATAATCTGCGATGATATAACCAATTTAGGCCGGGCCGGCGGCACATCAATATCGATGGGTTTGGGCTGGCAGGCGCTAAGCACCAGCATGAAGAGGAAGATTAAGTTGAAGTACTTCATGTTATAAAATTCTAATTTCTAAATAATAAATTCTAATTAGTACCAGGTATCAAGTGTTTAGTTCTTACTACCAGCTACCTAGTATTTGCTAAACATTTCTCAAATCTCAATACTAATATCTCACATCTAAAATATATTCTAATCGCTTCAGGTACTCGTTACCAACTACCTGATACCTATCTACTTGCTACCCCTCTCAATACTAATATCTCAAACTCAAATCTTAAAGTTATAGGCAAAAAACGGAATTGTTCCGAAAATGCCAACAGCCTGGTATTTATAGCCTCCATTGCCATCGCCCACAATTTCGATGCGTTGTGGTTGTGCACGGTTGTAAAAATTATAAAAACCAAAATGCCATTCGCCGGTGTATTTCAAAAAGCGCCTGTTGGGCCTTGTTTTAAAAATAAAACTAATGTCTAAGCGATGCGCGGGCGGCATTTCATAACTGTTTTTGTCTGCAAAAACGGGCAATATATTTACACCTGTTGTGGATGAGTTGGGGACGATGTAATTGCCCGTAATGGGTGTAAAACGTTGCCCGGTGGAATACACCCAGACAGCAGACACAGAAAATCGTTTGGTAAACTCAAAGCTCCCTACTAAAGACAGATCGTGCCTTCTGTCGTATTTGGCGTAAAAAGTCCGGCCCTGGTTCAGGGCTTTAAAATTCCGTTTCGACCAGGAGATCGTATAACCTACCCAGCCTGTAAAACGTCCTTTTGTTTTGGTTAAAAAAGTTTCCACCCCATAAGCCCAGCCTTTTCCGGTAACTAATTCATCTTCATAATTGTCGTTTAATATGAGTACGGCCCCTTCGCGGTAATCAATCATGTTGCGCATCCATTTGTAATAGCCTTCAACCGTCAGCATCGATTTCATTTTCGGAAGGCTGAGGTTGTAGGCTGCTGCCAATTGATCGGATGAAAGTGGTTTTACTTTTTTGGTGGCCGGGTACCACAAATCGGTGGGCAGGGCTACGGATGAACTGGAAACAAGGTGCAAATACTGTTTCATGCGGGCATAGCCAATTTTAAAGGATTGATTTTCGGCAAAGGCCCAGGTGGCCGAAATCCGGGGTTCGAGGCCTGCATACAGTGTTCCCTGGGTAATCAAATAAGAGTTTCTTAAGCCGTAATTTATTTTGATCAAAGAGTCTGCCTTCCAGTCGTTGCTGGCATAGACACCAAATTCCTGTGTATTGATTCTGGCTCCCTGGCGCGAACGCACTAAATCAGAAATGACGCCGGCTGTATTGACTACATTGGGCCTGAAGGTGTGGTTAATAAAAAAAGCCCCGTACTTAATGGTGTTCTCTGTGTTGTGGTAATAGTTGTAGTCTGTTTTGACCCCCAGGTCGGCAATACTCGATTTGGCCAGAAAGGAATTCCCTGGGATTGCAGCTTCCACATCATACCGAAAGCGGGTGTGAATAATTGATATGTTTGAAAACAATTTTGAATTGTAAAGGTGGTTCCAGCGTGCAGTGGAAGTAAAGTTGCCAAGTTTAAAACCACCTTTAAAAAAAGTACTGTCGGTTGCCGAGGAGGTGGCCAGTACATCGTCGCCGTAATAAGCACTCAGGTACAGGCGGTCTTTATCTGTTAAAATATAATTGAGTTTAAAATTTCCGTCGTAAAAATAATAAGGTAAAAGGTTTTTACCCTTGTTAACAGCCTTAACAACCTTGTCGATGTAAGAACGACGGCCGGATAGCAGAAAAGACATTTTATCTTTTATAAGAGGCCCCTGCACGGTAATGTGTGAGGATAAAAGTCCGATACCCCCATCCACATGAAACTTCTGCATATCCCCGTCCTTCATACGGATGTCCATTACCGAAGACAGGCGCCCGCCGTATTGCGCAGGGAAACCGCCTTTGTAAAGTGTTACATCTTTTAAAGCGTCGTTGTTAAAAACAGAAAAGAAACCAAAGAGGTGAGATACGTTGTATACCGTTGCCTCATCCAGCAGAATAAGGTTGTCGTCACCATTACCACCCCTTACCAGCATGGTGTTCTGCCCTTCGTCCCCGCGTTTTACACCGGGCATTAATTGCATTACTTTAATAATGTCTGTTTCGCCGCCAATGGTGGGTATGTTTTTAATCTGCTCAATGGGAATATTGATGGCGCTCATTTGTGTAGACTGCAACTGCTCTTTCGCCGCATCTTTATCGGATGAAATAACTACTTCTGTTAAGGTATTGTTTTCGGGAGACAACTTAAAGTTAAAGGCCGTATTTTTGTCGAGTTTGATTTTTTGGGTAGTAGACTTATAACCAATAAAGGCGCAGGTAATTTCGTAATCCCCTTTTTCGAGGGTAAGCGAATAAAAACCGTATACGTTGGTGCTGATGCCTTTGTTGGTACCCTTAATAAATACCAAAGCCCCAATGGCCGATTCGTCGTTAGCGGAATCGATGACGGTTCCGCTGATGGTGAATTGATTTTGCCCGCTTAACAGGTTGCTCAATACGCAAAGACAAACAAGCAGGTATAATTTTTTTAATGACATAACAGAAACAAAAGTATTAAAAAAGAGCTGCAATTTCGTTGCATCAACGTTTCTATCTCCAAAATCGTATATTTGATTACCCTATTTAGCATATAAATGGTTAAAACCATTTGTAGCACAAACGCATTACTGCATAGCCCGTGGTTTAAACCACGGGCTATGCAACACAAGCTAAACACGAAACCGTTTTAACGGTTTAAAAATACAAGCTCATGCCACATTCCTATAATAAAATATGGCTGCACGTGGTTTTTGCAACCAAAGAAAGATTCCCCTTAATTAAACCTGTTATTGAAAAACAACTGTATGAACATATACGAGAGCAGTTAGTTGAAAGTGGTTGCCCTGTCCGCATCATCAATGGTATGCCCGATCATGTTCATTTATTGTTTTTACAAAACCCGAAAATGTCCGTAACAGATATAATAAAACAAGTGAAAGGAAATACTTCGCATTGGGTAAATTCCCAACATATAATTGCCGAAAAATTTGCCTGGCAACAGGGTTATTCGGCTTTCTCTGTAAGCGAATCACAATTGGAACGGGTTTTTCATTACATCCAGAATCAAAAAGAACATCATTCAAAAAAAACATTCGCACAGGAGTATGCTGATTTTATTGCCGCTCATGGTTTAACGGCTGTTGTTGAAAATAAGGCACGATATTGAAAAATGGTTGAAACCATTTCCACCATCAACATTCCCCATCATAGCCCCGGCTTTAAAACCGGGGCTATGTAGGCTGCACAATACAATCACGGAACCGTTTTAACGGTTTTATTTATTCATGATGAAAATACCCATACACCAGTTTAGCTTTTGCTTTACCAATAACAACAGCTAACTCTTCCTCGGTTTTTTCTTTGATGAGGTTCACGGATTTTAATTCATTCAATAATTTTTGTGCCGTTATATCGCTGATGCCTTTTATTTCAGACAATTCGCTTTTAAATGTTTCGCGGCTGCGTTTATTGCGGTGGTGCGTGATTCCAAACCGGTGTGCTTCATCCCGGATGTGTTGTATAATTCTTAAAGTCTCCGAGCGCTTATCAATATACAGGGGCAGGGAATCGCCAGGGTAATAAATTTCTTCCAAACGTTTGGCTATACCTATTACAGCTACCTTTCCCATTAAGCCGAGTTTGTTCAGGCTGGTAATGGCCGCGTGCAATTGACCCTTGCCCCCGTCAATTACAATCAGGTTGGGCAGGGGTAATTTTTCTTCCAGCACACGGGTGTAGCGTCTTAGTATTATTTCTTCCATGGTAGCAAAGTCATCCGGTCCTTCCACGGTTTTTACATTAAAATGCCTGTATTCTTTTTTTGCCGGTTTGCCGTCAATAAATACCGGCATGGCGCTAACGGCAAAGGCTCCCTGTATGTTTGAATTATCAAAGGCTTCAATGCGGCGGGGTTCTTCTTTCAGGCGCAGGTCTTTCATCATCTGCTCCATAATTCGTTTGGTGTGCCGTTCAGGGTCCACTAAGGAAATCTGTCTTTCCCGTTCCTTCTTATAGTTTTCGGCGTTGCGCAGCGACAGGTCAAGTAAATGTTTTTTATCGCCTATTTTCGGAACAATTAGTTTGGCGTCTTTAAATTCGAAATCAATCTCAAAGGGTACCAGGATCTCGGTAGAGGCGGATTGAAAACGGTTGCGCAATTCGTTGATAGCGAACACCAGCATTTCTTCATCGCTCTCTTCAATTTTTTTCTTCAATTCAACAGTGTGCCCTTGTACAATGGCCCCGTTCATTACTTTGAAAAAGTTGACGTAAGCAATGTCTTCGTTCGATACAATGGTAAAAACATCTACATTATTAATCGTTGAATTTACGACTGTACTTTTGCTCTGGTATTTTTCAAGGGTTTCAATTTTTTCCTTGATCAGCTGTGCTTTCTCAAACTCAAGGACTTCTACCCACGCACTCATTTTTTCTTTCAGCTCTTTTATAATCGAAACAAAATTTCCTTTCAGCAATGTTTTTATCTGCCTGATGTTTTCGTTGTATTCTTCTTCAAGCTGATTACCGGTGCAGGGCGCTTTGCACTTTCCGATATGAAAATCGAGGCAGGCCCTGAATTTTTGTTTATCAATATTCTGCTGGCTGAGTTCAAAGGAGCAGGTCCGCAAGGGGTACAATTGTTGAATAAGGTCAATCAAGGTATGCATCAGCTTAACCGAACCATAGGGGCCAAAATATTCCGAACCGTCTTTAATCATCCTTCGTGTAGGGAATACCCTCGGAAAACGTTCGCGTTTAATGCAAATCCAGGGATAGGTTTTATCGTCCTTCAGCATTACATTGTAGCGGGGCTGGTACTTTTTAATCAGGTTGTTTTCCAGTAGTAAGGCATCCAGCTCAGTATCGACTACAATGGTTTTAATGTCGGCTATTTTGCGGACCAATACACGGGTTTTGCTGTTGTCGTGTACTTTCGCGAAATAAGAAAGCACCCTTTTTTTAAGGTTTTTAGCCTTGCCTACGTATAAAATCTTACCCTCTGCATCGTAATACTGGTATACTCCCGGATTGTCGGGCAGGGTTTGAAGCAGTGATGATATATGGATAGATAAATCGGCCATTTTGAATGGTATAAAGTTAGGATTATTGCCCCATTGTTAGGGTATAGGAGGTAATATGAAATAAAATTTTTGTATTTCTCAAAAATCCTTATCTTTGCCTCCCTTTTTAACAAGATGGGAAACAAGCAGTTCGTAATTCAGTTTGGAGGATTAAGTGTAGGAACACATGATTACGAATTTGAAGTAACGAATACGTTCTTTGAAAGCTTCGAATATTCAGAAGTGCACAAAGCCAATATTAAAGTTAAGCTGGAAGTGGTTAAACAAAACAACCTGTTGACCCTTAACTTTGAAATAGGCGGAACCATTGGTGTTGACTGTGACCGTTGCCTGGCCGAATTCGACATTCCCGTTAGCTCTAAGCAATCGCTTGTAGTTAAACACGGAGATGTGGAAGAAACCAACGATGATATAGTAGTACTTTCCCATGGTGCCACCGAAGTGAATATTTCGCAGCCCTTATATGAATTTATCAACCTGGCGATTCCGGTCCGCAAGGTTCCTTGTGAGATCAGTAAGAAATACAAATGCGATACAGAAACACTGAATCGTTTAAACAATATTTCGATAGATGAAAACCCGGAAGAAGAGAACAACCCTTTATGGGACAAATTAAAAAACATAAACTTTAACAACAATTAAAACATAGAGTCATGCCACATCCGAAACGACGACATTCCAAAAGCCGCAGTGCTAAAAGAAGAACTCACTATAAAGCCACTCCTTCAACCATAACAGTTGACCAGGCTACCGGAGAAACTCACCTGATGCACCGTGCACACTGGCACGAAGGAAAACTTTACTACAAAGGTAAAGTTGTAATGGAAAAAGTTGCGAAATAATCATTTTCGAAAAAACGAAGGAAAACAGGTGAAAACCTGTTTTTTTGCTTTAAAAATGTCAGTTTTTGTGAAAAATTGATGAAAAAAGGTGAAAAACTTTATTTTTTTTGATAGGATATTTAGGTTTTTTTTGGTTTCTTAGCCGCCTCATTTTAGCAAAATTTTCAGCTGTTTATGAAAATTGGATTTGACATTATGGGGGGCGATCACGCCCCGATCAACGAACTGGATGGTGCTATTCTTGCTGCACAAGAACTGCCCTCACACGTTAAAATAGTGCTTATTGGCGATAGCGAAGCAGCCAAAAAACACATTACCGGCAAAAATATTGATCCCGGTATTTTTGAATTTGTGCATACCACCGAAGTGATTGAGATGGGAGAACACCCCACCAAAGCTTTTTCACAAAAACCCGATTCCAGTATTTCTGTTGGGTTTAAATTGCTCAAAGAAAATAAAATGCAGGCTTTCGCCAGTGCCGGTAATACCGGGGCTATGCTGGTGGGTTCTATGTTTTCTGTAAAATCGGTACCGGGCGTTATTCGTCCCTGCATTACCTCGGTATTGCCCAAGCAAAGCGGTGGTTATGGTTTAATCTTAGATGTGGGAACCAACGCCGACTGCAAGCCCGATGTATTGTACCAGTTCGGAATATTGGGTTCGCTGTATGCTCAGCATGTTTACAAGGTAGACAAACCCAAAGTGGGTTTATTAAATATAGGTGAAGAACCCGAAAAAGGCAACTTAGTTGCTCAGGCTGCATACGGCTTAATGAAGGACAGCAAGGACTTTAATTTTATAGGTAATGTTGAGGGGCGGGATTTATTTAATGACAAAGTAGACGTAATTGTGTGCGAAGGATTTGTTGGGAATGTGGTGTTGAAAGCTGCCGAAGCCTTTTACAGGCTGATAAAAAAACGCGACCGTTCAGATGAGTACTTCGACCGTTTCAATTACGAAAACTACGGGGGTACACCAATTTTAGGGATCAACTCCAATGTAATGATTGCACATGGTATTTCGAGCCCGCTGGCCTTTAAAAATATGTTGTTGCACACCAAAGAAATTGTGGATGCTAACCTTCCCGAAAAAATAAAAAACGTATTTAATTAACGCATGATAAGAGCAGCCATAACAGCAGTTGCCGGGAGTTTACCTGACTATATACTGACCAATGCCGAGTTGGAAAAATTGGTGGACACCACCGATGAATGGATTACTACACGTACCGGTATCAGGGAACGGCATATTCTGAAAGACCCCACCAAAGCTTCTTCCGACATAGCCGTTGCTGCTGTACTCGAACTTTGTAAAAAAAGAGGGATCACACCTGAAGAGATAGACTTGTTAATATGCGGAACTGTAACACCGGACATGGTGTTCCCTTCCACCTCCAACATTATTTGTGCTAAAATAGGGGCAAAAAACGCCTGGGGCTTTGATTTGGGCGCCGCCTGTTCGGGTTTTATTTACGGCCTTGCCACCGGTTCACAATTTATCATGACCGGGAAATATAAAAAAGTAGTGGTGGTAGGTGTCGATACCATGTCGAGGATATTGGACTACAGCGACCGTACCACCTGTGTTATTTTTGGTGACGGGGGCGGAGCTGTATTGCTTGAACCCACAACGGAAGAAGCAGGCGTGATGGACTTTGTTTTGAAAAGCGATGGAAACGGAGTAAAACACCTGAACATGACCGGGGGAGGTTCCCTGAACCCAGCCAGCCACGAAACAGTGGATAAAAAAATGCATTATGTTTACCAGGAAGGGCAGGCTGTATTTAAACACGCCGTTTATGCCATGGCGGATGTAACCGCCCAGATCATGGAAAACAATAAGTTGACAGCAAACGACGTTAACTGGCTGGTACCGCACCAGGCCAATAAACGCATTATTGAAGCCACCGCTACTCGGATGGGAATTGGTGACGATAAAGTAATGATGAACATAGAACGTTACGGAAACACCACAGCCGGCACTATTCCTTTGCTGTTGTGGGACTACGAAAAACAACTAAAAAAAGGCGACAACCTTATTATTTCCGCTTTTGGCGGGGGCTTTACCTGGGGATCGCTTTGGGTAAAATGGGCTTATAATGCCAATTAAGCAAGCTGTAATTTTTAGAGATCAACAAACAAACAATTCAACTATAACAAAAACAAACAAAGCATGAAACTTACCGAAATCCAGGACCTGATTAAATTTGTTGCCAAATCTGGTGTAAGCGAAGTGGAATTGGAGACAAAAGAAATTAAAATAGTCATAAAAACTCCTGCCAGCAAAAAACCAGAGCCAGCTGTTGTGGTACAGGCACCTGTTGCAGCGCCGCAAATTACGACTGCTCCTGCACAAGTAGTCGCGCCTCAAACGGCGGTTGTTCAGCAAACTCCTGTTAGCCATACACCCGAAGCACCAGCTAATGACGACAGTAAATACATTACCATTAAATCCCCGATGATCGGTACCTTCTACCGTTCTTCGGGCCCTGACAAACCAGTTTTTGTTAACATTGGCGACGAGGTGATACCTGGTAAAACAGTGTGTATTATTGAAGCCATGAAACTGTTCAACGAAATTGAAAGCGATATCAAAGGTAAAATCGTGAAGGTATTGGTAAACGATGCCTCACCTGTTGAATACGATCAGCCTTTGTTTCTTGTTGACCCATCCTGATTTGAAGATGTATTAATTTGATGATTTGAAAATGAACACAGACTTAAACGATCAGTTCATTTTCGTTTCATCCCATCATCAAATCAGCTAATTATCAAATCAGCTAATCATTAAAAAATGTTTAAAAAAGTATTAATAGCCAATCGTGGAGAAATTGCCCTGCGTGTGCTTCGCACCTGCAAAGAAATGGGTATTAAAACCGTTGCAGTCTATTCAACTGCCGATAAAGAATCGCTGCACGTTAAGTTTGCCGACGAAGCCGTATGTATAGGCCCGCCGGCAAGTAAGTTGTCGTACCTTAACATGGCCAACATTATTGCCGCAGCCGAAATTACCAATGCCGACGCCATACATCCGGGTTATGGATTTTTGTCTGAGAACGCAAAATTTTCGCAAGTCTGCAAAGACCATGGAATAAAATTTATTGGCGCTTCGCCCGAAATGATTAATTCCATGGGCGATAAATCATCGGCCAAAGACACCATGAAAAAAGCCGGTGTACCCTGCGTTCCAGGCTCCGAAGGTTTATTGGAAAGCATGGACCAGGCAAAAAAAGAAGCCGCTGAAATTGGTTACCCTGTTATTATAAAAGCGACTGCCGGTGGTGGTGGTAAAGGGATGCGCATTATATGGAAAGAAGAAGAATTAGAAAGTAATTTTGATTCTGCCGTGCAGGAAGCGGAAGCCGCCTTTGGTAACGGTGCCATGTACATGGAGAAATACATTGAAGAACCCCGCCACATTGAAATACAAATTGTAGGCGATCAATACGGTAAAGCCTGTCATCTGAGCGAGCGCGATTGCTCGGTGCAACGCCGCCACCAAAAATTAGTGGAAGAAACCCCTTCACCTTTTATGACCCCCGAATTGCGTGACGCGATGGGCGAGGCAGCCATTAAAGCCGCTTTATCCGTTAATTACGAAGGGGTAGGCACGGTTGAGTTTTTGGTAGACAAACACCGTAATTTTTATTTTATGGAAATGAATACACGTATCCAGGTGGAGCATCCGATTACCGAAGAGGTAATTGATTACGACCTGATCCGTGAACAAATATTAGTTGCAGCAGGCGTTCCTATTTCGGGTAAAAATTATTACCCGCAACTGCACGCCATCGAGTGCCGCATTAACGCCGAAGACCCTTTTAATAATTTCCGACCTTCGCCGGGTAAAATTACAACCCTGCACACTCCGGGTGGGCATGGTGTAAGGGTAGACAGCCACGTATACAGTGGTTATACCATACCACCCAACTACGATAGTATGATTGGCAAATTAATTACTGTTGCACAAACCCGCGAAGAAGCCATTGCTAAAATGCAACGCGCCCTTAGTGAATATGTGATTGAAGGGGTTAAAACCACCATTCCTTTTCACCTGCGCCTGATGCAACACGAAGATTTCAGAAAAGGAAATTATACTACTAAATTTTTAGAGAGTTTTGATTTGACGGAGTAATGCTTATACAATATTTATTGTGGAATTTTAAGCGTCATCATTACAAATGCCGCTAAAGGGGCCAGTATTCCGATAAGCCTCCAACGACTCCACTCTAAGTATATTTTATGAAATATTGCCCAGTTAAAATCACCTGAGGGTGTTGTGCTAATAGTGAGTTTGTATATTTTAGTTTGCAGGGCTGCTGTTTTGAATGAAAAAACAAGCCCCGAAATTGAAAACAAAACAAGGGACCAAAAAATCCAGCCCGTTCCCAGAATTGGGATGCGCCCATAAATAGCGGCTAAAAATCCACCTGTAGTTATAACAATAACACCGGGGATAGTAAAATACCTCTCGGCTTTTATTATCCCTTTTATGGTATGGTTCATTATTTTCAAGTCTTTTGTCTTCACCGCAAAGGCCATCCAAAAAAGCCCTGTAATAATATTTCCCATAAACAGCACTACAGCAACAAGGTGTATTAATTTAAGATAACTGTAGCTCATAGCAATTATTTTGTGATTATTTAAATACAACAGTACAGCTTATTTTATTTCACAAGGTAGGTATCAAGTTTACGCCTGTACGAGAAATAAGACGGGGAGCTTCTGCCAACCCTGACAATCATTTGTATTTTTTCACCACCTTTTATCCCAAGTAAATTGTTCAGCTCTTCTCTGGCTGTTTTCATTTCATCGTATTCCTGTATGGCCTGGTTGTAGGGATGGGCGTAAAAATTTTGTTTAGTCAATGCAAGACTAAACCTTACATAATCTCTGCCGGTCTTCACCCAGTCTTCGAATGTATTGCTGTTGCTCACCCAAACGACTATAGCTTTTGAACTCAGCAGGCATTTTTCAAAATGTTTAACCGAAAGCTGGATTGATTTAGGGCTGTGCCATTTTTCTTTGTTGCCATTGTCCAGCGAATTTTCCGCAAGGTGTTTCATTATTCCATGATAACCCATTTGTGGAATACTTAGGCCGTCGCCGGTTTCGGCGCGCTGCTGTTCCGAAAAGCGAAATAATTTTCTTGTTTCTTCGTTCGTATTAAATGTATTGGATTCAATTTCAAAAGCTGTTTTGAATAGATTAAAGTAAGGCTGGAAATTGTTGTTGATGAAAATTAAGTTGGAATGAGCCTTTCCGGAAAGTTGTTGCAGGCTTTCAAATTCAGAATTTGAAATGAGAGGGCCATTATATTCCTGCCTGTTGGTTTGTCGGAAATTGATATAAGGCGAAAGCCCGTCTGCCTTTGCACTTGCTTTACTTAGTTCAATTTTTGCTACCGGCTTCATACCAAAATCTTTAGCAGACTCATACCCTTCCGGGAAATAAGTAACCATTGAATTGTAAGCCAGTGTGCCGGCTCCTATAACCAGTGTTTCTATAAAACAACCGGCCCCTATATGGATCTGCCGGGCAGGAGGGTCGGTGGCAGGAAGTAAAATATGTTCATTAACATACAAATACATGGAAGTGTCGCTGAGTATTTTAAATTTCCACGACTGTGTGTTGTGCGGGCTTGGCGCATTAATACCAATGGCAATTGCCTTTAATACAGGCTGTTCAAAATCGTTTGGATCAGGCCTCTTTTTAGAGCTTGTGTTTTCGTTTGAATTGTATGCCGGAGCCAATAATTCGTTCGATTTTCCAAACATTCCTGTAAATGCTGCAGCGGTTAATATAGTTCCGCTTCTGATGATAAAATCCCGGCGTTGCATGCTAATGTTTTTAAAAGATTCCGGGACGAAGTACTAAAAAAATTAAATAGAACTGTTTAACCTGGGTTAAAAAACACTTTATTTTTTTATAGAGACTTAAAAATGCTCTGATGGAATAAAAAAAGCCGCCCCTTAATATTTAGAGGCGGCCTTGTAGTTTTATAGTAATCGCTTTATTTCTTTTTCCTCATATTCTTTACATTTAAGCCCTCAACAAAGTCTTTAACACCTTGTAGCTTGGCATCTTTTAAAGTAGTTCGTCCGCCGGTACCCATGTAATTTCGGAAAATGTGACTAACATATAAAGGAGAAGTCTGGTTTTTATACTTTTTACCATTAAAGCTTAAACTAAAGGGAGCGCCTGTGTGACAACTAAAACAATTGGTAAGATCACCCACACCAATATTATGTATATTGTTAACGCTATCATTGGCTCCTGTTTGCACATAAGTTTCCATTGTGAGGTTAAAGGCATTTAAGGAACCCCTTACCACGCCACCGGTTTGTGCATCACCAATATTACTTCCCTGCGATACGATAAGCTGCGCCTGTTGTTCGTCATTGAGTCCGTCCATGTTGACCCATATCGATCCGTTGTAAAAATAATTTCTCCATACATCCGACTTGTCAAGATTGGCTGCCACACAGGTATTCAGCCCATCAATGTTGTCGTAATTCAGGGGTTCGCTCTGACAGGTGCCCGTCATAAAGCTATCGAGGGCAGTGCGTGGCACGCCGTATTTATACAAAGTAAACACCTTGTAGGGTATTGTTGGAGCAACGGTGCCCCAGGTAATGCCACCCAAAGTAGTGGTACTGCCTTTGGCAAAAAGCAATTTCTCATCATCAGAAGTAACCGGGCTGTCTTGTGTGGACGTGGTAGTTTTCCAATCGTAATAAGGGGCCATGCCGTGGTGCTCGAAAGTAGCCCATATAAATTCAGGGTGGTTAATTACCCTGCCCACTACGTGCATACCCAATAAGGCCACCGTTGTTGGCTGGTAACCCGAACCCGATTTAATAGCCGCTTCGGCTGTATAATAATTAGCCCGTTGTGCTTCGGGTATAGCATTTACATTTACCCAGGATACTTTTAATTCGAGTGAGCCAATAGGGAACATATCTAAATTGGTTAGTTTGGCGGTGTCTTTTCCTATCGCTTTTTTAAAGGCCACCGAAGCATCCATTAAGGTATTGTTCACATAAATAGAATAATACACAAGGTTGGTTTTTTTATCACCGGCAAAAGCAGGGTTGGTATTTAAGGAACCGCCGCTACCGGCCTGGGCCGTATCTTCCAGCACAAGCGGTATTTTATTGTAAGGCGTAACGGAAGCCAGTTGCGCATCCACCTGAATTAAGGAATCCTGAAAAAAGGCATGACCGCCAACAACAGGCCTTGTAAGCCATAAAAATTTTTGCCAGGACCATTGATGGAACATACAATTGGTGGTACTGCTGGTGTCAAAGGGGCTGCCGATGCCTTCCATGGGGGGCGGGGTAGTGGCATGAGGAAACCAGATCGAGTCGCAGCCACAGGATGCAGCAGGCGTTGATGCATAAGTGCCTGTTGAAGTTGTTTCCTTCTTATCATTAGAACAGGAAGAAACAATGCACATTGCTGATACAGCAAGTAGCAGGGATAATGTTGGTTTAAGTGCTTTTAGCATAACTTAATAAATAGATTTAGTGGTTTTTGTTGCGTTAAATAAAAACTGTTGCGAATGTATAGAATAAATGCATAAAACAAATTAACTAAACTAATTATTTTGAAAAAATTACATAACAGACAATTAATGACAGTGGCAAATACAGGCACTGTAAGCTGTATTTAAAATAGCAATAATTAGAACAGACATATTTTGTCGGTTAAAATTGAGAAAGCCCTAAGCGACACAATTTGAATTTTGTACAAGACACCCTGTACATTATATGTTGTACGATGTATCAAGTCTTTGTGTATTGTAAGTCTGTATACAGTATACTATTCAGGACACCATTTATCCAGACTGGATACAATATACAAGGTACAGCATACAGGCATTCTGATGAAATCATACCTCTGCCACCCACATACAGTAAAACGAATTTTTTAAACCTTTTAGCAGATTAATTGTGTAAACAGTTTAATTTATAATTTGAATGCTTAAATTTGAGTTCGTTTTTAAATCACTCATCTTATTATGCCGCAGTTTAACGGATTGATAAATTCAAAGCTCCCTTCAGTTGGAACAACTATATTTTCGGTAATGAGCAAAATGGCGGCAGAACACAATGCCATCAATCTTTCCCAGGGTTTTCCCGATTTTTCCTGCTCAGACGAACTTGTTCGCCTGGTACACGAAAACATGAAAGCCGGCAACAACCAGTATGCCCCCATGCCGGGTATACTACCGCTGAGGGAACAAATTGCAGCCATGGTGGGCGATTTGTACGGAACCCATTACCACCCCGATACAGAAATTACCATTACCGCAGGCGCCACACAGGCCATCTACACGGCTATTTCGGCCCTGGTGCGCGAGGGTGATGAAGTCGTTATTTTTGAACCCGCCTACGATTGTTATTCCCCGGCCATTGAAATGTCGGGTGGTAAACCCATATACATACAACTTAAATTCCCGGATTATTCTATCGACTGGTCGGCTGTAAAAAAAGTGCTGAACCACCGTACCCGTATGATTATTATCAATACACCGCACAACCCGAGCGGATCTGTATTATCGGCCAATGATATGAAAGAGCTGGAAAAGCTCACCAATAAAACAGATATTATTATCCTCAGCGATGAAGTGTACGAACACATGTCTTTTGACGGGCAGCTGCATCAAAGCGTGGCCCGTTACAAGAACCTGGCCGAGCGCAGTTTCTTAGTTTCCTCTTTCGGAAAAACAGTGCACACCACCGGATGGAAAATGGCCTATATTGCAGCACCCGCCAACCTGATGGCCGAGTTCAGAAAAGTTCATCAATACCTGGTGTTCTCCTGCAACACGCCCATGCAGTATGCCTTAGCCGAATTTTTAAAAAACAAAGACAATTATTTAGAACTCAAACATTTTTACCAGGCCAAGCGCGATAAGTTTGTACGCTTAATACACAACAGCAGGTTTACTTACCAGCCCTGTTCGGGAACCTATTTTCAATTGTTGAAATACGATACTATATGCAGCGAAAAAGATACAGACTTTGCCATTCGTTTAACAAAGGAATATGGAATAGCTTCCATACCTTTGTCGGTGTTTTATCACAAACCAATTGATAACAAAGTACTGCGCTTTTGTTTTGCCAAAAAAGACGAAACCCTTGAACGGGCCGCAGAAGTAATTTGTAAAATAAGTCCTGAATATGCAAAACCTTAAAATAAGTATCGTTCAAAGCTTCCTGCATTGGGAAGATCCTGCTGCCAACCTGAATATGTTCAGCGAAAAACTAAACGGTATAAAGGAAGCTACTGATTTAATTGTATTGCCCGAAATGTTTACCACCGGTTTTGCAGTTGACCGTGAGCGTGTGGCCGAAGAGCATGGTGGACAAGGTCTGCAGTGGATGCAGCAAAAAGCAAAGGAAAAAAACTGTGTGATAACAGGAAGCATTGCTGTAAAGGAAAACGGTAAGTTGCTGAACCGTTTATATTGGGTTGAACCATCGGGCACTTACCAAAGCTACGATAAACGTCATTTATTCCGCATGGCCGGCGAAAACAAACATTTTACAGCCGGCGAAAAAAATAGTACCTGTGAGCTGAAAGGTTGGAAAATACGTCCCCTGATTTGTTACGACCTGCGTTTCCCGGTATGGGCGCGCAATACCTGGAATGAAAACCTGCAGGCCGAATACGATGTTTTGTTATATGTAGCCAACTGGCCCGAAGCAAGGAGTTTCCCCTGGAAAAGCCTGCTGGTGGCCCGCGCCATCGAAAACCAGGCCTATACCATAGGTGTAAACCGCGTGGGTGCCGATGGCAACAACATTGCCCATTCGGGCGATAGTGCTGTGCTTAACCCCCGCGGTGAGCAGATCAGTAAAATCAAAGCGAACGAAGAAGGTATTGAAACCCTTGAATTAGACTACAACTACCTCGCTGAATTCAGGAAACAATTCCCGGTGGGTATGGATGCGGACACGTTTGAACTAAGTTAAAAATAGCAAGTTAAAAGCCAAGAGCCAAAAGGTCGAAATCGCGATCAATTATGAACTTGTTACTTTAATGCTCTTTGTCAAATTTTTTCTTGACCAAAATCTCTTTTTGGCTTATTACTTTTGGCTTTTGACTTAATAAAATTATCTCTATCTTTGTACCAGTTCTTTATCACTTATCCAGAAAGGCAGAGGGAAACGCCCGATGAAGCCTTGGCAACCCCGGAAGACTGAATCATTCATTCTCCGAGAAGGTGCCAACTCGTTCCGGCCATTAAGGGCTGGGGAAAGATAAGTCAGAATGATTTTATGATTGCAGGAAAAACCTTTCACATAATATCCCTTCTGGCTGTGCCGAAGGGATTTTTTATGCCGGGTAAACAGATAGAATTTGAAACAATTTAGTTCCGTAGGAACGACCTGTTTGTAGTAGAAGAGTTGTTGTGATGTTTCAAGCTCCATAGGAGCGGCCTGTTGATAAAAATTAAATTTGAAATTGGATGTAGATAAAATGAGCGAAAGCACCTTACATAGATTCAGCAACCGTGTTGACAATTACGTGAAATGCCGCCCTTCGTACCCCGAAGAGCTGCTCGCGTATTTGAAACAAAACGGATTGCTGAAAGAGCATACCGTGCTGGCTGATGTGGGAAGCGGTACCGGAATTTCCTCCGAACTGTTTATGCGCAGCGGTGTTGAGGTGTATGGCATTGAACCCAATGAGGCCATGAGGCAAGCGGCCGAACAGTATTTAAGTACTTACACTAAATTTCACAGTGTTAATGCCACGGCCGAAAACACTTCGTTGCCTGGTAACAGTATAGATGTTATTGTTGCGGCTCAGGCTTTTCATTGGTTTGATCATGAAAAATGCAAAGCAGAATTTAAACGGGTTTTAAAAATCGACGGCAAAGTAGTACTGATGTGGAACGACAGAAGAACGGATACAACAGACTTTTTAAAAGTGTACGAAGATTTTTTGCAGCTGTTTGGTACCGATTATGCAGCCATCAATCATAAAAACATTCAGAATGAAGAGGTATTTGATACCTTTTTTGGAAAAGGAAATTACGAAAGCCATCGTTTTTATAATTTCCAGGACCTCGACTTTGAAGGCCTGAAAGGGCGTGTGCTTTCATCGTCGTATATGCCCAACGAGGGGCATACAGATTATGAATTTATGATGTACTGTTTAAAGAAAATTTTTCTGCGTTACCAGGAAAAAGGAACAGTACGTTTGGACTACGACACTAAAATATATTACGGAACGTTAAAATAAATCCAACGGCTTTCCCTGTAAGAAAGCCGGGGGTGAGGACTATGACAAACAGACAGGAACAGCTTTACAAAGCAATTGAAGAACGTGTATTGGTAATTGACGGGGCCATGGGCTCGCTTATTCAGGAGTACAGACTTTCTGAAGAAGATTTCAGGGGTGAGCGCTTTAAAGATTTCCATAAAGACGTAAAAGGCAACAACGATTTGTTGTGCATTACCAAGCCGGAAGTAATAGAAGAAATTCATAAAAAATATTTAGCTGCCGGTGCCGATATAATTGAAACCAATAGCTTTAGCGGGACCACCATCGCTATGGCCGATTACGATTTACAACACATTGCGTATGAACTGAACGTAGCCGCTGCAAAAGTTGCCCGTAAGGCGGCAGATGAATATTCGGCTAAAACACCCGATAAACCAAGGTTTGTAGCCGGTGCCATCGGGCCCACCAACCGTACCCTTTCTTTATCGCCCGATGTCAACAATCCTGGTTACCGCGCCATTACCTGGGATGAATTGGTTACTGCTTATACCGAACAGATCAACGGTTTGCTGGACGGGGGCTCGGATATTTTATTGGTAGAAACCATTTTTGATACGCTCAACGCAAAAGCCGCTTTGTTTGCTATACAAACTGTTTGTGAAGAACGGAACATAAAAATGCCCATCATGATTTCGGGCACCATTACCGATGCCAGCGGGCGGACCCTTTCCGGGCAAACCTGCGAAGCCTTTTTAAATTCGGTTTCGCACGTCGACTTGTTATCGGTTGGTTTGAACTGTGCCCTGGGTGCAAAAGACATGAGGCCTTACTTAGAAGAGCTTTCCAATAAATCGCCCTTTTACATCAGCGCTTATCCCAATGCAGGTTTACCCAACCAGTTTGGCGAATACGATGAAGATGCGCACACCATGGGTCATCAGATAGAAGACTTTTTAAAAGCAGGTTTCATCAATATTGTTGGAGGATGTTGCGGAACAACACCCGATCATATTCAGCGCATTGCCGAACTGGCGGCGCAATGCAAGCCGCGCAAACGCCCGCAAGCCAATACCTTGATGCACCTGAGCGGACTGGAGCCCCTTACACTTTTCCCCGACAGTAATTTTATGAACGTGGGGGAACGAACCAATGTGACCGGCTCTAAAAAATTCGCCAAACTTATTATCGAAGAACGCTACGATGAAGCGCTTGCTGTTGCCCGCGACCAGGTAGAAGGCGGCGCACAGGTTATCGACATCAACATGGACGAAGGGATGCTGGATGCCGAAAAGGCAATGACCACTTTTTTAAACCTTGTTGCTTCCGAACCGGATATTGCAAGGGTGCCGGTTATGATCGACTCTTCGAAATGGTTTGTAATCGAGGCCGGATTAAAATGTATTCAGGGCAAAGGCATCGTGAACTCCATCTCCTTAAAAGAAGGGGAAGAAAAATTTATTGAACAGGCGAAGCTCGTAAAAAAATACGGCGCCGCAGTAATTGTTATGGCTTTTGATGAGGTAGGGCAGGCCGACAATTTGGAACGCAGAAAAGAAATATGCAAAAGGGCTTACGATATATTGGTAGACAAAGTAAAATTCCCTCCGCAGGACATTATTTTTGACCCCAACATTTTTCCCGTGGCTACAGGTATGGACGAACACCGCCTCAATGCCCTCGATTTCTTTCTGG
>JAHEYF010000099.1 GCA_023251755.1 Bacteroidota bacterium
GCATTCGTGGCCATTATTACGTGAATGATGGCTTTATGTTTTCAGATATATAGGTATTTCACCATAAATAGGTAAATTTGCAAAAACCTTTATTTTCTGAAACAGCTCATTTCCAACAATAAATCCTTTTACCTTTTATTTTTGGTATTTGTTATTGCCGGGGCCATTGCTATAGGCTGTAGCGGTCAATTGCAACTGCACCAGTACTTCAACTCCTGTGTGGGCAATGCTGTGGTGAATGCCCTATTCAAATTTTTCACTTTTCTGGGTGATGGCTATTTTACGCTGGCAATTGTGTTTATCCTGTTGTTCAGCAACGTAAAAAATGCCCTGTTTGTATTGTTCTCTTATATTGCATCAGGCAGCTTTACGCAGATTTTCAAATACAGCATTTTTGATGATATTAACCGCCCTTATTTTTATTACAGCTACAAGGGCTTAAAACTGAACATTGTTGAGGGCGTGGATATGCACATCCACAACAGCTTTCCTTCGGGACATGCTACCACAGCCTTTAGTCTTTTTTTATGTTTATGCCTGCTCTCAAAAAACAACAGAATAAAACTCGCTTGTTTTTTTACTGCTTTGCTGGTAGCTTTTTCCCGTGTATACTTATCGCAGCATTTTTTCGAAGATATTTATGCAGGTTCCATTATCGCCACTGTATTTGCTACTTTAGTATACTACCTGTTTTATTCTTCTTCTTTTTCTATGCGCCTGGAAAAAATAAACCAATCCATCTTCCTGCTTTTCAAAAAAATCAAGCTTGATAAATTTGATTTCCGCAACATTTATTTCATCACTTTTTTTGCTGGAATTTTGTTCATCCCCTTTTTAGGCAAGGTTCATTTATTTGACTGGGACGAAATTAACTTTGCCGAATGTGCCCGCGAAATGATTATTACGGGCGATTATTCCAAAGTACAACTTAACTTTCAACCCTTTTGGGAAAAGCCTCCTTTGTTTATCTGGCTACAGGCCATCTGCATGAATATTTTCGGAGTAACCGAATTCGCTGCCCGCCTTCCCAATGCTATATGCGGGATTCTTACCCTTAACATTCTTTATTTTATCGGAAAAAAAATATACAACCAGCGCTTCGCCCTGTTGTGGGTACTGGTGTATGCCGGGACTTTTCTTTCTCATTTCTATTTTAAAACCGGCATTATCGACCCCTGGTTCAACCTCTTTATTTTTCTGGGTATTTATTACGCCATCCTTCACACCAACAACCCTGTTGGGGGTTTTGCCTATAAAAGTGCCGTATTAGCCGGTGTATTTATCGGGCTTGCTATTTTAACCAAAGGCCCTGCGGGCTTGTTAATATTTGGTTTAACAGCGGGAGTGTATTGGGTAAAAAAACGTTTTGCCCCTGTTACTTCTTTTAAATACATCCTTGCCTTTTTAATTGCCTTAAGTATTACCGGCTTCAGTTGGTTTTTAATTTTACTGATCAACGGGCACGGCGACATTATCAAAGAGTTTATAGTGTATCAAATCCGTTTATTCAACACCAAAGATTCGGGGCATGGTGGTTTTTTATTGTACCACTTTGTAATTTTACTCATAGGTTGTTTTCCTTCTACTATATTTTTTATTTTATCGCATAAAAAATCTGGCGCCGACAGCCCTTTCCAACAACATGTTAAACTGTGGATGCAGGTTTTATTTTGGGTGGTCTTGATTTTATTCACCATTGTTAAAACAAAAATTATCCATTACTCCAGCATGTGCTGGTTGCCCCTGAGTTTCTTAGCCACTTACGCCATTCACCACCTTATTCAAAAGGAATTCAGTTTTAAAAAATGGATGACAGGCCTGACCATTGGTATCGCTTCTTTACTCGCTATTGTTTTTATGGCCATTCCACTCATTGATAAATTCAAATTTGCCCTGCTTCAGCCCGGTGTAATCAACGATGCCTTTGCCCGCGAAAATATCAGTGCCCATGTTGTATGGAACGGATACGAGTGGTTGATCGGTTTGTTGTTTATTGCAGGCATTGTTTATTTCACCTTAAAAATTCCTAAAAAACCAGAAGGCAGCATTATCCGTATTTACGTTACCTGTACAACAACCGTTAGTTTGCTTGCAATTGTTCTTGTCCCTAAGATAGAAGCTTATTCGCAGGGTGCAGCCATCGAGTTTTACCAGACCTTAAAAGACAAAGACTGTTATGTAGAAACCTTTGGTTTTAAAAGCTACGCCTATTTGTTTTACACCAATAAACGGAAAGAACTCAACTCAGCCCCTTTACTGGAGTATGCAAAACAACGTGGAGAAAAAGATGCCATAAGCGGGGAAAACGACCCGGACTTATCTTTTAACCGTTATGCCATGGACTGGATGATGGGAGGCCCGGTAGATAAACCGACTTATATTGTATCTAAAATTTTTGATGAAGAGGTTATTGCAAAAAATGCCCCCGGACTAAAAGTAATGTACAGGAAAAACGGCTTTGTGTTTTATGAACGATTACCGGGAGAGTGAGAGGGTGAGAAAGTGAGAGAGCATTGCAAGATCATTCTTTGAATTTTAAATTTTGAATTTTCAATCTAACAAGAATGTTGAATTTTTTTAAAGATTATAAATCCCTCGAAAGGCCCATCCTTTATATAGTTATTGCTGAGTTTTGTATTCAATTAGTAAATGCTACTTTCCTGAATATACAACCCCTGTACATGACCCGCGAGCATTTCAGCGATGAACAGATTGCAGGTTTTATTTCTTTCCGTTACCTCGGTGTATTTTTATTGGCTTTGCCTATGGGCATACTTATACGCGGGAAAAAAGTAAAAAAACTTTTTTATATTTCCTGCATCGGTGTTCCCCTGTTTGCTTTGTGTATTATCTACTTCGTGCAAAACAAAAACATTCCTCTCATCTATGCCTCACAATTTTTATGGGGGGCTTCATTCACCTTCATGCAGATTCCTGTTATTCCATTTATCTTGCGCAATGCTACTAAAAACAACCACACGGCGGGAATTGCCCTTAGTTATTCCACCTGGAGTTTTGCAGGTATCATCAGCGGGATTGTCATTTCCCTGCTCGATGTTTTTAACCCCATCCTGTTTGATGAAAAAATGGTTCTGATTATTTTCTCCGTACTTGGTTTCTTAGGGATATGGGCCATGAGCAGGGTTCAATTAGACGAGCAGGTGGTGGAAACAAAACAACTTAAACAGGAAAAAGAAGGAGCTTACGATTGGCTGCTTATTACAAAAGCCTTGTTGCCAACACTGATTATTGCTGTTGGGGCCGGCTTAACCATTCCATTTATCAGTTTATTTTTCCAGCAGGTGCATCACCTCGACAAGGGTGGTTTTTCTGTTGTCAGCTCCGTGGCTTCTGTATTGGTAGCTGCCGGTGCATTAATGGTCCCTAATATTAAACGCAGCATAGGTTACAAAGTAGCCATACCCACCACACAGGCTTTTGCAGTAATGTCGCTGGTTGCCCTGGCCACCACCCAATATTATAGTCAGTACAGTATTGCTGTGGTCATCGCCATCATTTGTTATTTGTTGCGGCAACCTTTAATGAACATGGCCGGCCCAATGACCTCTGAATTGGTGATGAATTATGTTGGTAAAAAAAACCAGGAAATTGTAAGCGCATTGAGCTCTGCAATATGGAGCGGCAGTTGGTTCATCAGCGGCTTAATGGTAAAAATAATGTTTAGCCACGGGGTTACATTTGTAAACGTTTTTTTAATTACGGCTGCCCTTTACGCTGTTGGGGTGCTATGGTATTATATTTTAATACTCGATTACAATAAGCGTGAACAATCGGGGATTATAAAAGAAATTAATTAATTTCTTTTATTTATTCGTTTATTCGCTATCACAACGATTAAACGAATAAACTATTAAACAAATGAACTAATATAATTATCTTTACAAAAAATCCCTTTGAACAAGAGCAACAACACCACCTTTCTCATCTCCTGTTTTATATTTTCGTTGATTGTTTCTACCGTATTGTTTGTGTTCACCTATTTCCTCAACATTGAGTACGCCATTTCCTTAGCCTTAATTACACTTTTCGTTTCTTTCGCCACTTCATTTTTGTTTTTTTATTTTGTATATCAAAAAATAATCTACAGCCGTATCGAACAAACCATTTACAAATTAAAGCAGTTCAATTCTAAAAAAGAACCCGATGAAATTTATGACTACACCTACGATACAGCCGATCCCATTGAACAACTGAACCAGGAAATTATTCGTATAGCCAACGAAAGGCAAAGGGAAGTAGAACACCTCACCAAACTCGAAAATTACCGCAAAGAATACCTCGGTAATGTATCCCATGAATTAAAAACCCCCATATTTAATATCCAGGGCTATATTTCCACCCTCATCGACGGCGGAATCCATGATGAAAGCATTAATGTAGAATACCTAAAAAGGGCCGATAAAAGTGTAGACCGGATGATTCACATTATCGACGACCTTGAAACCATCTCTCAGCTCGAAAGCGGTTCATTAGTGGTGGATTATGAGAAATTTGACATCTCAAATTTGTGCAAAGAAGTTGTCGATCAGCTTGAGCTGGTTGCCGCTAAAAAGGGCATTAAGCTTGAACTGCTGGAAGAAAATAAAAAAGCAGTGAAGGTGCAGGCCGATAAATTCAGGATCAGACAGGTGCTGGCCAATTTAATTACCAATTCCATTAAGTATGGTAAAGACAATGGCCTGACCATTATTGGTTTTAAAGCCATTGGTGATAAAGTTCAGGTTAATATCAGCGACAATGGCATCGGTATTAAAGAAGAACATTTAGACCGCTTATTTGAACGCTTCTACCGGGTTGACAAGGGCCGTTCGAGGGAACAGGGAGGAACAGGGCTCGGCTTATCTATTGTTAAACATATCTTAGAAGCCCACGAACAACACATTTCTGTAAGCAGTACAGTTGGGGAAGGGACGAAGTTTACCTTTACATTAAAAAAAGCTTAATAATTCTCATTAGTTCTTAGTTCACAGTTCTTAGTGGGCTGTTCGTAAATCGTAATTTTCAACCAACTAAGAACTACTAACTCTGGACTAAGAACTATATTGTAAATCAACAACTTATAATATAAAACCAGTGGTATTTTATGAATTTCCCCCCTTTTAATTAACAAAAATTCTCCAATGTGAATAATAAAAAAGCCCTGAAACCATTGTTTAACCGATTGATTGTGTTATTTTTGCAGAAATTAAGTTTAACTATAAGATCGTTTTGTCATGCAGGAAATTCATTTAACAGGAATAAAATACATTGAACTCGGAGCTAACGAGGAATTGGAGTTTAAGTATAAACCAGATGTACCTAAACTAAAAGTAGTTGGAAATATATTAATAGCTGATAACGAAGATGAAGATGATATTGAAGGGGTTGTGTTTTTAACCCAAAAACAATTGAACCAGGTGTTAAACAACAAGGAAATTGAATTAAAAACCACTGATGAAAACAAGTGGTTGACTTCACGTCCTTTAACCAAAGACCAGGTAAAAAAAATAGGCCTTATTAACCTTGAAAGCGAGTATCTTGGCCAGACCGGGGAATTAAAATGCTTTGAGGTGATAAAAGTTTCTGAATAATTTTCAGCACTATTCGATAAACAGGGCCGGAGAATGGATTTCTCCGGCTTTTCTTTTATAAAAACATTGTATATTTATCATAAGAACTCTTTTATGATCCTTAGACAGGTACAACATAAGTTTATTCAGCTTTTCCTGTTTCTTTTTTTTGTTGCGCCTGGTTTTATATTCTCCCAATCATTTAATTACACAACGTTTTCTGTAGAAAATGGCCTGTCACAGTCTGAAATTACCTGCATGAAAGAAGATTCGCGGGGCTACCTGTGGATTGGTACTAAAGGCGGTGGGGTGAACCAGTTTAACGGGGTGAAGTTCAGTATTTTTGAGGAAAAAAATGGCCTGGGAGGGAACATTGTAAGCGCGGTAGACGAGGACGTGGATGGAAATATGTGGATTGGAAGCACCTGGGGCGGTGTATCGAAGTTTGACGGGAAAAAATTCGTGAATTACACCATCGAAAACGGCTTGCTGGCTGATGGTATTGTTGCTATTTGCAGAGGGAAAGGCCGTAAGATGCTTGTTGCCACCAATAACGGGATCAACATTATTGAAGGGAAAACTATTTCTGCTTTAAAAAATGATGAGTTTTCAGACAAGGTTATTCAATCCATGTACCGAGATAATCATGGAAATATATGGATCATCACCAACAAATCGCTCTTTCTGTATAACGGCTACAGCCTCATCAACATCAATCAGTTGTTCAAATTCAAATTTAACGTGAGTGCCATTACTCAGGATAAACATGGAAACATCTGGCTGGCAGCAAGGGAAAAAGGGCTTTATATACTCAGTAAAACTACCGGCGATTCCTATAACTTAACTCCCTACACCCGCAACAACGAACTGAATAAACTTCAGATCCAGGCCCTGTTGTTTGATAAATACAATCATTTATGGCTTTGTACAAATGGCTCTGGAGTAGTAAAGTACGATTACATCAATTCTTATTTTTTAAATAAAAGCACCAGCTTTCCAAGCAATTCAGTGACTTCGGTTTGCGAAGACCACTTCGGAAACATATGGTTTGGAACAAGTGCCAACCTCGGCCTTATTAAATATTCTCCCTCTGCGTTCACTTACTTTGATTTTTTAGAGGGCTTTAACAGCGAACAGGTATACGGAATTGCCTGTGACAATAAAAACAATGTTTTTGCAGGCACCTACGGTAAAGGTTTGTACGTATACAATGGGAAAGAACTTAAAAAATACACTACCGGCAATGGCCTGTCTTCCAATTTTATCCGGACAATTTTATGGGGTAAAAACAATACACTGTGGATTGGAACAAACGAAGGTTTAAATTATTACAAAGACGGGGTGTTACACAAATTCGAATTACCACATACATCCATTGCCATACGGTCATTAATGGAAGACAGGGCTGGTAATTTATGGATAGGGACCTATGGGGCCGGTTTAATTAAATACGACGGGGTCAATTTTAAAATTTTTAATGTAAAGAATGGCCTCACCCACAACTATATCCATTCCCTTCTCGAAGATTCAAAAGGCAATATATGGATTGGTACAGGCGCCGGTGTAAACAAATATTCAAATAACGAGTTTCATTCTTATGGCCTCGGCTCAGGTTTTTGCAACTCCTACATCGGTAATATTATTGAAGACAAAATGGGAAATGTATGGTTCGGTACCGACAGGTGCATTGTGAGGTACAACGGAAAAGAATTCAAATCCTACAACGAAGACGACGGGCTTACGTCCACCACCATCTATTTAATGAGTACCGATAACAAAGGCAATATCTGGGTGGGTACCAACAAAGGCCTTGATAAGATAAGCTTAAACAACAATGGTGATATTCATGCCATTGCAAATTATGGGACCTATGAAGGGTTTAAAGGACTTGAATGCAATACAAGAGCTGTTGCAAAAGACTCGTTGGGAAATATGTATTTTGGTACTATAAAAGGTGTAATAGAGTACAAACCCAGGCAGGACAAAGAGTTTGAAGCCAAATCATCACTACACGTCACTGATGTTAAATTGTATGCCCAGGAAACCAAATGGGAAGACTATGGCGCCGAACTTTCGCCCTGGTTTAAATTGCCTGTCAACCTTGCCTTGCCTCACAATAAAAACAGTTTAACCTTTGAGTTTATAGGTATTAATTTATACTCGCCTCAAAAAGTAAAATACCTGTACAGGTTAAAAGGCTTAGATAAACGCTGGAACAGCAGCACCAGCCACCTTGCAACCTACACCAACCTGAACCCGGGCAATTATGTGTTTGAGCTGAAATCATATTCCGACAATAAAAACAATGCACAATACACCCACTATAAATTTTCTGTTGAACAACCTTTCTGGCGCAGCTGGTGGTTTATTTCTATTTTGCTTTCCGGGTTAACAGTGGGCATTTATTTCATTTATAAAATAAGGGAAAGGCACATTCACTTTTTAAATATAAAATTAGAAAGACAGGTTCAGTTGCGCACTATAGAAATTGTAAAACAGAAAAAGGAAATCGAAACCTTGTTTAAAGAAATCCATCACCGGGTAAAAAACAACCTACAGGTCATCAATAGCCTGATTAACCTGCAATCCTCCTTTATTGAAGACGAAAAAACCCTGGCCATTTTTAACGAATGTCAAAACAGGATATACACCATGGCCTTGTTGCACGAAAAGCTATACGCCACGCAGGCTCTCACCAAATTGGAACTGGAGCCCTACATCATAAAATTAACCGAACATTTGCACAGTGCTTATGTATTAGACACCACTGTTCGTTTTGATATACAGGTGAATGTCCGGAAAATAGGCTTAGACACAATTATTTCCCTGGGCCTCTTAATTAATGAAATCGTATCCAATTCGCTGAAGTATGCCTTTACCGATAAACAGCAAAAGGACAATGTTATACGGATACACATTGAATCCTTAAACGACAAAAGGCACCGTATGTTTATCGGTGACAACGGAATTGGGTGCAAAGTGAATATTAATGAGGATCAAAATACTTTTGGACTGGAATTAATTAAAATTTTAGTAGAACAATTAAATGGAAGTATTGAACGCCTTAACGAACCAGGCACCGTATTTAAGATAGAATTTGAATCGATTGACAAAGCCCTTAACAAGGCTCCATAAATCTTAAATGATAACATTCTACTGGCTTTTGCTAAAAAAATTTGGAAATTCAACTTTAATAGTTTTATATTTGTATCAGAAATGAAAAAACAATTTTTAAATAACAATTGGTGGTGGTTTACAAGTAATGTTGTGAACGGCTGATTTTATTTAATCCCAAGGCATATACCAGGCCCGCTGTTCACACAACAGCGGGCTTTTTGTTTTTAGTCAAAAAATAATCAAATGAAAAAAATAAAAATACACAGTCAATACAAAGCGCTTACCTCAGATACCTTAACGCCGGTAAGTATTTACCTGAAACTCCGCGATAAATACAACAATCCTTTATTGCTCGAAAGTTCGGATTACCATACTGCACAAAACAGCTTTTCCTTTGTTTGCCTTGAACCGCTTGCTGGTATAAGGCTTGATAAAAACATATTCTCCACCACCTTGCCCGATGGTGCAATTACAAATAAAACACTTAACAATAAAAAAGAAGTAAGCGATGAAGTCGAGAAATTTAAACAATTATTTGAAAGCACTGCCCTGAATTTGAAATTTGCCTACAACGGCTTATTTGGCTACACCACTTACGATGCCGTAAGTTATTTCGAAGATATTGATTTTCCACACAGCACAAGCCCGGCGTCCATTCCCGACCTGTTGTATTCGGTGTATAAATACATGATTGTGATCAATCACTTTAACGACGAGATGTATGTAATTGGCCATGATACAGACGAAAATGCAATAGATGAAAACCTGAATAAATTAATTGGCTTACTCAACAACAAAAGTTTTTCTGATTATTCCTTTCAAACACAAGGCGAAGAAAAAAGCAATTTAAGCAATGAAGCTTTTAAACAATTGGTAACCAAAGGCAAAGAGCATTGCCAGCGCGGCGATGTGTTTCAAATCGTTTTATCGCGGGCTTTTTCACAACAATTTTCGGGTGATGAGTTTAATGTTTACCGTGCTTTGCGCAGCATCAACCCCTCACCTTATTTGTTTTATTTTGATTATGGAAGTTTTAAATTATTTGGTTCTTCACCCGAAGCACAATTGGTCGTAAAAAAAGACATTGCAGAAATACACCCCATTGCCGGAACATTTAAACGCAGCGGCAACGATGAAGAAGACCTCCTGTCTACCGAAAAGTTAAAAGCCGATAAAAAAGAGAATGCCGAGCACATTATGCTGGTTGACCTTGCCCGCAATGATTTAAGCCGCAACTGTACCCATGTAAAAGTAGATAAACTGAAAGAAGTTCATTTTTATTCGCATGTTATTCACCTCGTATCAAAAGTAATTGGTACCATCAAAGAAAATAGCTCAGCCTATAGAATTATGGCCGATTCATTTCCTGCTGGAACTTTATCGGGCGCACCCAAACACAAAGCCATGCAACTGATTCACCGTTACGAAAAAGACAAACGCGGGTACTATGGTGGTTGTATCGGCTTTATGGGCTTCGACAATAGTTTTAACCATGCCATTATGATCCGTACTTTTTTAAGCAAAAACAATCACCTGTATTACCGTGCCGGCGCCGGTGTGGTGGTCAGTTCAAACGAAGAAAACGAATTACAGGAAGTCAACAATAAAATTGGTGCGCTGCGCAAAGCCATAGCCAAAGCCAATCACAACTTAACACTACATACACACAAAGCTGAAAATTTAATCGCAATCGTGATCGCACTTTTAACTTTTAACTTTTAACTTTTAACTTAACACTAAATGAAACTGCTCATACTCGATAATTACGACAGCTTTACCTACAACTTAGTTCACCTGATTGAAAAGGTGAGTAACATTCCATTTGAAGTACACCGCAACGATAAAATAAGTTTGCAGGATATTGCTGCTTTTGATAAGATCTTACTTTCGCCCGGCCCTGGCCTTCCTTCCGAATCGGGAATATTACCTGAAGTGCTTAAAGCTTATAGCGGATCAAAAAGTATTTTAGGGGTATGCCTTGGATTGCAAGCCATTGGGGAAGCATTTGGAGGTAAATTAAAAAACCTTAACGAAGTGTACCACGGCATTGCAACACCTATAAAAATTATAAAAGAAGATGCCTTGTTAAAAAATTGCCCTGCACGTTTTGAAGTAGGCCGTTACCATTCATGGGTGGTTGACAACAAGAACTTACCTGCAGAATTAGAAGTATTAGCCCTTGACGATGAACAGAACATTATGGCCATGCGCCACAAAAGCTTTGATGTGAAAGGCCTGCAGTTTCATCCGGAATCTGTTTTATCGGAGTATGGGGAAACGATTATGCGCAACTGGCTTGGATAGATATTAGTAGTGAGATTTGAGTACATAGATGTTCTTAGTTCATAGTGGGGTTAATCGTAAATCGTAATTCGTAATTCGTAAATAAAATAATCGTGGAAATAAAAAAAGTACTTCAAAAACTATACGAGCACAATCCCCTGTCGAAAGAGGAAGCTAAAAATGTGCTGATAGACATGTCCGCTGGTCAGCTTAACAACAGCCAGGTAGCTTCGTTCATGACCATATACCTAATGCGCCCGGTTACGGTTGAAGAATTAAAAGGTTTTAAAGAAGCCTTACTTGAACTATGCATTCCGGTAAAATTAAACAGCGGGGTCATTGATGTATGTGGTACCGGTGGTGATGCAAAAAACACCTTTAACATTTCAACCTTGTCCTCTTTTGTAATTGCGGCTAGTGGTGTTAAAGTCGCTAAACATGGCAATTATGGCGTGTCTTCCGTTAGCGGCTCATCCAATGTGCTGGAACATTTTGGTTATCGTTTCACCAACGATAACAATAAATTACAACAACAATTGGACGAGGCCAATATTTGTTTTATGCACGCCCCCCTCTTCCACCCTGCCCTTAAACAGGTGGCCCCTATACGGAAAGAAATGGGGGTAAAAACTTTTTTCAATATGCTTGGGCCATTGGTAAACCCTGCCTTGCCCCAATACCGCTTAGTTGGTGTATTTAACCTTGAACTCGCCCGCATTTACAATTATTTGCTACAGGAAGAAAAAGGAAATTATTGTGTGGTACACAGCATTGACGGCTACGATGAAATATCCAACACCGCTGCATTTAAAATTTACTCCAATACAGGTGAATCCATTGTTGAGCCTACAGACTTAAGCATCGAAAAATGTACTGAACAGGATTTATTCGGAGGGAACGATGTCAAAGAAGCTGCGGATATATTTTTAAATATTCTTGAAGGGAAAGGCAGCAAAGCACAAAACAATGCGGTTATTATTAATTCGGCTTATGGTATACAATGCGCTACCAACAAGGACATCAGCGAATGTATCGCAACAGCAACAGAAAGCCTCATCAGTAAAAAAGCACTTACAAAATTCAAACAATTAATTAAAACCTCCGAAGCATGAACATATTAGATAAAATAATTGAACATAAAAAAAAGGAAGTTGCTTTACGCAAAGAACTCTATCCGGTGAAATTACTGGAAAGAAGTATTTACTATTCTTCGCCCTGTGTATCCCTGAAAAAATATTTGCTACGCGAAGACAAAGTAGGCATCATCGCCGAGATAAAACGAAAATCCCCTTCAAAGGGCATGATCAATAAATATGTGGATATTGAAAGAACCTCCATTGGTTATATGCAAGCCGGTGCAAGCGCCTTGTCTGTTTTAACCGACGAAGAATTTTTCGGGGGAAAAAGCGAAGACCTGAGCCTGGCCCGTAAATACAACTACTGCCCTATTTTACGCAAAGACTTTACCATTGACGAATACCAGATCATCGAAGCAAAATCCATTGGTGCAGACGTTATTTTATTACTGGCCAATGTGCTGAATGCACAACAAATTAAAAGCTTTACCACCCTGGCCCACGATTTAGGTTTAGAGGTCTTGCTGGAATTAAGAGATGAAGAAGAATTAGATAAATACCATAGTGGAATTGATGTGGTGGGTGTAAACAACCGCAGCCTTAAAAACTTTGAAGTGAGCCTGGAACAATCCTATAAGTTTGCGGGCCTGTTGCCATCCTCAGCACTCAAAGTATCAGAAAGTGGTATTCACCAGGCTAAGGATTTGGTGGATTTAAAACAAAAAGGCTTCAATGGTTTTTTAATTGGTGAAAGTTTTATGAAACATAGCCGGCCTGAGCAAGCCTGTGCGGAGTTTATTAAACAGGTTAACGATTTGATGGTGAGTCGATTTGAAAATTTGAAGATGAATTAGAAAAACTCAGTGCAACTCCGTCTTCTCTGAGGGCTCTGTGTTAAAAAATAAAATCATGAAACTAAAAATCTGCGGTTTAAAATATCCGGAAAACATAAGCAAAGTAATTGCTTTAAAACCTGATTTCATTGGCTTCATTTTTTATCCGGCTTCCAAACGTTATGCCGGTGAAAGCCTTCAACCTGAATTTACCTGGAGCATTCCTGCTGATATTAAAAAAGCAGGAGTCTTTGTAAATGAACCAATATTAAGTGTATTGGAACATGTTGCCAGGTATAATCTTGATCTTGTTCAGTTGCATGGGAATGAAACAGCAGCTTATTGTGAAGACATCAGTAAATTGGTTCCTGTCATAAAAGCTTTTCAGGTGAATGAACAATTTGATTTCTCAATTCTTAATGAGTATAAACAACACTGTTCTTATTTTCTATTTGATTCTGCAAGCGAAGGTTTTGGTGGCTCGGGAAAAAAATTCGATCATCAGTTATTATCTAAGTATAAATTAAACATTCCTTATTTTATCAGTGGTGGAATTGATAAAGAAGACATTCCCGGACTTGAACAATCACCCGCTTATGCCATCGACATCAACAGTAAGTTTGAAACAGAACCGGGGGTGAAGGATATAGACAAATTACGAAGTACGATTGACGAAGTACGATTGACGATTACGATTAACCCCACTAAGAACTAAGAACTATGAACATCTATGTACTCAAATCTCACTACTAATATCTAAATACTCATGTCTAAATACAAGGTCGACGAAAACGGTTACTACGGAAATTACGGAGGGGCTTATATCCCTGAACTACTTTACCCAAACGTAGAAGAACTAAAAGAAGCTTATTTAAGGATTATGAACAGTCCTGATTTTATTCAGGAATTCAGGCACTTGTTAAGCGATTATGTGGGAAGGCCGAGCCCTTTGTATTTCGCTAAACGTTTATCAGAACACTACAAAACAAAAATTTATTTAAAGCGTGAAGACCTCAATCATACCGGTGCACATAAAATAAACAACACCATAGGGCAAATACTTTTGGCCAAACGTCTGGGCAAAACAAGGATTATTGCAGAAACCGGTGCAGGCCAGCACGGTGTAGCAACCGCCACTGTTTGCGCCTTAATGGGTTTGGAATGTATTGTGTACATGGGTGAGGTAGACATACAGCGCCAGGCTCCGAATGTAGCCCGTATGAAATTGCTGGGGGCCACTGTTGTTCCGGCCACCTGCGGAAGCAAAACGCTGAAAGATGCTACCAACGAAGCCATCCGCGACTGGATCAACCATCCTGAAAATACCTATTACATTATTGGTTCCGTTGTAGGGCCACATCCTTACCCCGATATGGTGGCAAGGTTTCAATCCATCATCAGCGAAGAGATGAAACAACAATTAAAAGAAAAAGAAAACAACGAATACCCCGATTACGTAATTGCCTGTGTGGGCGGGGGCAGCAATGCAGCCGGTGCCTTTTACCATTACCTCGATCATCCTGAAGTAAAGTTAATAGCAGCAGAAGCAGCAGGCAAAGGCATTCATTCAGGCCACTCTGCTGCAACCAGCGCTTTGGGTAAACCCGGTATTATACATGGCAGCAAAACCCTGTTGATGCAAACTGAAGATGGGCAAATTGTTGAACCCTATAGCATTTCCGCAGGTCTCGATTACCCAGGTGTCGGACCTGTGCATGCACATTTGTTCGAGACGGGAAGAGCTGAATTTATAAGTATTACCGATGATGAGGCGGTTAAATCCGCCTTTGAATTGTGCCAATTGGAAGGAATTATTCCTGCCCTCGAAAGCGCACATGCACTGGCTTGTTTAAGTAAACTAAACTTTAAACCAGACGAAGTTGTAGTCATTAACCTTTCGGGCCGCGGCGATAAAGATTTAAGTACCTATATGAATTTCCTCAAATAAAATAATGTGTATTACTTTATTTTAACACTTAGAAATATCAATAGACGAATAGCGAACCGTGATCTCAACTTTCTAACTTTTCAACTTTCCAACTTAACATGAACAGGATCAATAAATTATTCGAAACAAAACAGGGAAACATCTTATCGGTGTACTTTACCGCTGGTTTCCCACAGCTAAATGATACCGCTAATATTTTGAAATCATTGCAGGAAAGCGGGGCTGACTTAGTGGAAGTAGGCATTCCATTTTCCGACCCATTGGCCGATGGCCCGGTTATACAACACAGCAGCGAGGTGGCTTTGAAAAACGGCATGACCATGAAATTGCTATTTGAACAATTAAAAGATTTTAGAAAAGAAATCAATATACCTGTTTTGTTGATGGGCTACCTGAACCCCGTATTGCAATACGGTATCGAAAAATTTGTGCAACAATGTGCTGCAAGCGGTATAGATGGTTTAATACTACCCGACCTGCCCTTTAAGGAATACCAGGAACAATACGCCCCCCTGTTTGATCAGCACAACATCCGCAACATCTTTTTAATTACACCACAAACATCAGAAGAAAGGGTGCGCTTAATTGACAAGGCCGGTAATGGTTTTATTTACATGGTGTCTTCGGCCAGTACCACAGGCGTTAAAGGGCAAATGAACGACCAACAAACCGATTATTTTATGAGAATTAAAAACTACAAACTAAACAATCCCACTTTAATTGGATTTGGTATTTCAAATTATGACACCTTTCAAACAGCCTGTCAGTATAGCAAAGGAGCCATTATCGGAAGTGCATTCATCAACACTATAGAAAATAGTAAAGATTTAAAAAAAGACATTCACTCGTTTATTCAGCAGCTTACAACAGAGAAGTAATTGTACGATGTACCTTGTATATTGTCTTTAGTCTGGGTGCACTATACAAGGTACAAGATACAGCATACAATATACAACACACCAAGACTTGCTACATCGTACAGCATACAAAATACAATAAAAACATGATCATACAACTCACAACGAACATCAGCGAAACCGAAAAGCAGCACATCATTCAAACTGTTTCAGGGCTTAAATACAAAAGCACAGAAGTAAAAACCCAACAGGGGCACTACTTTGTTTG
>JAHEYF010000197.1 GCA_023251755.1 Bacteroidota bacterium
GTTGTTGTAACAGATAAAAAAATAGCTTTATTGCCACTTGTTGTTTCCCCACAAAAACCACAGCCCGCAAACAAAGACCGTAAAAAATTTACCCTCGATGTTGATTTTAACGATTTCCCTGAGTTATCGGCTTACAAAGGATGTGTGTTTGAGATAGGGGAGGAGAATACGAATTACACAAGTGAATTTAACAAGGTGGAATGGCATGAAGCCCACATTACCAAAGGCACTGATCCGGGAAAAAATTACACGCTTAATTTGCGCTGGAACAGCCGCAATGAAAAATTAATTGTGTACCCTGTGCTGGATGGAAATAACCTGAAAGCAGCCTTAACACAATACGAAGGTCGCTTTAAAGAATATGAAAAACTATTGAGCAAGCGGAATGCAGAAGAAGAAAAACTGAAAAAAGAATTGGATGCAAAAATAGCTGCCTTCAACCTGGAACAGGAGCGATTGGTGAAAGAGATGCAGGCAGAACGTAAACGTATTCAAAACGAAGCAATACAAAACTTAACGGTAAGCACTGCTGAAACGATGGATTCGAAAGTCAGCCGGATGTTTTACATCAATAATTTTGGGATTCACAACACCGATTGCCCGCAAAGCAAGCCTCAGGGCATAACGGTGGATGCAGAGTTTGTTGTTGGTAAATCTGTTTTACGCCCGGCTTATGTTTATTTAATTCCTTATGGACAAAACATGATTTACAATTATTCTTTTCATCAGTTCGGAAGTTTTTCATTTAACCCGCAGGAGAATTATTACATCGTGGCTTCTGTAAACGAAAAATTATATTTATGCGGAAAGGACGCCTTTAAAAAGGCTGCCCCCAATCAGGATAAAACAACTTTTGAGTTTGAGGAAATAAACCTTCAGTCAGGAAATATTGAAGACCTGAGGAAAAAACTGGGTGTATAAAGAGATTAGCTGATGTGATGATAGAAGCCAAAAGGAATAAGCCAAAAGCCAAAAAGGGTGATAGGTAAATAAAACCCTGATAGGTCATCATTACGAATTTACACATTTTCAAATTATCAAATCCTCAAATTATCAAATCATTTCTTCTTCTTCTTATTTTTAGGACAATCCGGAAAGTGCATTTCTATCAGGTCGGGTAATTCTACCAGGTGTCCGTTATCATCTTCGGCTTTTATTTTTGTGAAGAATATTTTCTGAGCGATTTTGAGCTTCTTTAAACTTTCAAGCATTTCAGGTGTAAGTCCGCTGGAATACGAAACATATTTATATAAATTTCCATTTAAATTGTAATGCAGTTCAAAGGAGCGGACAGCTGATAATTTTGGATTGCCAAAGCGGTCGATGCCTACTAACTTGTATTGAGTATTGTCGTATTCGGCTTTAACAAGTTGTTCAACTTTTGTTACTTTAATCGATTCTGCTGGTTGCTCCTGGGCATAGGCTATACAGGTACAGCCCAATAAGCCGGCTAAAAGGAGTACTCTTATAGTTCTTAGTTCTTTGTTCATAGTTCACTGCCTTTAGTTTTTAGTTCTTCGCTCTTAGTTACCGGTACTCCCTGACGTATGAACGTATAAACCGGTAAACTATTAAACTCTCCCAACTTTCTAACCTTCTAACTTTCTAACTTTCAAACTCACAAGATAGACCCCCGAAATTATAAACAGGGCCGATACAATTTTAATTGGCGTAAGGCTGTCTTTTCCTAAAATAATTGCAAAACTCGTTGCTAAAAATGGCTGAAAATAAATATAGGTACTGGCCACAGAAGGGCTTAATTCTTTTAGTGCATACGTGTTTAGCAGATAGGCGAAAAAAGTTGTGGCTATAATTACAAAGGCGATTGCGAACCATATTTTCCCGGTTAAATTGGGCCAGTCGACTGTAGTTAAATCACCGTAGCCTAAAGGGAACATGTAAAACAAGCCAAACAAAAACAACCATTTCATTACTGTAACGGTGTGGTATTTCATCATGTATGGTTTGGCCATCACTAAGAACACCGCCCAGGAAACAGAATTAATCAGGGTGAAAATATCACCTACAATGGTATCGCTTCCCAATACAAAGTTCCCTTTAAACAGCAGCAGTGTTAAAGCGCCTGCTATTCCCAGGGCCAGGCCGGACACTTTGTAAATGGTAATTTTTTCTTTCAGGACAATAAGCGTAAAAGCAATCACCACAATCGGGTTCGAGATCATAATAATAGCCGAATTGATAGGTTGCGTGAGGCTTAAGCCGTAAATGAAAAATCCCTGGTTAATGGCCACACCAAACAAAGCGAGGACCATCAATTTTTTTAAGTCATTTTTCTCCACACATTCTTTGCGGACAAAAAATGAACTGAGCCAGAATAAAATACAGGCACCGCCCACCCTTAATAAAACCAATCCCAATGGTTTAACATACGTAGGCATTAAATCTTTTGCAATGGAATAATTGAGTGCGTATATCACCTGCGCAAAGAATAAAGAAAGATGGGCTTTGAGTGAATTGGTCATTTCTGAAATAACAAATATGCACAAATATATTTGTTGTACTGCACATTGCCTGCTTTTTAAAAGAATTGTACTTTTAAGCCATGTTTTTTACCGACCAAATGGGCAGGCAAATAGAACTGAAAGATGCTCCGAAGCGAATAATTTCCCTTGTGCCTTCGCAAAGTGAATTGCTATGGGATTTGGGTTTGCAGGAAGAATTGGTGGGCATTACCAGATTTTGTGTCCACCCGCAGGCGATGTTTCGCAGCAAAACAAGGGTAGGGGGGACCAAAAAAATAAATTTCGAAAAAATTGCCGCCCTGCAGCCTGATTTAATAATTGGCAATAAAGAAGAAAACGAACAAAGCCAGGTAGAAGAGTTAATGAAACACTACAAGGTGTGGATGAGCGATATTTACAACTTAGAAGATGCCTTGCAGATGATTGAACAAATGGGCGCTGTTACTGCAAAACAAAAGAAGGCTGAAGAATTGATCGCTGTTATCAGGGCAAATTTCACGCAGTTTATAGCTCAAGTGAAAACAAACCGGGATGTATTAAGTGTGGCTTATTTTATCTGGCGTAAGCCATACATGGTAGCTGGACACAGCACCTATATCAATGAAATACTAAAGTTGTTTGGGCTGAAAAATGTTTTTGAGGAAGGTTTTTCCTCCCGTTATCCTGAGGTATTAACGGATGAAATAATTAAAGCTAAACCGGACCTTGTTTTTTTATCTTCTGAACCTTTTCCTTTTAAAGAAAAACATGTTGCAGAGTTGAAACAATTGTTACCCGGTTCAAAAATACTGATTGTAGACGGGGAGATGTTCAGTTGGTACGGAAGTCGTTTGCTAAAGGCTCCCGCTTATTTCGAAGATATCCTTAAAGGCTTAAAATAGTTTAATTGTTTTTTCGTTTATATGTTCAATAGTTCCGCTAACTATTGAACATGTGAACTTATAAACGAAAGAACTGCCTTCAATAATGAATTTTAACCCCCGCCCCGTACAATAAATCAATAAAAATGGAGTTTTTTAATTAATTTAGGGACTTCAATCATTATCTTCTTGAATAAAGCCAGATTAATAGCTGTTTTTTTTCTGTTATTTTGGGTGCAACTACTCAGGGCTGCTGTTAATTCCCCGGATGTTCAATGTGTAAACGTGCTGGCCAATGGCGATGTGAGTATTACCTGGGCTGTTCCTCCCGACCCCGTATCAGAATTTGTTAGTTACGGTATCTACTCTTCGGCTAACCTTAACGGGCCTTATGTTTTGGTTACCACCATTGCAAGTTATACTACTACTACTTATACTATAACAGGTGCAGGGGCGAATAGTGCCCCTGTTTACATTTACATTCAAACCACATCAACGGGGGGTATTGTAAAGGCTGCAAACGATACGGTTCAATCCATGTTCCTTACGGTTACTAACCCTGCAAACGGGACAGCTGTTTTACAATGGAACCCCATCTCATCACCATTACCAGCAGGCTCTTCTGCAAGCTATACTATTTACCGTGAGTACCCCGCAGGAGTGTGGACAATAAAAGCCACAAGCACTGCTTTGACTTACATTGATACCATTACGATTTGCAGTGCACAATTGAATTATTATGTGGAATTGACTAATACATCGGGATGCACTTCAGTTTCAAACAGAGCAGGAGGAATGTTTCAGGATGGCATACCGCCTGCAAAACCCATTATTGATTCGGTGAGTATTAATGCTTCCGGTCAGGCCATTATTGGTTTATCGCCTTCGGCATCGGGCGACGCCACCTGTTATATCATCTACAAACACACAGGTGCAACGGTTGTGGCTATAGATACGGTTTGTGGGAATGTAGCCACACTTTACACCAATATTAATTCGCAGGCTGGTTCGGGTGTCGAAACATACGACATTGCCTCTATTGATAGTTGCGGGAA
>JAHEYF010000100.1 GCA_023251755.1 Bacteroidota bacterium
GAAAAAGCTCTATGATTCCTGGTTATTATATTCATGTCCAGCCGGGTCAATCCTTCCTGGCTGGTGGTTGTTATATGCCCATGCCCGATTACCTGAGTGCCATTCGTCAGGAAATAGACTACAACACCCCTGAGTTCAAAAAAATAATTCAGCACAAGGATTTTGTGCAGTACTTTAAAACACTTGATGCAGAAGATAAATTAAAGACGGCTCCAAAGGGCTATGAAAAAGACCATCCTGAAATTGATCTGCTGAAATACAAAAGTTATGTGGTGATGCATCGCCTCAGCGATAAGCAATTGAATTCAGCAGACTTTCCTGATTATTGCACAAAAGTATTTAAAGCCATGTTCCCTTTGCTATTGTTTTTAAGAAGAACCAAACAATAAAATTCTAAATTTAAATATTAAGCTTATACGTCCTAAAGCTCAATGTTATTTAGTTAAGGAATAGTTCGACTCCTCTGGAACACAACTATTCGAAACAATAAAAACACTTATATACAGGTCACTCCTACGGAGTTTAATTCTTTTAGAATCGACTTTTTCTACCAACAGTACGCTCCTAACTGAGCGGTAAAAGCTTTTGGCAAGCCCCGGAGGGGCGAACTGTTGGTAGAAAAAAATGAAATATTGTCTTTCAAGCTCCGTAGGAGCGGCCTGCTAAAAGGTTTCGAACAGTTGTGCTCCAGAGGAGTCGAAGAATAATGCTTAGACGCTCTTGAAATTTTTCCGGAATTCTTCTCTAAACTAAACTTATATAAAATAAAAAATCCCCTGCCTGAGGCAGAGGATTCTTTATAAAAATCATTGACTGATTATTTAACTTTTTTAGCTAAATCAGCACCTGCTTTAAATTTCACAACTTTTTTAGCAGCGATTTTAATTTCTTTTCCAGTTTGTGGGTTACGACCAACACGAGCAGCACGTTTAGCTACTGAGAAAGATCCGAAACCAACTAAGGCAACACGGTCACCTTTTTTAAGTGCTTTTTCTACTGCTTCGATAGTAGCATCTAAAGCACGACCAGCGTCAGCTTTTGTTAATTTTGAACCGTTTGCGATTGCGTCGATTAATTCACCTTTGTTCATTTTTTTAGTTTTTTAAGGGTTAAACAATTAATTAATTACTTTGAACGAGAACAAAATTAATAGATTATCCCTATTTGTCAAGTGTTTTAGTAAAAAAAATATAAGTTTTTGTTGAAAAATCGATGATTTGTTAATAAATAGGGTTGAAATAGCTCATTTTAGGGGTATTTCGGGGGCTCATGGTCTGGAAACCGCAGCTACAAATCGCTACAGAAGGCCCCTTTGAACGGCTTTATTGAAGGGCTTTTCGGGACTTTACTTAAAAATACAGCCTTCCTGAAGAGCAAAGCCTTTTAAAAATTCCACTATAGGCAAACGCCTTTTACCTGCCAGTTGAAGTTCATTGATGTACACAAAACCATTCGTACAAGCCACTTTCAGAAAGGTTTTGTTATTGCTTACACAAGTACCAACAGGTAAATCATGTTGTATACTTTCTTTATACGATAAAAATATTTTCACTAAATGTGCCTGGGCATTTTTATCTGTAAGCTCTGTCCAAGCTGCGGGATAAGGGCTTAAGCCCCTTATTAAATTATGAATGGATTCAATTGTATTGTTCCAGTTTATTCTGCAAGTCTCTTTAAATATTTTTGGCGCGTGCTTTAATTCATTCGTTGTTGAAATAAATTTTGTTTGTTCCTGCAATTGATAATTGCCTGTATCAACAGCCTGCACTGTTTTTAAAATAAGCCTTGCGCCAATCTCCATCAATGTATCGTGTAAATCACCTGCGGTAGTATTTTCAGTCAAGGCAACTTTTTCCTGAAACAAAATATTTCCGGTATCTATTTCGTGTTGCAATTTAAAAGTGCTTACACCGGTTTCTTCATCCCCATTTATAAGTGCCCAGTTAATAGGAGCAGCACCACGGTACTGAGGAAGCAGGGAGGCATGTAAATTATAAGTTCCCAGAGCTGGCATGTTCCACACTACTTCGGGCAGCATACGAAAAGCTACTACAATCTGAATATCGGCTTTCAGTGATTTTAATTCTTCAATAAATTCTTCGTTTTTTAATTTATCGGGCTGTAGTACTTTTATATTGTGTTCAACAGCGTATTTTTTCACAGCCGACTGCTGCACCTGTTGCCCCCTGCCCGCTGGTTTATCGGGCATGGTTACAACACCCACTATGTCGTACTTGTTCTTAAACAATATATCCAGACAGGGAACTGCAAACTCAGGGGTTCCCATAAATACTATACGCATATCTTTACGTGTTTATTCGTTCAATAGTTTATGCGTTTTTTAGTTTATTCTTCTAACGTTTTTTAGTCAACCTACAACTATTGAACAATTAAACTAAAGAACTTTTAAACGGTTTTACCTTTTTTTAATTGCCTCCACCTTCACACTTTGTCCGGCCATACAAGTTGTAGGAATTTGTGTTTTAGGCACTGTATATTTTACCCACACTTTTAACTTGTTCTTTTTAAATTCATCTGCAAGCTGATCGGGCTGAAGTTTCTTTTTATCTGCCAGTACCAATATATAACCACAGTTTTCAACTTCGTATTTAATCACCGTTGCTTTCACATAACCTTCTTTTTCGGGCTTTGTTTTTGGAGGTTTTGTAGCCCCTGTTGTTTGTGATAACAAAGAGAAGGACATGAATAACATAAAAATGGCTGCAGTTATTTTTCTCATGGTAAATATGTTTACTTTTGTTTTTCTTCAAAGCTAATAAGAAATACCAAATGTCGGGCCACACCACAAAGAATAAAATAGCCATTATTGCCGGGCCGGTTTTAGCCCTTGTTGTTTCGATTTTTTTTGATTTGCAGCCGGGCAATCCCAAAGTTACCTTTATGGCCGGTATTGCACTATGGATGGCTGTGTGGTGGTTTACCGAAGCGGTTCATTTAGCCGTAACAGCACTGGTTCCTTTTTTATTTATGCCCCTGCTGGGTATTGCCGAAGCCAAAGCCGTTGCACAACAATATACAGACAGTATTATCTTTTTATTTCTGGGTGGTTTCATGATTGCCTTTGCTATTGAGAAATGGGGCCTGCACAAACGAATAGCTTTAAAGGTGCTTTCTGTTGTTGGTTCACAACCCCGCAATATATTATTGGGTGTAATGCTGTCTACCTATTTAATCTCCAACTGGATTTCGAACACCGCTACTACCATGATGCTGATTGGGGCCGTACTGGCCTTAATCAGCGAGCTGCATGAACTGATGCACGAGGGACAAAAAAAATTAGCCGCTGCTTTATTGCTTGGACTGGCTTTTGCTGCTACCATTGGCGGAATGGCTACTCCTGTGGGAACTCCGCCGAATATGTTTTTCTTTAAAGAATACAACAAAGCCTTTCCTCAAAACCACGACCTAAATTTTTTAACCTGGGCAAAAATTGGTTTTCCTTTATCACTTACTTTTTTAATTATTTGTTATTTTGTTTTAAAGACCTATTACCTCAAAAAAAATGTGGTCTGTAACATTGAACGAAATTATTTTAAGGACACGTATAAAAAATTGGGTGTTATGCCTTATGAACAAAAAGTAATACTCGGGATTTTTATTGCCTGTGTACTGCTTTGGTTTACCCGCGAAAACATTCCTTTCGAAAATTTTGAAATAAAAGGATGGAAAAACCTGTTCAGCAATCCCAAATACCTCGACGATGCCAGTGTGGCCATTGCCGCAGCGCTCCTGCTGTTTTTAATCCCCTCCAAACAAAACAAAGGCCAGGCCATGTTGTTGTGGGAAGATGCGCAAAAAATACGTTACGACATTATATTAATGTTCGGAAGTGGTTTTGCACTCGCTTATGGTTTCGATGTATCGGGATTAAGCGATTGGCTGGCCTCGAGCCTTACCTTCTTTAAAGGAGTGCCTTTAATCGTGTTAATTTTAGGCATCTGTTTTATTGTGACTATTATCAGTGAATTTGCCAGCAACATTGCCAGTATACAATTGTGCATTCCGATTATGATTGCTATTCAAAAAGATTTGAATGTACATCCTTTATTATTGATGATGCCTGCCACCTTTGCCGCTTCACTTGGGTTTATGCTGCCCGTTGCCACAGCTGCCAATACGATTGTTTTCGGTTCAAAGAAAATAGATATAAAAGATATGTTTCGTATAGGAATCATCCTTGATATAGCAGGTATACTGCTGATCTCACTTTTCCTGTACTTTTATTTAAGTTAATTTTACAAGGTTCTTAAAAAGTATTCATGATTAGCGGAAAAGGAATAATAAAAAATTACGAGAAACTACAGGTACTGAAAGGTGTTGATGTTGAAATCAATGCTTCCGAAATTGTTTCCATAGTTGGGGCTTCCGGCGCCGGTAAATCAACCCTGTTGCATATACTTGGTACATTAGACAGGGCCGATGTGGGCGACTTGTACATCAACGGTATAGAAATAAAAAGCCTTTCCGAAAAAAAATTAGCGGCCTTCAGGAATAAACACATTGGTTTTGTGTTTCAGTTTCACCACCTGCTTCCTGAATTTACTTCCTTAGAAAACGTCTGCATTCCCGCCTTTATTGCTAAAACAGCTGTAAAAGAAGCCGAAACCAGAGCCACAGAATTATTGGAAATACTTGGTTTACGGGACCGGCTACAGCATAAACCCAGCGAGCTTTCGGGGGGCGAACAACAACGGGTGGCGGTTGCGAGGGCTTTGATCAACAATCCCGCAGTCATATTTGCCGATGAACCCTCGGGCAACCTCGATTCCACTACAGCTAAAGAATTGCATCAGCTGTTTTTTGATTTACGCAACCAGTTTAAACAAACCTTTGTTATTGTAACTCACAACGAAGAATTGGCCAATATGACCGATAGAAAATTAGTGATGAAAGACGGCGCCTTGATTTGAGGATTTGAAAATTAGACGAAGGCTCAATACCCCTCCAACTAAGAACTTTGAACTAAGAACCAAGAACTGTGAACAAAGAACTTCGAACTATATCCCTAAATAATAATTATCTTCGCTGGCTTTAATATGAGTCAAAAAAAATTTGTAACCAATTTAGCTATTCTCATTGTCCTTAACCTTTTAATTAAGCCGTTCTGGTCATTGGGAATAGAACCGGCCGTGCAGGCTAAGGTCGGGAATGAGGCGTATGGCGAATATTTTGCCCTGTATAACTTTTCTTTTCTTTTAAACATTTTGTTAGATTTTGGAATTACCAATTTCAACAATAAAAATATTGCCCAAAACAACCACCTCTTAACCAAGCATGTTTCCGGTTTATTTGTATTAAAGCTGTTTTTGGCCCTTGCATATATTGTAACCACGCTTTCAATTGGTCTTGTTATGGGCTACGACAATCGTTTTATAAAGCTGTTGCTTATTTTGGGCCTTAATCAATTCCTTATTTCCATGATACTTTATTTAAGGTCAAACCTCCTCGGCCTGCATCTTTTTAAAACGGATAGTATTGTTTCGGTACTCGACCGGTTTATTATGATTATATTTTGTGGCCTGATGCTCTGGACAAATGTTACCGGTATCACCATTGATATTATGACTTTTGTGTATACCCAAACAGCAGCTTATGCCTGTACGGTTGTTGTAGCGTTTTTGACCGTACTTCGAAAAACAACCAGCTTTAAACTTACCTGGAACTGGCCTTTTTCGTTGATGATCCTGAAAAAAAGTTTTCCTTTTGCCATATTGGTGTTGTTAATGACTTTTTACAACCGCTTAGATGCAGTAATGATTGAACGTGTATTAGGTGGTAAAAAAGGGGCTTACGAAGCAGGGATTTACGCCAAAGGTTTCAGGTTATTGGATGCAGCCAATATGATTGCTTACCTTTTTTCGGTGCAATTGTTGCCGGTGTTCAGCCGTATGCTTAAATACAGGGAAAATGTCGAAAACCTGGTGAAATTAGCCTTTACTTTACTCATTACCCCCGCCCTTATCGTTTCTTTTGGATGTTATTTTTACCGGAATGAACTTACCGGCCTCATTAATCATGGAAATACAGATTCAGCCCATGTATTTGGCATTCTGATGTTTTGTTTTGTAGCCATTTCAACCACTTATATTTTCGGGACACTTTTAACTGCTAACGAAAATCTTAAACAACTGAACATCATGGCTTTAACAGGTATCATGGTAAACCTTACTTTAAACTTAATTTTAATCCGGTATTACGATGCTTTTGGTTCTGCTATTTCCAGCCTCATCACGCAGTTTATAATGGCTATTGTTCAGGTGGTGCTGGCCACTAAAATATTCAAATTCAGAATTAACACCCGTTTAACAGTACAACTCATTTTATTTGTAGCTGGTATCATTGGTTTTAATATTTTTACCAAACAATTGGGTTATTTCTGGATGGTTAATTTTAGCATCATGACTATTGCAAGTGGAATATGGGCTTTTGTTATAGGCCTGATTAGTATTAAATCAGTCCTGAGGTTTTTAAAGTATAATTAATACAAAATTTCTATTTTTGAGCATGGAAGAAAACAAGAACCCCTCATTTGAAAACAGTACCGTTGATTTACTCCTCTACATTTACAAATGGAAAAAGCACCTGCTGATTGTTGCACTTGTTGCAGCTGTTGTATCAACCGTAGTTTCTTTTTTAATCAAGCCCCAGTACAAGGCCAACAGTACGCTGTTTTCACTCCGCAGTTTTTCAACATCCACCTACCTGATATCTGAACAACAGGCCGCTCAGGAAGATTATTTAACCTTCGGTGATGAAGATGACCTGGAAAAACTGATGCAGATTGCTCAGTCGGAAGATGTAAGAAATTTAATTGTTGAGAAATTCAAGCTGTTTCAACACTGGGATATCAAGGAAAATGACCCTTATAAAAACACCTGGATGAAACTTAAATACGATGAAATGATTTCGTTTAAACGCACTGAAATGCTTTCGTTAAAAATTGAAGTGTACGATTACGATAAAGATACAGCGGCTTTAATTGCGAATACCTTACCGGATGTTATAGATACTATAAAAAACCGTATAGCCCGGCAGGTTGCCCTGAAAGCCTTTGAAATAGTGAGTACACAATACCTTCAATCTGTCAACAACTTAAAAACAATACAGGACAGTATGCAAAAAATACGCGACCTGGGCGTGCTGGATTATTTAATCGAACTCGAAGCCTATTCAAAAGGCAATGCGAAGGCCCTGGCCGCTGGTAAAAGTTCCCCGCAGATTGACGATAAATTGAAAAAATTACAAGCTTACGGGGGAAATTATTACGCCCTGAATGATTATTTCTTAAAATCAAAAGACCGGAATTTTCATTTACAAAAAAAATACGAGGAAGCTAAACTGAATTTAAGTAAACAATTACCAACCTCTTTCAGGGTTGAAAAGGCCAGTCCCCCGGAAAGGAAATCAAAACCGGTAAGGTGGTTAATTGTGACCATCTCCACCTTCTCTGCCTTGTTTTTTGCAATTATGTTGCTGATAATAATGGATAAAGTAAAACAGATAAAGATCGACAGAGGACTGTAATTAAAACCTTCAGGGTTTATCTGCCACTCTTTGAATTTTAAATTTTGAATTTTGAATTTGATTCCTGTTTCCTATATCAAAAAGCCACAGTTCTGGTATTACCTGCTTAGCCTGTTATTTGTAGCAACCAGTAGTTACCTTGTTGTTAACCAGCCCCAAAACCATGTTCTTTTTTCGGCCTTGCCATTGGTTTTACTGGTTGTTTTCCTGGCATTTTTTTCATTGGAAAAACTCACCCTGTTTATTGTATTTTGTACCCCCCTGGCGGTTACCCTGAAAGAGATGGGCTTTAAAAGTTCCGTAGACTTAAGTTTACCAACCGAGCCTTTAATGGCCGGGGTCATGATTTTGTTTCTCCTGCATCAGTTGCACAACGGTATCATTAGCAAAAAAGTATTTAAACACCCCATCACAATATGTATTCTCATTCAATTGTGCTGGACCTTAGTTACCACTACCACCAGCGAGATGCCGCTTATTTCAGTTAAATTTTTAATTGCCCGCCTCTGGTTCATCTGCACGGCTTATTTTATCTGCTCGTATATTTTTAAAGACCCTAAAAACATGTTTCGTTTTTTATGGTTGTATATCGCCCCGCTCATTCTTGTTATTTTTTACACCCTGCAAGGCCAGGCCCGGCATGGTTTCGATGAAAAATCGGCAGACTGGATTATGAGCCCTTTTTACAACGACCACACGGCTTATGCTGCGGTTATAGCCATGTTTATTCCGGTTGTAGCCGGTTTTATTTTTCAAAAACAATATGCCCTGCATTATAAAATTATTATTGCCGGTATACTGGCTTTGTTTTTAATAGCCACTGTTTATTCGTATACACGGGCTGCCTGGCTGAGTCTTGCAGCTGCGTTGGGAATATTGATGTTCCTGTTAATGAAAATTAAATTCCGCCTATTAATGTTTACAGGTATTATTGGCGGTTTGATCTTTGTCTTGTTTCAAACGCAGATTACAATGGCCCTTCAGCGCAACAACACCGACTCAGATGGTGATTTGTCTGAAAACGTACAATCCATTGGAAACATTAAAACAGATCCGAGTAATGTGGAGCGTTTAAACCGCTGGGACTGTGCTCTGAAAATGTTTAAGCAAAGGCCCATAGTTGGCTGGGGTCCCGGAACCTATATGTTTCAATACGCTCCCTTTCAAAGCCCGGAGTTAGAGACTGTAATCAGTACCAATGCCGGCACCAACGGGAATTCACACAGCGAATACCTGGGCCCTTTAAGTGAACAGGGTTTGTTCGGATGTATTAGTTTTATTGCAGTCATGCTAAGTGTCTACTTTACAGGTTTCCGTTTGTGTTATACTTTAAGCGACAGGAAAACAAAAATCCTGGTCTATTCTGTACTGCTTGGGCTGACCACTTATTTTGTTCACGGGTTCTTAAACAATTTTCTGGATACGGATAAAGCGGCGGTACCCTTCTGGGGCTTTATTGCTATTATTTTAAGTGTGGATCTTTTCCACAATTCAGAACAAAAAAAAACAGGCCTATAAAAAACTTACAGACCTGTTTGATCAATCAAATTTGAGTTCACCCGGCTGCATGCTTGCTGTTCTGACAGGCAAACCAGAAGCCCTTACTAATCCTTTTTTTCTTCCCCTTTTTCTATGTCCGACTTTTTAATAAAGTTTCCTTTGTCATCAAACAAGGCATCAAAATGTTCCTTGCCTTTGGCCATTTCCGCTTCGTATGTTACCTTTCCTTTGTTATCCGTAATTTTTGCGGCTTCATCAAATTTATAACCCGTAAATGTTTTAGTACAATACTCGGCTATACCTTTGGGCAATTCGTTTTTTTGTATTTCCTGTTCCACTTCTTTAAAAGTACCTGTCGCATCAAATATAGCTGACGATTCGATTTTATTTAACTCAAACTCCACTTCAAAATCAGCCCCTTCCTTTACCCATTTTCCGGCTTTTGTTCCGGGGTATTTTTTTGTAAATGCATCGCTTACTGTTTTTGGAACATCTTTGTCGTTTAATTTTTGAGCGTTGACAGTACCTGCTACAAGGACAGCTGCTGCAATGGTGAGGATTGTTTTCATGTATTTGTTTTATTTTAAGGTTTAGATCAAAGTTAAGATGCAATTCTAAAGTAAATCTTTAGTATAGTCTTTTAGTTCTTTCGTTTAATAGTTTATATGTTTTGGTTCTTTAACGAATAAACAAGTAAACTATTAAACAAATGAACTATTTAAAAACGAGCACCAATGTCCCTGCCGTTATCAAACCTGCTCCCAATAACACCTTTGGGCTCAGTGGTTCTTTTAAAAAGAAAAATGCGAGAAAAATTGTAATGACTAAGCTGGCTTTATCAATACTTGCAACAACAGAAACGTCGCCTATTTTAATGGCCCGGTAATAAAATACCCAGGACAGTGTAGTTGTAATTCCGGAAATGCATAAAAACAGAATGTCTTTCTTAGTGAAGTTCCCCATTTGCTGCGTGTGTTTAAATGCAATGGCGTTTATCCAGATCAATACAAAAACCATGGTGGTTCTGATCGCCAGGCCCAAATCGCCGGATACATTTTTTAAGCCGAATTTGGCAATTACAGAAGTGAGGCCCGCAAAAAACATGGAAGCAAGGGCGTATAAAATCCAGGTGGGCATGGTGTTAAAATTTTAAGGTAAATGTATGTAAGGGTTTTTGGTACTGATACGAAATAGTGATGTTGTACAAACTTGTAATACTTTTAACGATGGACAAACCCAGCCCCAATGATTCTTTAGAGGCATCGTTCTTTTTAAACCGGACAAACAATTCATCACTGCTAATGTTCAGGGCTTCACCTGAATTTGAAATCAGTAAGGCATTGTTTATTATTTCAATACTTATTTTACCATTTTGGAAATTATGCCGGATCGCATTTTGAAGCAGGTTGCTTATCAAAATTTCGGCCAGGGCCGGGTTCATTTGTGCCTGAATATCCTGAATGATTTTATTTTCGAGTGTTATCCCTTTGGCCTGAATAATGTCCTCGTAATGGGCAATAACCTTGTTGGTTGTTTCATGTATACTAATTTGTACACTATCATTAAACTGGTTGTTTTCTATCCGGGCCAGCAGTATCAGGGCCTTGTTGAGTGCTGATAATTTTTTAACGGTATTGTCGATGGCCTGCAGGTGGTTCATTTCTTCTGCCTGTATATTGGGCGACTGCATCAGTAAATTTACACTTGCTTTAATCACCGCCAGGGGGGTTTGCATTTCGTGGGAAGCATTTTCTGTAAATTCTTTTTGCTGCAAATAATCCGTAAGTATTTTTTCGGTCATTTTATTTAAAGCCTCGTTGAGCTGGCTGAATTCTTTTATTACAGAGGGTTCGAACTTTGAGGCCTGGTGCTTTTTAATATCGTAATCATTCAATATGTTTACCGTTTTGTAAAAAGGTTTCCACAGTGTTTTAGAAAGCAGCCAGTTGACAAAGAAAAATGCGATCACTAAAAAACCGAGGATTAAAGCAAAAGACGACAACAAACCTTCTACCAGTTCTTCTTCTTCATACGTTGGCTTTGCAAGACGAATGCTGTAATTTTGATGGTTGAACAGAAAATAACTTTGAAGAATACGGTGATTGATGTGTTCTTCTTCCAGGGGATCGTAAATAACCGAATCGGTGTATACATGTCCTTTTTTATCTATTGAACAGCTTGTTATTTTGGAAATACTGTCCGCACTTAAAAAAACGGTACGGGCTGCTGTAAAGGTTTTAATCAGTGCTTCCGCGTTGTTTTTTTCTTTCCACAACGATTGGTCTGTACCATCCTTTACCTCGGTTTTTATTAAACGGTAGGAGTAAAACCCGGCTATAGCCAATAAAGGAAGGCTGATGAGCAGGTAGTACAATATGGTTTTACTGATGAGCTTCACTTGTGTTAAGTTAAAAGTTAAAAGCCAAGAGCCAAAAGAATGATCACGGTTATGTAAAACCCCTTATGTCTTATTTTTTATTGCTTATGGCTTTTCCTTTGTTAAGTTGAAAGCCAAAAAACGATTTCGCTTACGTAAAACCCCTTATGGCTTTTTTTTATTGCTTATGGCTTTTCCTCTTTTCAATTCACTTTAAAATTATAACCTATTCCGTAAATAGTTTGTACATAATCGGTGCAACCTTTTTCAGCTAATTTTTTTCGAAGGTTTCGTAAATGAACATAAATAAAATCGTGACTGTCCATTTGATCGGAATCATCACCCCAAAGGTGCTCTGCTATTGAATTTTTAGAAACCACCCTGTTTTTATTGCTGATGAAAAACAACAACAGATCATATTCTTTTGCAGTCAGGGTAACCGATTCATTGTTTACTTTCACCACTCTTTCTTCGGGAACAATTGTGATTTCATTGACTGTTATTAAATTGCTTCCTTCAAAATTCCTGCGCCGGATAAGGGCCTTGATACGGGCGTTCAGCTCGGCCAGGTCAAATGGTTTGGGCAAATAATCATCTGCACCCAGGTCGAGGCCTTTTATTTTATCGTCGATGGAATTTTTTGCCGAAATAATAATGACCCCTGCTTTGGAATGAGCCTGTTTTAATTGTTTTAAAATACCGAGCCCGTTACCGTTTGGTAAGGTGATGTCAATCAGGATGCAATCGTAATCGTAATCCCCTGCTTTCTCTGATCCCTTTGTGAAATCAGCCGCCGACTCCACTAAGTAGCCTTCCTGGTAAAGGTATTGTTTGATCGATTTTCTAAGTTCAGGTTCGTCTTCTATCAGCAGGATCTTCATACTATAAATATAAAGATATAATTCTTAACAAATTCTGAAGCTTACAAAAGAGGCCCTGCGCTCTATATCAAAAAAGGGAGCCCTTTTGAGCTCCCTTTTAAAATTCAGTTTACAATCTATTATTTGTTTACTATAATTTTTTGCTTAACAAGCTGGTTTTCTTCCATTCCAACTATAAAATAGATACCATTGGTCAACTCTTCTACATGCATAGTAAAGTTGTTTGAGGCATTTAATTTTACGGTTTGTATGGTCTGGCCCAATTCATTCATCAAAGTAAACACACCTTCTTCGTTTGATTTAATGGTGAATACTCCGCTGTTTGGATTCGGGAAAACGATTAAAGCATGTAATTCTTCTTCAGAAATCACGATCTCATCTTCAGCAGCTCCTTTGGAAACACCGTTGCAGCTTAACATGGAGCAGGCGCCTAATTTATCGCCGGCATGACCGCTTAAGTGTGCAGGCACAGCGCTGGTAGCTATAGACAAGGTTTGAGGGTTCGCAGAGTTTCCGTTAGGAACATGGCACAAATAAACTTTACCCGACTGGCCCGGAACCCGTATATCGTACACACAAATATTGATGGTACAGGTACTGAAACAACCACTGCAATTGCTTACTTTAACTGTAAAGGTGTAATTACCTGCGGCAGTAGGAGTAAATGTAGGGCTTGCACAGCTTGTACAACTTAAGTTGGAGCCTGTCCATTGATAGGTAAATGATCCACCACCGGTAACCGTTGTCGTAAGTTTGGTTGATGCTGCACCGTATCCCAGGTAAATTGCATGCGGGTCACCACCTGTATTTACAGTACTTGTTGGAACTGATTTAATAGAACAGGCAGGTATTTCACCGGTAACTGTTACAACAGATGTACAGGTTGCCACGTTTCCGTTTTTATCAGTTACAGTTAAAGTAACAGTATTTGGCCCTATATTGCTGCAATTAAATGAACTTGGAGAAACAGTAGCAGAAGCGATACCACAGGCATCAGTTGGGCCCGAAGTACAACCACTTCCTCCAACCTGAGCAGCTGTAATAGTAGCTGTACCATTTGATAAAGCAACAGTTATATTTTTACAGGAGATCGTTGGGGCGGTAAGGTCTTTTACCGTAACAATTGCTGTAGCCGTTGATACATTGCCATTTTTATCAGTTACTTTAAGCGTTACCGTATTTGCACCAACATTAGAACAAGAGAATGTGGACGGAGTAAGGGTCATGCCTAAAATTCCACAGGCATCGTAAGATCCGTTGTTTACCTGGGCAGCTGTAATTGAAGCATTACCTGAAGCGTTTAACACAACTGTAATATTTTGAGTAATAACCGTTGGGGCCACCTGGTCTTTAACTGTTACAACAGCAGTAGCAGTGCTCACATTTCCTCCAAAATCAGTTACAGTTAAGGTAACCGTGTTGTTACCTACATTGCTGCACGAGAATGTATTTGGAGAAACAGTCATAGAAGCTATTCCACAATAATCTGTTGAGTTGTTATTCACCTGTGCACCTGTAATGGTAACACTACCCGCTGCATTGAGCTGAACAGTAATATTTTTAGCTATGGCAAGTGGAGCAATAACATCTTTAACAGTAACTGTTGCAGTACCTGTTGACACATTGCCGTTGTTATCGGTAACAGTTAAGGTTACAGTATTCGCACCAATGTTGGCACAGGTAAATGCTGTTGGAGAAGCGCTTACAGTTAAGATTCCACAGGCATCGGATGAACCGTTGTTAATCTGAGCAGCAGTAATGGATGCAGTACCGGTAGCGCTTAAGTTAACCGTAACATTTTGTGTTACAACTGTTGGGGCAACAAGGTCCTGAACGGTTACAACAGCCGTTGCAGTTGAAACATTGCCGTTGTTATCGGTTGCAGTTAAAGTAACTGTGTTGGCTCCTATATTCGCACATGAGAATGAATTTGGAGCAACAGTTAAAGAAGCTATTCCACAGGCATCGGATGAACCATTGTTGATTTGAGCGGCAGTAATGGAAGCATTACCTGAAGCGTTCAATTGAACGGTGATGTTTTGAGCAGCTGCAACAGGTGCCCCGTTGTCGATCACTATAACTGTAGCAGGGGCAGTTGACACATTTCCGTTGTTGTCGGTCACTGTTAAGGTAACTGTATTGTTACCAACACTGGCACAGGTAAATGTAGTTGGAGAAACTGATACAGCTGCAATTCCGCAGGCATCAGAAGATCCGTTGTCGATCTGAGCTGCAGTAATGGAAGCATTACCTACAGCGTCTAACTGAACGGTGATGTTTTGTGTTGTGGCAAGCGGTGCTGTATTATCCTGTACTATTACTGTTGCGTTTGCAGTTGATACATTGCCGTTGTTATCAGTAACAGTTAAAGTAACGGCATTGGCGCCAACGTTTGCGCATGAGAATGAATTTGGAGCAACAGCTAAAGAAGCTATTCCACAGGCATCGGATGAACCATTATCAATCTGAGCAGCAGTAATAGAAGCATTACCTACAGCGTCTAACTGAACGGTGATGTTTTGAGCCACTGCAACAGGTACACCGTTGTCGATAACGATAACCGTAGCACTTGCAGTAGACACATTACCGTTGTTATCAGTAACAGTTAAGCTGACTGCATTCGCACCAATATTCGCACAGGTAAAAGTTTCAGGAGAAACAGCTATAGCAGCTATTCCACAGGCATCGGATGAACCATTGTTGATTTGAGCGGCTGTAACAGATGCATTACCGCTAAGGTCTAACTGAACAGTAATATTTTGTGTTGTGGCAACAGGCGCTGTATTATCCTGTACTGTTACTGTAGCATTAGTTGTTGACACGTTACCGTTGTTATCGGTAACAGTTAAGGTAACCTGGTTATCGCCAATATTCGCACAGGTAAATGCAGTTGGAGAAACAGTTACAGAAGCTATTCCGCATTCATCAGAAGAACCGTTATCGATCTGGGCAGCCGTAATAGATGCATTACCGCTGGCATCCAGTGCAATTGTAATATTGTGTGCATTTGCAAGCGGAGCTGTATTGTCGCTGATTGTAACAACTGAAGTAGTGCTTGAAACATTTCCGTTTACATCGGTTACAGTGAAGGTAACCGTGTTAGCCCCAATATCAGAGCAATTGAACAGCGATTGTGAAACCGTTACTGAAGCTATTCCACAAGCATCGGATGAACCATTGTCAATATCATCAGCTTTCACAACAACAGTTCCTGACGGGTCTAATTGAACACTTAAGTTTTGTGCGATGGCAACCGGGGCCGTGTTGTCTTCAACTGTAACAGTGGCCTGACAGGTTGAAGTATTGCCATGTGTATCGGTAACCGTAACAGTTACTATGTTTGTACCCACATTGGAACAGTTGAATGTAGCCGGAGAAACAGTTTTTGAAGCAATGCCACAGGCATCGGTCGCAAAATTAATCACCTGGTCAACATAA
>JAHEYF010000017.1 GCA_023251755.1 Bacteroidota bacterium
AGAACAACAGCATGGAAATACAAAATTGATAGAGGAATGTGTGGGGCAGGTAATGAAAATTTTACAGGATAAAAAAGAACGCTAATGGCCAACGACAAAGGCGAAGTAAAAAAAATGTGGATTCGCTCCTACAATTCGGCAGCGATGGACGACAAGGATTTTGTTGGGGAATTTTATGCACTTGTAAATCCTGAGACTTATACCGTTGACCTTAAAATGGAAGTGAAAGGGGGCCAGGGACAAGGCACCAGCGGGAAGCAACAAAAATTTACTTTTAAAGCGCCCGAAGAATTTACCTTTGAATTTTTATTTGACAACACCGGTATTATTGACGGAAAGCCTAAACCGGAAGGCATTGCCGATGACCTGAAACAATTACAGGACCTGGCTTTTAAATTAGAAGGAAAAGTGCATGAACCCAAACACGTGCACCTGATCTGGGGGACTTTTGATTTTAAAGGCCGCATCACCGGGATGACCATTAATTACAAATTGTTTAACCCCGACGGATCGCCCATTAGGGCTACTGTAAAAGTAACCATAAAAAAGAGTGAAGAAGAAAACGCCAGAACAGCGAAAGAGAGAAAACAATCGCCGGATTTAACACACCGGCGTATATTAAAAAAAGGAGAAACACTGCCCTGGTTATGCGACGTTATTTATGGTGATCCTAAATACCATATCCAGGTGGCAACAGTGAATAACATTTCGAACATCAGAAAAATAAAAGAAGGCACCGAAATATATTTTCCGCCTTTCAATAAAAACGAATGAGCACAGAACGCATTATACCTTCATCAAAACCCAAGTCGGTTTGTACCTTTAGTATTTTAAGCGAAGGAAATGCTACGCCTGCTACTTATCATGTACTCAGTATTGTTGTCAACAAGGAAATAAACCGTATTCCTTCGGCTACCATTATTTTGATGGATGGGGATGCAGCCAAAGAAACATTTGAAATCAGCAATGCTGCTGAATTTGAACCGGGTAAAAAAATTGAGATCAAAGTAGGCTGGAGCAGCGATGAAAAAACAATTTTTAAAGGACTTGTCGTTAAACAAAACATAAAAGTAAAAGATAAAAATTCCGTACTCATAATTGAATGCAGGGACGAGGCTTTAAAAATGACCATTGCTCCAAAAAGCAAATATTACAAAGAGAAAAAAGATTCGGAAATTTTTGAAGAGCTGATAGATGCCCATGGTTTGCAAAAAGATGTGGAAGCAACGACCATCAGCCACAAAGAAATAGTACAATACAACAGCACCGATTGGGATTTTATGTTGTGCCGTGCCGATAACAATGGCAAACTGGTGGTGGTAGACGACGGAAAGATCAGCATTAAAAAACCGGATGCCGGTGCAGCCGCCGCCCTTACGGCACAATACGGCTCCACTGTTTTGGACCTGGATGCAGAAATTGATGCCCGTATACAATTCCCGAAAGTAAAAGCCCAGGCCTGGAATCCTACCGAACAGGAATTGATTGATACCGTTGAAGCAGCAACTCCCGCTTTCCCCGAAGCAGGAAATCTTTCGGCCGACAAACTTTCCAAAATCGGTTCGGCAACAGAGTATACTATGATTCATAGTGGCAAGGTAACCGAACAGGAATTGCAACAGTGGGCCGATGCACGCATGCAGAAAAACAGCCTGGCTAAAATACGCGGTACCGTTAAGGTAGAAGGCTTTGCCGACATTAAACCGGGAAACAGCATTCAGCTGAATGGAGTGGGCGAACGCTTTGAAGGAAAAATACTGGCCAGTGGCATACGCCATCAGATAGAACAGGGAGAATGGCATTTGTACATTCAGTTTGGTGCCAACCCCGAATGGTTTGCCGAAACCTACAATGTACAACAAGCCCTGGCAGGCGCCATGTTACCCGCCATACGGGGCTTACAGACGGGCGTGGTAACAAAACTCGAATCGGACCCTGAAGGCGAAGACCGGATTATGGTGCGCTTGCCCGTAATCCATAAAACAGACGAAGGCATTTGGTGCCGTGTGGCTTCGCTTGATGCGGGAAAAGAAAGAGGCATGTTTTTCAGGCCCGAGTTGAACGATGAAGTGATTGTTGGTTTTATTGATGATGATCCGCGTTTTGCAGTTGTGCTCGGCATGCTGAACAGCAGTAAGTTGCCGGCCCATACACAAGCCAAAGACACCAATCACATTAAAGGTTATGTGTCCCGCGAAAAAATGAAATGGATGTTTGATGAGGAAAAAAAGATCATCAACATCGAAACTCCTGCGGGCAATAAAATTATTCTTTCGGAAGAGGACAAAGGAATTTCATTGATTGACCAGAACGGAAATAAAATTGTGATGAACGACCAGGGCATTTCAATAGAAAGCATTAAGGATTTTAAAATAAAAGTGAGCAACGATTTAAAAACCGAATCGCTGAACACGGAAATGAAAGCAAGCACCGAGTTAAAAATGAAAGGTGATATGAGTGCGGAGTATGCCTCTGGTGGAACCACCAACCTGAAAGGTGCAATGGTGAACATCAATTAAATCAGGTTGTTGTTCGACCCCGAAGGGGTCGAATATGTATAGAAAATATATATGCTATATATATGTGACCCCTTCGGGGTCGGACAACGTGAAATTTTTGTTAGTAGAAAAGCAAAATTTAAATGAGTACAGATTTTATACAAACAGTTTATCTCTATGGCCAATGTCCTTATTTAAGGAGCATCGCTGTTAGAGGCTTGTTATTATACGACCCCGAAGGGGTCGCATATATATAGAAAATGTATATGCTATGCATATTCGACCCCGTAGGGGTCGTATGTATATAGAAAGCATATAGGCTATACACATACGACCCCTTCGGGGTCGAATAAAACAAATTTAAAAAAATCCAGCCGCGGCGGGGCGGCCTGTATTTTAAATATTAAAAATTAAACAGGCTCTTAGTAAAGAAGAAAGAATAAGAATAAAAATATAAACAAAAATACAGAATGGCACTAGCCGCACGAGTAGGAGATATGCACACCTGCCCCATGGTACAACCGGGACCGGTACCCCACGTAGGTGGGCCGGTAATGCCCCCGGGCACGGTTACCGTTTTAATTGGTGGTATGCCTGCTGCCTGTGTTGGAGACATGTGTACCTGCACCGGTCCGCCCGATTCAATTGTAATGGGATCTTCCACCGTAATGATCGGGGGAAAACCTGCTGCGAGGCTGGGCGATTCAACAGCGCATGGTGGAAGTATTGTAGCCGGATGTGCAACTGTAATAATTGGAGGATAATAAAATGGCAACAGAAAATTCGGATAGAAATTTTATAGGCAGGGGATGGAGCTTCCCGCCCCAGTTCGACTTTAGTTCGAAAACGGTGGGGATGACCGAAGGAGAAGAAGACATTGACAACAGTTTGTTTATTCTGCTTTCCACCGTTGTTGGCGAAAGGGTAATGGACATGACCTATGGCTGTAACCTGGACGCCCTGGTGTTTGAAAGTTTAGACAGCAGTATGATCACCTTCATCAAGTCGAAAATTGAAAAGGCCATTTTGTTTTACGAAGCCCGCATCGAATTGCAAAACATCAACATGAATACACAGGATATTTTGCAAGGTGTGATACTGATTGAAATAGAATACATAGTGAGTGCAACCAATAACCGTTACAATTTTGTTTTCCCTTTCTGGAAAGAAGAAGGAACGGAGATAGAATCCATTGTAAGATTTAATAAATAAAATGGCAGATTGTTCTAAAAATACAAACCCACTGTTGCGTAGCGGAATGAACCGTGCCGGGCGTAAGCTGCCCGGCCTGGATCCGAACTATGCACTGCCGGATGAAAATAAAATGGAAGACTGGATGGCTTATGCAAGAAACCTTGCAGCCTATATCCGCTTCTACAATACCGAAAATAAAAATGTGGATAAAGCAAACTGGCAGGCATTTTTTGAAAGGGATGTCTCTGCCCCACTCGCTTTAATTTCCGTTCAAAATATTCAGCTTTACAAAGAGTCTATTCGTTCTTTGTTTGAATCCATACAATCCGAAGAGTTTAAAAGTGACGCTGTACAATTGCAGAAAAAATTCGGATTGTTGTACAGCGCTATTTTTTCATTGGCATATCGCATGGATTATTTTCATGGTTTATTGCCCGATGAAATTCCCCTGAAACGAACCATCAGCAATTTAATACAGGTAAAACTGGCTCCTGCTTTCAGGCGTTTGCTGGGCTATTACAAAGCCGCCGATGCTTTTTATTCGCCTAAATTAATCAATGAAACCCTGCAGAGTAATTGGACCATACTGGCTTATCCTCAGTTAAAGGCCGCTGATGTAATTGCCCTGGGGCTTACCGATAAGTGGTGGTATAAGTTAAGCGATAGCGAAGTCATCAGCGATTGGAACGATTATTACACCAATATTATACAGGCCGATACCACCATTTACCAGCATCCTGCTGCGGTGGTGGCCGACGCTGATGTGTGGCAGGTATTGAACCATGCCGTTAACCATAATTTGTTCTCCAGCACTTTCGCCGAGTTTTTGTCTGCCTTTGCCCGCATTATTGCCGAGGGCCAAAAACAATTGTATAACACCATTACCGAACAAAATTCGCATGAACCTCACTATGCTTTGTTCCTTACCTTTTTGCATTTATTTAAACATGCCCAAACAGGAATAAACACATACAGTGAAAGGCACCTTGATTTTTATTACAAAGAAATTCTTCAGTTGGCGCCAAAAAAATGGGCCCCCAACCATGTTCACCTTTGCTTGGAACTCGCCAATACCAGCAGCGAGTATTTATTAAAAGCCGGAACAGCTTTTAAAGCAGGGAAAGACAGCTTGGGTAAAGAGGTGGTGTATACCAGCGATGAAGACGAGGTGCTCAATAAAGCCGAAGTGGTCCAGTTGTGCTCCTTTTACCGTGCAGGAAGCAGCGATAAAATTGCCGGTATTTCACAACAGGGCAATCTTTACGCTTCTCCTATAGCTAATTCTGCTGATGGAGCCGGTGCCAAATTAATAACTTCTGAAAAAGACTGGCATCCCTTTGCCAACAAACTATACACCGACGGAAGCCTTTCTTCCCTCGCAATGCCACTGAGCAATATTGGCTTTGGTTTTTCCTCCAACTATTTCTTTTTAAAAGAAGGAAAAAGAACTGTGGCCATTACCTTCAACGGATCTTCTTTAAATAAATTAAGTGCAAAACAATTCGATACCTTTTTAAGTACAGAAAAAGGATGGTTGCAAAAGGCAGTGACCATCAGCTCAGTCACTTCTTCTCATGCTACGTTTACAGTCGTGATTGACCCTATTGATCCACCCATAACAGCTTACAATGCAAAAGTTCACCTCGGTAATTTTCAGGCCACTGATACCCCGGTTGTAAAATTTCTGTTGAAAAACACCATCGGCAACAATCAATACGAAGACTTAAAAGATGTGTTCATTTCTTCGGCCGATATACAGGTGAATGTGGGTACCTTAAACGATCAGACTCCTCCGGATGGATTGAAGGAGTTGCTTGTGTCTACCGACTACGGTACGGTTGATCCTTCCAAACCTTTCCTGCCTTTTGGGCAAAATCCTAAAAAGGGTGCAGGACTGGTGATAGGCAATAAAGAACTTTTCTCCAAACCGAATACTAAATTCAAACTGTTTATTGAATGGGCCGAACTGATTGAAACCATTCAGGACATGGACGTAAATACCATCAACGAATTTTTTCCTTCGGCACAGCTTAAATTTTTGCAAAGCGGTGTCTGGAAAAACGGACAATTTAAAAGTATACTGAACAACCAAAACATAGGCCAGGATGACGGTGAAGTGGAATTGTTCTGGGGAGCCAACAGCATTATGATGGCCAATGTGCACCTGCCCAGTACCGCACAAACTATTCCTGCCGATGCGGTAAGTGATTATAAAAATGCCCCGGCTAATTATAGCATTTCCAGCCAGAACGGATTTTTTAAACTGGAACTGAATGCTGATTTCCAGTGGGACGATTATTATTTACAATTGCAGAAGTACCTGATTGCCCTGGCTACACCATCAACTACAGATGATACCGCCAACCCCATGCCTGCAAAACCTTACCTGCCTAAAATACAATCCTTGTTCCTTACTTATGAATCGAGTACCACCATTCATTTTTCGGCAGACGATAAAGCCACCTGTTTTCATTTATACCCTTTTGGAACAGCTGCGCTAAGCTCGAAAAACCTGGATGCAGGGCAGGTAAAACTGATGCCCCAGTTTGTGTACAACGATCCTGATCCGCTCATTGGCAAAGTGCATGCCCAGGCAGAGTTTTACATTGGTTTGCAAAAAGTAGTTCCCGCTCAAAAAGTTAATTTATTGTTTAAAGTGCTGGACGGCTCAACAGACCCTCTTCAGAAAAAACCGGACAACCATGTTTTCTGGAGTTTTCTCAGTAACAATACCTGGGTTGATTTTGATAAAAACAAAGTGAACGATACCACTCAACAATTGCTGAGTACAGGTATTATTTCTTTTCCCATTCCCGAAGAAGCGACCAATGACAATACCCTGATGCCTGCAGGTTTTCATTGGATCAAAGCGGGCATTGCTCAGTTACCGGAAGAAGTGAGCCGTTTAATTGATGTAAAAGCCCAGGCCATTCAGGCCACATTTTTTGACCAGGACAATGCCAGTGATTTTATCTCACAACCTTTGGCTGCCGGAACAATCTCTAAATTAAAAGAGAGCGATCCGCAGGTTAAAAAAGTGGAGCAACCCTATGCTTCTTTTGGAGGACGCTACCAGGAAACTACAGGCGATTATTACATACGCGTGAGCGAGCGCCTGCGGCATAAAAACAGGGCCATTACCATACGCGACATAGAGCAACTGGTACTGGAAAATTTTAAGGACATACACAAGGTAAAATGCCTGAACCATACCCGTTTTGATTTGGATGCGAGCCCTGCCATATACAATGAGCTTTCTCCGGGGCATGTTACAGTCATCACCATTCCTGATTTAAGTAAGAAGAATGCCATCAATCCTTTAAGGCCTTATACCGACAGAAGTACCCTCAGCAACATTAAAACTTTTCTGTTGGAAAGGGCCAATTGCAACATGCGATGGTATGTGGAGAACCCGCAGTTTGAAGAAGTGCGTATTGATGTGGATGTGGTGCTTGCCGCTAAAGCTGCCGGTAACGACGCGTTTTATACAGAACAATTAAAACAGGACCTGGTAAAATATTTTACACCCTGGGCTTATAACCTAAATAAAGACATCAATTTCGGTGGAAAAATCAACAAGTCTTCCATCATTAATTTTATCGAGGAGCTGGATTACATTGACGTCATTCTGGATTTAAAAATGTATCACAACAAACAGGACGGAAGCCCTGAAAGCAGCGACCAGGACGAAATACTGGCCTCAACAGCTAAAAGTATCCTGGTGTCGGCTCCGGCATCAAAACACAACGTACACATCAGTAAACTAATTGTAAAAGCAGAAACCGGTGATTGCAAATGAACATATAACAGTAAGTAAAACAAATGTTTTGCCCGAAGGGCAGGATTATTACCTGTTGCGCAAGGAAGGCATACAGTTAATTGAAAAATTGGGCAGTAAACTCTGGACCGATTACAACATCCATGACCCGGGCATTACTATTCTCGAAGCCCTTTGTTACGCGATTACAGACCTTTCTTACCGCTCTAACTTTGAAGTAAAAGATTTACTGGCGGAAGAGAAACCCAAGTTATTTAATGCCGACGATCAGGCCTATTTTACAGCCCGCGAAATACTAACCACCGCTCCCTGGACAATTAACGATTACCGCAAACTGCTGATTGACCTGGATGGAGTAAAGAATGCCTGGGTAAATTGCCTGGCCTGTAATTGCGGCCCCGATTTGTATGTGAATTGCAAGGACAGTGAGTTGACGTATACCAAACCCCTACCTCCTGAAAAGCCCGAAGAGCACCGCGTGATTTTAAAAGGATTGTATGGGGTGAACATTGAATTTGATACCGATGAAAAAAGCGGCGACCTCAATACAGGTAAGGTAAGTTCTATTCGTAACATCTTGGTAGCAGGCAATCCTGAAACCTTGTTTTTCGAAGTCCGCTTTCCTTCTTTGGTGCAACTTCAGAAATTAGAAAAAACAAATCTCCTGTTTAGTTTTTTCAGAAATTCAAAAACAGAAGTTAAGCATGTGCTTGCTAAAAATTTTAAAGACAAAAATAAAATTGCCATTACCAGCGACGCTCAATTGAAAAGCGCCCTGAGGAAAAGTATATACGTTAGTTTCGACATCACTTTTAATGAATACCTTACTAGTCCTGGCTTTGCAACCAGCCACAAAGTTACCCTCACCAATGTTCCTGTACGCCTGATCTGGCTGAAAGATGAAGTAAGGGGCAGCCTGGTTATAAATGATATTAAAGAAGTATTGGAAGACATTAGCCTGGCCGGTATTGTAAGTCCCTACCTCAATAAAATAACCAAAGGCGATGCGATATTAAAACAGGTGCTGCAATGCCTGCAGGCGCACCGTAACATTACAGAAGATTTTTGCAGGGTAGACGAAGTTGAAATTGAAGAGATGGGCGTATGTGCCGATGTAGAGCTGGACCCCAATGCAGACATTGAACAGGTACTGGCCCAGGCTTATTACCTGATTGCTGAATACTTTAATCCTTCCATCCGCTTCAATACCCTTGAAGAAATGCTGGAAACCAAAACCGTTGATGAAGTATTTGACGGACCTAAATTACTTCACGGTTTTATCAATGAATCGGACCTCGAACGCACCGTACTGAACCGTACACTTTATTCATCCGACATCATTAACCTCTTGATGGATATTCCGGGAGTAGTGGCCATCAAAAATTTTGTATTGGTGCGTTACGACGAGGCAGGAGACATTAAAGAAACAGATCCCTGGAAACTGGATTTGTCGCCCAATAAATTGCCCCGCTTTTATTTGGAGGGATCGAAAATACTCGTGTTTAAAAACGGCCTTCCTTTTTTACCCGATGTGTATGAGTTAATGGACACCATGCAGGTGATTTATGGAAAACACAGCATGCCCAAATTAAAAGATTGCGAACTTGATTTACCTGTTCCCGAAGGAAGGCATTATGACCTGGCCGATTACCTGGCTGTTCAAAACACCTTGCCGCTTGTGTATGGTACTGGGGAAGAAGGATTGCCTTCTTCAGCCTCTGACGCCCGCAGGGGACAGGCCAAACAATTAAAAGCCTACCTCTTGTTTTTTGAGCAACTGTTGGTGAACTACCTGGGGCAATTGTCAAACATGAAACAATTGTTTTCCATCAGCACAACAGTAAAACAAAGTTATTTTCCTGTTTTGTTGAACAACGACGACATTAGCGAAGTAAGCGACCTGTATGAGGCCCTTGATGAAATTAGCCTGTATGGGATTACTGAATCGGCCGATAAATTCCTTGACAGAAGAAACAGGTTCCTCGATCAGTTGCTGGCACGCTTCTGCGAAAACTTTTCGGACTATGCCTTGTTGTTGTATTCCTACAAGGATCAAAGTTTTGTAGAAGGAGAACAATTGATTAAAACCAAAACAGCTTTCTTAAAACAATTCCCTTATCAAAGTGCTTACAAAGCACAAAGCTTTGATTATTCAATTAAACCGGATATCGCCATCAGGAAAGACATTAGCGGTATTCATCAGCGCATCAGTACGCTATTGGGATTAAAACCTTCCCTCAATTATTTTGATTACAACATTGTAAAGGAAAACGATTCTTTTTCTACCACGCTGAATTTAATTGATGATAAAGGACAAGTGTTGCTGAGTTTAAAAAATACCTTATCGCCTACCGGCAAGTTTGAAAGTGATGACAGGGATGAGCTTATCCACGACATTAATTTTAATTGTGATCAATTACTGAAACTTGTTTTTGATATAAGCAATTACCATGTTCAGGCTGTTGGCCCAAAATTCAGGGTTGATTTGGGAACACCGGTACTGGCTTCCTCCGAAGTTACTTACAGCAGCAATGCAGATGCACTGCTGGCCATTAATGCAATACTGTTGTTTGCAATGAACAACTTAAAGGATGAAAAGTTTTTAATTGTAGAACATATTTTGTTAAGGCCGCATGCAACGAATGATGCCCTGCTGGATATTTGTGTTGAACCCGATTGTGTGTTTTGCGGGAACGAAGACCCCTATTCCTATCAGCTCAGTTTTGTTTTTGATGGGGAAAGTGAATTACCGAAAAAACATTTTGAATTCAGGCGTTTTGCCGAAAAGACCATTCGTACCGAATTACCCGCTCATGTATTGTGTAAAATATGCTGGGTTAAAAGTAGTGTGTACCAGAGCTTTGAAAAGGCTTATGTTGACTGGTTAACGGATACTTATGTAATTCCCGCTGCCGATGAGGAATGCAAAAACAAAGTTGGGGTGAACAACAACCCATTAAAAAATCTGATCTGTGAATTCAAAAAATTAAAAAGCATATACCCACCGGCCACCTTGCACGATTGTGTGGATGGTAACGATGAAAACCGAGTATTTCTTAATCAAACAAGTTTGTAAAATAAAAACATTCAGTCATGATACCTAAAAAATATGACGCACACGAATATGATTATCCGGATTTCCAACCGGATCAAATATTAAGTGCCGACCATCTCAACCATTCGTTTGCTTACAACGAGCAACAGGAAAGACTAACGCGTACGAATCTTTTGGGAATCGGTATAGCCTGCGGATTAAAAGTTTCTAAATCTGCAGATGGAAAAACAGTTTATATTTCTAAAGGCACCGGTGTCACCTCCCAGGGTTACCTGATTGTACATGGAATAGAAAACAGCGAAGACTCCATTTCCTATAAAAAATACAGGAAATTTGATTCCGTTCAGGACATTAAATACGATGTGTTTGTAACAGGTACAACCGAAAAATATAAATTGTACGAATTGCTGGATGCCAGTAATGGCAAGCCGGAAGACCCTGATTTAACATCCGCTTTTCTTTCGGACAAAGTATGCCTGGTGTTTTTTGAGATGCTGGATGTGGCAGCAAAAAACTGCGATACCACTTCCTGCGACGATAAAGGGAAAACCATCACTACCACCGTACGTAAATTGCTGGTGAGCATTAGCGATGCCGATAAAATTATTGCCGCTTGCAATGCCAAGGCAGGCGCTTCAGGCTCGGGCGAAGTGTTCCCGGGGATTTTTGATTTGAAAGAAATTAAATTGCCCCGTTTCGATGTACCGGCTACAATACTAGGTACAAGCAACGAAGTGTTTGAAGCGTACCAAAAAGTATTCTCTAAAAATTTTGTTGAAGGAATGGGCAAAGCATTCAACGATGCCTTTGCTGTTTTTAAAACTTACCTCAAGGAAAGCAGCAATCCATTTGCGAATTTTAATACCACATTTGCCTTTTTACACAACGGAACAATTACAGGAAATAAATTACTGCACTTCCAGTATTTTTATGATTTTTTCTGCGATTTATTATTGGCTTACGACGAGTGGAGACAGGCAGCCAATGCCCTGGTAGCCATGTGTACCCCACCCGAAGCTTTGTTTCCAAGGCACTTGCTGTTATGTAATTTTGCAGAAGCGGAAGGCATTGTAAAAAGCAAATACAGAAATTACTTTCTCCCCTCTCCTATTTTAACCCAGCACGAACAGGCTTACAAGGAGTTTAAGAGTTTGTACCAGCGGCTCGACCGGATGATTGCAAATGAATTCACTCCTGTTCCGGCCGATAGTGGTGCGGGCTCGCTTGATTTGAATATCCGCATTACCCCTTCTTTACTGGGGCGTTTCCCTTTGGGTTTAAGGGCCATTCCTTTTTATTACAAACCCAATGAAGCCTCTTCAAAATTAATCGATGTTTGGAATTATGAGCTGAGCAGGCGCGGAAGACAAACACAAATTTTATCCTATAACCCCAGCTACAACACAGTAGATGATTTTGTAAAGCAACCCTTAAAATACGACCTTGAACCCAATAATTTTTTACGGGTGGAGGGGCACATTGGTAAACAAATTACAGCTGTGTTATATAACCTTGAAAAACTCCGTACCGATAACAGGCTTCCTTTTCAGTATGTAGCGTTGAGTGTTGACGGGGAAGAAGGATTGATCGACTTAAAAAATGTGGCTTGTCATTTTGAAGACTTAATGTCGATGTACGAAATACTGAAGGCTGATTTGTTGTGCCGCTTTTTTAAACTGCTGTTGTGTTTATACCAACAACCGAAACTTGTCAGGATGAAAGCCATGGCCGACACCTCTTTTGTCGAAACGAAAGAGAGAAGTGCTGCGCCGCCTGAAAACAAGGTAGCCATTGGTTTACACCGCGACGAGAAATTGGTATACAACGAAAATTCGATGGGACAGGTATATGAAGACATGAAACCTTCGCTGGGTGGAAAAAGGCAGGATGCACTTGTGGTGATAAAAGGTTATGGTGGCATGGTAAAAAATGCCAACGACCAGGTCAGTTATGCAGAGGTAGAATCTACCAATACTTTGTTGTCGATGGTACACAGCGTTTCCTTTTTACGCAACGGCCTGAACAATGATTTGAGTAAAATGAATTCTTCGGAAATGCTGGATTATCATTTGGGTTTAAAGAATGACCTGGGTAAAGTTAAAACGGCTGAGTCCCTGGCTCCATTGGCCAGCCTGTTTGAGGAGTCGCCTTGTTTGAATGACTTGTTTGACATTATATGCGACCTGGCCCAATTGTTTGCCTTAATGGCCGAATACTTTAAGCGCCTGGAAGAACTGAAGAAAATGGCGACCTTAAAAGATTTTGCTCAAAAAAATCATGGCTTGCAACACAAAGGAGGAGTTCCCCTGGGTGGTACTTTTATTGTTGTATATAAAAATTCAGCTGTAAGCACTGCAACAAATAAGGCGAAAGAATTTTTATACAAATGGAACGAAGCGCAGAAAGCAAGTGTGAAAGATACAGAAGCTACTGCGGTGGAAACCATAAACTCCGGGACAAAACAAAAACTTAAAAGCCGGTATGTTGTTTTAACCAAAGAAAGAGGAGCCAAAGCAAAAGCGCAGGAAGCAAAAGTGCTTGAGCTGGAAAAGAAAGGTGCAACCAAAGCAGAAATAGAACATGAATTAGGAGTGGTATTAACCGAAGGAAGTCTGACAGGGAAATTTGAGGCAGACACCGATAAGCTGGCCGATGGAATTGTACTGGCCGATTTTTATTTGCCTTACCCCATTAGTTGCGGTTGTTCACCCGTTCAGTTTGTGGTAAACATTCCCCCACCTAAAATAAGTTTTAGTTTAAAAGATCCTGAATACTGTAACGAAGACCCGAAGGAATACCTGTTTCAGGCCAATCCTACCGCTGGTAAATTAATCAGCTCGCAGCCCGATGCAGTAAAAGAAAATGAGGATGGTACCTTTTCATTTTTACCATCAAAAGTAAAAGTGAATGCAGGAGATAAAAGTGTGTTGGTTAACTTCTCTTATGCAGTTGAAGATCAAATGCAACCCATTTCGGTGAAGGTGTATGCCATGCCCAATGAAAAAATACTTCAACAGGCTGATGCATTGAATCCTTTAAAAGTTCAGTTTAACCTCGATCAGCCTGCTTTGGCGGATAAAGTAAGCTGGGATTTTGGTGATAACCTGAGTGCCGATACCCTGAACCCTTCCCATACTTACCTGCACGCCGGGGAATATAAAGTTACGGCAAAAGTGGTCAACGGATTGTGTACAAGTGTTTCGGGCCCGGTAACAGTTACGGTGAAGGAGCCTGATCCGGTTGTTATTACCGGCTTACCCCTGGAAATATGCAAGACTGCAGCAGACATTAATTTTACCGTTAAACCAACAGGAGGAATTTTTTCGGGTGATACCAGCTTTAGTGTAAAAGATGCGGCAAGCGGGAAATTTGTTTTCTCCCCATCAAAAGTAAATTTGAACGGGGCTGCTAAAATAAAAGTTAGTTTTAACTACCAGGCTCCGGCCGGTAATACCGATACAAAAGATGTAACGGTATATGATACCCCAACAGGAGATCAGAACTTTGATAATGCCGGTGGTGATGGCACAAACAGGGCATTTATATTTACCGGTTTCAAAAATACCGAAAAAATAGAAGTTGATTTTGGCGATGGATCAGGGAAAGAAACCTTTGCTGTTTCCGGTCAAACTGTGTTTAAAACACCGCAACATGATTTTAAAAATGGGGGAACTTATACAGTAAAAGCTACTTTAATGAATGGCACTTGCAGCCTTGCCCTCAAACCACTTACCGTTTCAATCGACGGGCCGGTTAACGCGTTGCAAAAAGTTTGTCAGCCTTTAAGTACGCCGCTTTCCAAATGGAGGTTGTTTCTCCCTAAGGCTGAGAAGTCACCCGAATTTAAGGAACGTTACCCCCAGGAATTATTTGCCCGTGTAAGCAACTATTTCCATGTGCTGGAGTTGCAGTTAAAAAAGGACCCCAAGGTGCCACTCTCGTTTTTTGTTCAAAACCCTTTTGATGAGGCCTGGATAGAGGAACTGCCTGTACAGGATGTTGCGGCAGCTACAAGAGCTTTGTCAATTGAGGCATTGGCGATTTTCTCCAACCTGGCCACCACATTGTCTTGCCTTAAACAGGAAGACATAGGGGACGGAAATTTTACAACCGTACAATTACTGAAAGCAGTAATAAATAAATTAGAAAGCCTGGATAAACTTTCTGCAGCAGAAAAGAAAACAATTAAAGTGATGATGACGGATGTGGATGATGAGCAGGCTAAATTGAAATCGAACCAGGAGGAAAAGGTAAAAAAAGACTTCAACGATATTTTAAAAGAAATGCGGGATGACCTTGCTAAATTGAGTTAAGATCATTATAACACCAGGTGAAAGATCAGCAACATAGTATTCGTAAACAGAACCTCAGGGTAAATGCCGTGACTGGAGATGGTTTTGCTTTGAAACGAAGGGTAGAGACCTTAATGGACGAAATTCCGGTAAAGTTAAATGCTTTGTTTAATGAACTGGTGGACGAACAGGAGTGGTTGCAATTGGATCAGTTAAATATTTCAATTGAAGGAATAAATGAACAGCACTTGGAAAAGCAATTGACGCAACGCATTGTGCAGGAAGTGAAAGAAAAGATAATACAGCAAAAACAAGAGGCATTAACAGGTTCATTCAGGTCCGACACGCAGCTTAAAATATCAGCCAGCTTTCAAAAAAACATCAATGCTTTTTATTACTTCCTCGAAAATGGGATGCTTCCCTGGTGGTTTGAGTTCAAGCCGCATACCGAGTGGGAAAAGGAAATAAGGATGGCTTTTGAAAAGCAGGAGCAGGTAACAATAAAGGGAAACGAATCTGCAAGCTATTCGCCCACCCGCTTAATAATGTTGTTACAACAAAGCGCGGCAAGGCATCGCCTGCTCGAACAATTTTCGGCTGATGTATTTGCGGAAGTACTCAAACAAATATTTAATGGGACCTCGTCTGTATTTTATAACAGTTTAATCGCAACGCTTCAGACACTAAACAAATTAAAAGAAACAGCCTCTCCCGAAATTTCACTGAATAAAACACAGTTAAAAAAAATAAAAACAATTGTTCTTGAACAGTGTATCAGCAGCCAATTTTCTGAATCTGCAGCAACAGCATTGGCCCTGATGATACTGAACGAAATAGAAAAAACAGAAAAGATTCAGCTGAAAGCTGAACTTATGAAAACCGAATTATTTGTTCAATATTATAAACCTGATTTGACATCTGATTTATCAGCCCTCACTAAAAAACAAAAGGCCTTGGAAGATGAGCAGACTGAAACAATGGAAAAAAGAGAAGGGAAGGATGTAGCAGCTATTCAAAAGAAAACCCTCGCTCAGCAATTAACAATTAGTGAAGGCGCTTTGGTTACCAATGCCGGTGTTGTGCTATTATGGCCTTTTTTGCCTGAATTGTTTAAGCGTTGTGGTTTGCTCGAAGATAAAGTATTGATAAATCCGGCAAAGGCCATTGCCATGATTCATTTCCTGGCTCATGGCAATTGCGATTACAAAGAGTATGATGTGTTATTGAACAAAGTGTTGTGCAACTGGGATGAAAATAAAGACATTGAATTGGTTGATTCTTTTTCTGAAGCCGAGATAACCGAAATGGAAGGATTGCTCGACGCGGCCATTAGTCATTGGACAGCCCTGAAAGGTACAACAGCAGCAGGTTTAAGAGAAGGCTTTTTATGCAGGCAAGGAAAACTGATGCTAAAACAGGACGACTGGTTTTTGCAGGTCGAAAAACAAACGCATGATATATTGTTACAGCAACTCCCCTGGTCCATTGGAATGGTGAAGCTGGCATGGATGGAAAAAATGTTGCGCACAGAATGGGTTTAATTAAAATATTTATATATTATTGTTTGTAAGAAATTGTTTGTGTTATTAGAAGCGATCATTATTGTTAATATAAAAATGTTCGACCCCGAAGGGGTCGCACAATTTAAAATTTAAAAAGCTTAATAAAAGCAGCATAAAATAAAGCATGTTTAGCACCGCAGATAAGGTAACAAAAAATGTGTCCACTGTTCAACGACAGTCGGCCCAGCCTTTTTTTGCGCGTAAAAATGCAGACCCTTTTTTTGCCGGTTCCGAAAAAACCAGTAGCCCTTCTTCTTCCTTTATTCAACCCAAGTTAAGTGTAAGTCATCCGGATGATCCCCAGGAAAAAGAGGCTGATCAGATGGCGCACAAAGTAATGACCATGCCCGAATCGGCACCGGTAGCAGCAGCGCCTGCCGAACAAAAAGATGAGGTGCATCGGAAAGAAGGTGAAGAACAGGAAGTGCAGCGCAGTGCAGAGGGCAAGGAAGAGAAAGAAGTACACCGCATGGAAGCTCCGGCTGTACAATTGAAAGAAGAAAACGAAGAAGTGCAGCGGGCGGAAGAGGAAAAAGAAGTGAGCCGCCAGGAAGAGAAAGAAGAAAAAAGTGTGCAGCGTGCAGCCGAAAAGCAGGAGGAGAAAGTGCAGACTAAACTTTTTGCCGGAACAATAAATCGTTCCAGCCAGGCTTTTGTCCAGGCAAAATGCGATTCCTGTGAAGAAAAGAAAAAAGTAGATCGAAAAATACATTCATTACCGTCTTCTTATACAGTTCAGCGTTCGGCCCGGGGTCCCCCGGAAGGCAACGGGCAACAAGGCTCATTTGAATCCAACTTACAAAGCAGTCGCGGCTTAGGTAGTCCTTTGCCCGGCGATACACGTTCATTTATGGAGAGCCGTTTTTCGGCTGACTTCAGCGGGGTTCGCGTACATACCAACGAAACGTCTGTGCAGATGAACATGGAAATTAATGCACAGGCCTTTACCCACGGCAACGATATTTATTTCAACAGTGGAAAGTTTTCACCTTCTTCCCATGAAGGTAAATCTTTACTTGCCCATGAATTAACACACACCATTCAGCAAGGGGCAAGTTCCCATACATCTTCACCGGCCACCAATAGTGCAGGTGCTTCTTCCGTTTCTACCAAACTCATCTCCCGTAAAAAATCCATACAGCGCAGTGCCGGTAATTTGGCTACTGCAGTGGCCAATGCTAAGGGAGAGCAAGGCAAGGTGATTGCCAACAAAGATGGGGCCGACGGCCTTCGTTTTGGCTGGCAGCAATTGATGGAATATTTTAAAACCACCCTGGGCGCCGAAAAAATTGTTCCCGATAGTTCGGCGGGTGCTGATCCAACAACCGTTGCGGAAGGAAACATTAAAAAGAAAAACATTGCCAAAGGCATGAATGTGATTGCCCCCGATGGAAAAGTGGTGGTGGGCGAACGTGACGCCATGCCGAGCTGGTGTGGAATATTTGCTTTCTGGGCATTGAACAAAGCCGGCCTTCCAATGAAAAAATGGTTGCTGGGTAACATGACCATTGAACCCGGTGCGGCCCTGGCTCCTGGTGTAAGCCCTCAGCCCGGATTCATAGCTTACCGGAATATGCGTTCGCACTATGGTTTAGTGAGCAGTGTATCGGGAACAAAAATAACTACCGTTAATGGCAATACTGCGGGTGCCGATAACCTGGGCGGTGAAATACAGGAACAAACACACGACATCAGCAACTGGAGTGCCTTTATTGATCCAATGAAACTGACCACAGGGGCTGTTAGAAACCCCGGCGCAGGAGTGGAAGGCAAACCGAAGAGCCTTCGCGAGATGCAAAAAGAAATGTTTGGGGTACAACGTAAAGAAGACCAGCGAAGAGACGATACCCATGCAGAGAATGAAGGAAAAGACAATGAAGGCAAGGAGAAAGAAGGAATAGAAGTTCAACCAAAACTGCAACTGGCAAGGGCTGCGGACACTGCCCCTGCAACGAACACCCCTGCGGATAAAAAAGAGGAAGTACAACGCAAAGAAGAGCAGGGAAAAGAAGAGGAAAAAACAATTCATAAAAAAGAACTGATCCATACAGCCGCTGCCACTTCTCCCAACGATAAGAAAGAAGAAGTACAACGCAAGGAAGAACACCAGGAAGAAGAAAAAAATATACATAAAAAAGACGCAGAACAGGGACCTGTTGCTGCCCATGATAAAAAAGAAGAACTGCAACGGAAAGAAGAACATCCGGAAGAAAAAGCAGTTCAGAAAAAAGAACTGATACATGCAGCGGCAGACAGCTCTCCTCCGGTACACGAAGAAAAAGTACAGCCATCGGCAGAGCATGTAGCGCGCAAAGAAATGGTACAAAGGGCTTCCGGTAGCTCTCCTCCTGCTGCAGATGAAAAAGAAAAAAGTACCGTTCAACGTAAGTCTGAACCCAAAGTTCAGCGATTATTTGGTTGGGTTACCGATGCCATTGAGTGGGTAGGCGATAAATTAGAAGAAGGAAAAAAATGGTTATTGGGTAAAGTAAAAGACCTGATCATAAATGTACCGGGTTATAAAGCCCTTCGTGTAGTACTGGGCAGCGACCCCATCAGCGGGGAAACTGTTGAACGCAATGGTTATAATTTTATTGATGCGGCACTCGACATTATGCCGGGTGGCTTCCTGCTCAGGAAAAAACTCATTGAACTGGGCATCCTTGAACAGGCCGCCAAATTTGCCGAAAACCTTTTCGGCAGAGTAGAAACATTGATCAGCGGAATCTACGACACCTTCGCTAATTTCTTCAACAGCCTTTCACTTTCCGATTTAAAAGATATTCCAGGTGTGTTCCGCCGGCTCGAAAATGCCTTCACCAGTTTCTTCGACGAGGTGATTAATTTTGCAAAAGGTGTAGCGAAAGACTTCCTCGAATTTATTAAAAAGGCCCTGCTGATTCCATTGGGCACTTACATTAAAACCAAAACAAAATATTGGGATTTATTGTGCATCATTATCGGTAAAGATCCGCTGACCGATGAAGTGAAATCCCCAACAGGCGCCAACATCCTGAACGCCATACTTGGATTGAGCGAATGGGGACTTGAGCAAAAGAAAAAGATGCAGGAGACCGGAACCTTTAACAAGGTAGCCGCATGGATTGATAAAGGCATTGCAGTATTTGGCAAAGCTTACGATATGCTCAAAGCTGCTTTTGCAGGCTTATGGAAAATTGTGAGCATTGAGGCCCTGATGAACCCGGTTGAAACCTTCCTGAAAATATTTGATTCCTTTTGGCAGCCTATAGCTTTGGTGGGTAAATTCTTTATTGATGCGGGCATTGCCATATTGAAAATTGTAAAAGATGTTTTATTCAAATGGATTTCTAAAAAGGCACAGGAAACCAAAGGTTTTTACTTAGTAACGGTGTTGATCAGCAAGGATCCGTTTACCGGTGAGTCCGTTCCGCGTACAGCACAAAACCTGATTAAAGGATTTATGCTGCTCAGCGATGGTGGGGAGGAACAGTACAATAAGATGAAGGAAAGCGGGGCCATTGACAGTGCTGCGGCAAAAATTGATGCGGCGGTGGATGAACTGGGCTTTACCTGGGCTTATGTAAAAGGGCTGTTTACAAGTCTGTGGGAAAAACTATCCTGGACAGACTTAATTGTTCCGGTAATGGCCTTCGTGAAAATTATCGATACCTTCAAAAACCCAATCATTCGTTTAATCCGCTTTATTATCCAGATTGTGGTGGCCTTGTTCGAAGTCATTCTTCGTATGATGGGCTTCCCGGTAGACCTGGTGTTTAAACTCATCGATAATGTGAAGAAGGCCTGGGCCATGATCAAGGCCAACCCTACAGGTTTCTTACTGAACCTGCTCAAGGCTATCAAACAGGGCTTTGTACAGTTCTTCGACAATATACTCACCCATTTGTGGAATGGGCTCAAGGCCTGGCTCAAGCAGGAACTGGAAGATGGCGGAGTGCCCATGCCGCAGGATTATACCGTGATGGGAATCATCAAATGGTTGTTGATCATCCTCGACATTACCATGGAAAAGATCTGGAAAAAATTAGAAGCCAGGGTTGGTAAAGAGAAGGTAGACAAAATCAGAAGCTTGATCGCTAAAGCCGAAGCCATTTATGATAAGGCCAATGAAGCCATGGAATTTATTGAAGATGTCCGCAAGCGGGGCATGGAAGCCATTGTGGATAAAATTAAAGAGAAGTTGAGCAATATCTGGGACATGGTACTGGATGTCATCAAGGGCTTTATCATGGATCAGATCATTAAAAAGGTAACGGCCAAATTATTGACCATGCTCGATCCTACAGGGGTTATGGCGGTAATCAACAGTGCCATTGCTTTGTATAAAGCCATACAGTCCTTTATTAAATACATTACCAAAATGCTGCAAATAGTCAATTCCTTTGTAGAGGGAATTATTGAAATTTGCACAGGTAATATCAGCAGCGCGGCCAATTACCTCGAAAATGCCCTGGCCAACGGTATTCCCGTTGCCATTGGCTTCCTGGCCAACCAGGTGGGGCTCGACCTGAGTGGAAAAATAAGAGATGTGCTGGCATCAGTGAGGGAGAAGGTAGATAAAGGCCTGGACTTTTTGATAGACAAACTGGTAGGTTTTGTTGAGAAGCTGGTGGCGAAAGCCATGCAGGCCAAGGACAAAATTATGGGCTGGTTGGGCATGAAAAAAACATTCACGTCTGCGGCAGGTAAAAACCATTCCATGTACTTTAAGAAAAGCGGGGACCAGGCTAACCTTATTATGGAAAGTACGCCGACAACGGTTGAAAGTTTCCTCGCTAAACGCAAAGGTGAAATTCCTACAGATGCTTCGCTTGATGCTGCGAAAAAAGCTGATCATCTTGCAAAAATTGCACAGGCAGAGCAATTGGTTTCCTCAATTAATACACTCACTTATCCTAAAGATAAAAAGGCTGAACAGGATGATAAAAACGAAATGGATATCTTAGCCAAATCGGAAGCTCTTATTGAACTCTTAAAAGTTCTTGACCCTAAAGGCGTAGCAGGTGTTATTCCGGCACCTACTTTCCTTCCGGGCTTTAATGGGAACAAGGCCATGTTTATGGAAGCAAGGTATTTGAGCGGCTATTCTGATCCTAAAGACCCAAGCCTGCCTAAACCGAATTACCAGGAAGGCGAAGACGCCAGTAATTATAAAGGAACTTTACAGGGCGCTTTAACAACTCTCGAAAGCCTTGGTGTACGAGCCAAATGGGTGGCCTTCCATATTGTAAACGATAATTATGGAGGCAAAGCTACCGATTCGAATTTGGTTCCGGCCCAGCAGGAAATAAACAAAGATTACCTGAATACCTTTGAAGTAAATTTAAAATCAAGGCTTAAAAATAAAGAAACAGTCTGGATGAAATTTAATTGCCAATACCGTGGCACTACTCCTTTCCTGCAGTCGATGTCGGCAACCGGTGGAGGCATGAAATTTGAAAACAACCAGTGGGTGGAAGATCCTGCTCAAAAAGAACAATTCTCTGCCAAGATAGATCCTCCGGTGGCTACCATTGTGCATGTGAATACCTTGAAAAAAGATCCGGTATTGTACTATTTCTACACCAGCGAAACGGCTTTGGATACAAAAACTTTGGATTTCCTTGCCGGGGAAGTGGCAAAAGGTGTTAAATTTACTTCTGTGGCTGAAATTCAAACGGCCGTAGTTAATTTCTTTAAACCTAAGGATAATAGATTATTTAACGATGTGGGTAAAACTACTTTCTCTTTTGTTTGATGAAACATTTATATAAAGATAAAATAACAGCATTGCATCAACTCCTCAGCAAGGATACTTCGTTGAAGCTGCAAAGTTTTTTTACCGGGCAAGCGGCTTCACCTGCCCTACTCGATAAATTTGGTTTAAGCGGTGCTATACGGGATTTTTATGCAGAGCTGAATGGATGGCAACTGAGTTATGTAGCAGAAACAAATGCCGATTTTAAACAAAAAGAATTTGGGACCTATTCAGCGGCTTTTCCCTGGATGTGGCCCAACGAAAACTATTGGCACCTCGATGGCTGCATTAATATTTTACCGCTGGAAGTGATGATGGAAAATAATTGGGAAGGATACCTGTGGTTTAAAACCGAAAAAGAATATTCTATTGATTACAAAGGAAAAAAAATGCTTCAGCAGGAATTCGAAAAAAAACTGAAACCATTGGACGTATTCAGTAAATCTTCAATTGCTGTAGTCTATCCCGACAAGGGAAATTTTGATGTATTGTTGAGCAGCGATCACAATGCCAGTTATACTGATTTTCCGGAAATAGATTTTGAAACGTATTTTGAGGGGCTGATTAAAACGAAGGGCGATTCGAATAAACGAAGGGACATTTTTAAAAATTAAATTGTTGAACCCATGAGCAGACCACGTGTTTTTTACCGCAGGGCAGCCCGCAAAAAATCAGCGGCTACACCTGCTGCCGGCAACAAACAAAACAGCGCTCCTTTTTTTGATTTTGGAGGAGGTGAACATTCCTTCTTTTCTTCCAAGGTTTCGGAGGGGGCTAAGGTTAACCGCCAATGCGACACCTGTGAAAAGGAAGATAAAAAAGTGCATAAAAAGGAACAGGGAGCTTCTGCTAAAACAGCGCCGGCATCTACCTCCAGTCAAATAAAATCCCTGCAGGGAGGCAGCCCTTTATCCAATTCGTCCCGTGCTTTTTTTGAACCTCGCTTTAACACAGACTTTAGTGAGGTGAAAATTCACAACGATCCTGCTGCTCATCAACTGGCTTCCTCTGTGAATGCCAAAGCCTTTGCTTATAAAAACAATATCGTATTTAATAAGGGGCAATACAATCCTGAGAATGCCGAAGGTAAAAAATTAATGGCCCATGAATTAAGCCACGTGGTACAGGCCAAGGAAAAAGTGCAAACAAAAAGTATTTTCAGGGCCCCTTCTTCACCAGGTTTCGACATCAGGGGTTTGTATCCGAATGCTGCAGCAAACCCTACTACCATATTTTTTGAAATGGGGCAATCCAATGTCCCCGGCTCGGAATTATACAAAATACCCGGCTTAGCAAGCCCGGTTACACGTAACCTTACCCTCATCGGCACAGCGAGTGAAGAAGGTACAACCGCAAATAACGCTGCACTCATTGATCAGCGTTTGCGCGCTGTCGACAACCTGATTGGGGCAGTGAAGCCAAAACATACGGGTGTTCGCACCCTTACCCCCCAGCCTACTGCCGGGACAGGTAACATTGATTACCGCCGGGTGAGAGCGGTGGATGTCATTGAAACACCCGGTGTAGTACCTCCGGGTGGAGCCATGCCTTCATCAACACCTCCCTGCACGGTTACCCTGGCTAATCCTCATCCCGAAATAGAACCTTGTTCCACTTCATTTACCGGTTCGCACCCGAATGCGATGAAATGGACCAACAAAGCCCTGGCCGATTTATCGGCCGGAAAAGCTGCTGCGCTGGCCGAAGCGGCAACTTTGTTTCCGGGCGTGCCCATTGCCACCCTAGTAGGACATATCGGTAATTTGTCTACCCAGGTCACCAATTTACCAACGCATCACCAGTGCCACAATACCTGCGACGGTGGTTGCTCTCGACCCGCCTTTAATAGTGGTAGTGGCGGCGGGCAGATGATGACCCTTTGCCCCGGGTTTATTACCAGCGGAAACCCTACCGAGCAATCAGAAACATTGATTCATGAAAGTCTGCATGCTACACCGGGCCTTACCACAGTAGATACAGCCTATTCTACCACAAGGCTCATATCTACTTTAACCGGTGCGCAAGCCCTTAACAATACCGATAGTTTTGTATTGCTGATTTTACGTATCAATGGAATTGCCCCTCCTGCCGGTGCGGCCATTCCCGATACCTTTGATGCCAGCATCACCGGTACTGATTTAGCCAAAGCAAAAGGAGGCTTATCGTTTTTGGAACAATGGTTATTGAATGCCGAGTTCGATACGAGCTTACTCTACTCCGCCATTAACGACAACCTGGGAAGTGCTACCGGTTGGAACACCAAAAATGATTTTGAGGCCCAGATGGCACACCTTATTTCTCCTTTTGTGGGCATTACCGATCCGGGCCTTGCCTCCCCCTTCCCAACGGCACCCGTTGATGGCGACCAGGTGAAGGTGGCAGGTATGTTTGACCGTTATACACAACTGCGGCAAAAAATTTACCTGACCGGTTTAACGGTACATCGTTCCGCTGCAGGCCGCGCAGACTCCTGGAACCTGGCCACCAATACCTTGTCGCTTGGAGCTGCCTTTTTTGCATTGGCTCCCGAGCCTGCGGTGAAATACCTTTTGCGTTTAATGCTTGTTGCCTTGCGCACAGTTCCCGCAAGCCTTCATTCGGCTTATGTGGAAGCTGCGAACGAAATAAGAAAACACCGTTCTACAGGTCCTTAAAATATTGAGGTTTGGAGTATGAAAACCCCGCAGAGGTTGAATGTTGATAGAAAAAGAAAACATACAAAACATAATTTGCATGTGAAGCAAAATAAAAATATTGAGGTTTTGGGAGTGAAAACCCCGAAGGGGTTGAATGTTGATAGAAAAAGAAAACATACAAAACATAATTTCTATGTGAAGCAAAAATAAAAATATTGAGGTTTTGAGAGTGAAAAACCCCGAAGGGGTTCAATGTTTATAGAAAATGGGGAAACACACAAAACATACGACCCCGAAGGGGTCGCATAATTCGTAACGATGCTGGTTATCTATAAACATATAATCCCTTCGGGATTATTTAAATTAAACAAATATGCCGGGAACATTTTCAAAAATATGCATTCAAATTGTATTTGCGGTAAAAGGTCGCGATAGCCTGATTCATTCAACCTGGGAAGAAGAATTGTATAAATACATAACGGGCATTGTTCAGAACAAAGAGCAAAAAATGCTGGCCATAAATGGAATGCCGGACCATATCCATTTTCTAATCGGCATGAAACCATCCTGTTGTTTATCTGATTTGGTGAGAGAAATCAAAAAATCAACAAATGATTTGATTAAAGAAAAGAAGCTTTCAAAATTTAAGTTTCAATGGCAGGAAGGATACGGGGCTTTTTCTTACAGTCATTCTAATTTAGATCATGTAATTGCATACATAAAGAATCAAAAAGAACACCATAAAAAGAAAACTTTTAAAGAAGAGTATATCGAATTTTTAAACAAATTTGAAATAGAGCATAAACCTGAATACCTGTTTGAATGGATAGAATAAAAATGCTTCCAAAAAATTCGCCACTTATGCACCCTTTTGGACTTAAAACCTTATTTGTTTACAATATAAAATAAGTGCCCAAAACAAAAATAACCGATTAATTAAAATAACTTTGAGATACAAGAACCACGCATGAATAATTTCTTAGAAGACGAATTCGAATTTTTAGCCCAGGCAGTACGCAAGCGCTTGTCGGCCCAGTTTAAACCGGAGGTGAAAGCATCAAAATTAATGCGTCTTTCAGGAACAACTGAAAACTCCGTATTGCAACAATTCAAAAATCAATTTGAGCTGAGCGACAATGAATACTTTGTCTTTTTAGCGGCTTTGGCGCCACATGTTAAACCCGAATTTTTTAGTGAATTGATCCAGGAATTTTTACCGGGAGGAGGGGAGTTCACCGAATTTGGTGGAGTGAAAGGAACCAACCACCGGGGCGTATTGCCAACGGGTGAAACCATGCAGTTTATTCTGGCGGGTAAAAACCTGGATGAAAGATTGGGGATACAAAAAATATTTAGTGAGCACGGTATCTTTTATAAAAAAAGTATACTCTGGCTTGAGACCATCCGCGAAGGTGAACCGGTGATGAGCGGAAGGGTGATTATTGCGCAGGAATGGATTGATAAAATACTGATTGGCAAAAATTACGAACCGCGCTTCGGGATGGATTTTCCGGCCAGGAAGATTACAACTGAAATGAATTGGGCCGACCTTGTTTTACACCCCCGTACCCAACAACAAATTCAGCAAATCAGCACCTGGATTGAGTACCACCATTTAATGCTGGTGGATGACAACCTCAAACGCAAAGTAAAACCCGGCTACAGGGTATTGTTATACGGCCCGCCGGGCACAGGCAAAACATTAACCGCGGCCTTGCTGGGAAAACAATTTAACAAGGAAGTTTACCGGGTTGATTTGTCTCAGGTAGTTTCCAAGTTTATTGGTGAGACGGAAAAAAATCTCGAAAATGTTTTCAGAAGGGCCGAAAGCCGTGGCTGGATTTTGTTTTTTGACGAGGCCGATGCCTTGTTTGGAAAAAGAACCAATGTGCAAAGCTCTCACGATAAATACGCGAACCAGGAAGTTTCTTATTTGTTGCAAAGGGTAGAGGATTATGCCGGCCTGCTTATATTAGCGAGTAACTTTAAAAATAACCTGGACGATGCTTTTATCCGCCGTTTTCATGAGGTGGTACACTTTCCGCTGCCGGATGCAGAGGAACGAAAAATGTTATGGGAAAAATCCCTTCCGGCCAACCTTGGACTTCATGAATCGGTTAACCTCTCTACCATTGCCGGTGCTTATGAATTAACAGGCGCTTCTATTTTAAGTGTGGTGCAATACGCTTCTTTACGTTCTTACGAACAAAAGAAAACTGCGCTTCACCAGGAAGATATTATTGACGGAATAAGAAGGGAATTTATGAAAGAAGAAAAATCAATTTGACCTTGCTTTTACCACTTAGGCACTGAGAGCACAAAGAAGCACTAAGTTTTTCAACACGGAGGTCGCAGAGAAGAAGGTTTTCATAGAGCGCTTATATTTCCAGTATCAAAACAATTGTTTGTTCCGAAAAACCTGGCAGGTTTGACATACAGTACTGCTGATAAGTCTGGCAGGCTTGGTGGGAATTAGGTATGCGTCTCGCTGCACAACAACCAACATACAAACAAGTACTTCCCCCTTAACCGTAGCGTCCATGTTATAGCTGTTAGAAACGTGTTATTGTTCGACCCCTTCGGGGTCGTATTTGTATAGAAAATATAGATATGCTATATATATATATACGACCCCGAAGGGGTCGTACAATTTTACATTAACAATAGTGTTTCAAATACTTCTGGCGTCCACGCTACGATTGTATCAAACAGGCCTCCGGCCTTAGCAATTTATATTCCTGTAAGATATTGTATTCGGTTAATTTTCTTTACCACCTATTATCGTATAATAAAATTGGCCGAAGGCCACTTTATTGTAAGCGTAGCGGGACGCCATAACTGTTCGAAACAGGAGGAATTGCATGTGATGGGTTAACCCAGCTGTGGTGTTCGACCCCGAAGGGGTCGCATATTTATAGGTCGTATATCTATCTATAAACATACGACCCCTTCGGGGTCGAACAACTAAAAAGTGTTTCGAACAGTTATGGCGGGACGCTACGCTTAATGGGGATCTGTTATTACATCAAACGGGTCCTCGCCTGTATTGTTGCTATTACCCAGGCTCATTTCCACCACCTCGTAAACAGCAGGAATATGTTTGGAACAGGCGCAAAAGCAAAAAACTGAAATAAACAGAATGACCTTCAATGTATTTTTCATTTGTCTTTGTTTTGGCCTGGCCGGGTTGGCATGGATATGTAACGCTTGCCAATGTGTTTGCCTGTCCGTGCTATTTCTTTAAGATTGATATAAAAATACACATTTTTGACTATTCAATTTAAATGAGGATAAAAATTATGTGCAGGGATAGGCTTATGCAAGGACTGCCTTACATATCTGTGCGAGCGGAATTCCGACTCCGGAGGAGTCGAATGTTTATAGCACATCAATATGCAGGGGCAACCGGCCCCAGCGGGGTCGAATATAAATGCACAACAAAAAAATCATTTTATTCCCTTCTACGCAGTATATTTAATATGGGTTGATTACATGTTAATTATTCGACCCCGCTGGGGTCGTGTGCAAATGGGATAAATCAATCTATAAACATGTGACTCCTTCGGAGTCGCGCTTGATTCAAATTCAGTATTAGTATATTCGTACTGATTCGTATTTCGTAGATTCTTCGTGCCTCGTCAATCCTACCTCCTTACTCCAACATTAGTATATTTGTACTGATTCGTATTCGTAGATTATTCGCACCTCGTCAATCGTAATTCCAACTTATTCAATCAGTATCTGAATCCACACATCGGGTACGCCGGCGTCTTTGGCGTCTTTTACTTTTTTAAAGGCTTCTTCTTTGGTGGTGGCTCTGTCTATATAGACGTAATTAAATTTGGATAGCTTATCAATTATTACTTCCGAGTCGGGGAAACCAAAACTGATGTATTTTTTTGCTTCTGTTTCTGCATACTCCGGGTAAAAACAGGACTCGACTACAATGTAAATTCCTTTCTGTGCCAATGTACCCGTAACGTTGGTAAAGTCTGAAGCCTTGTTGGTAAGGATGTAAACATCTTTTTCCTTTACTGCATTTTTCCCTGTAAACTGTGTAGGATTGGCATGGGGCAGTTTTTCAGGAGTTTTGTTTGTGTTTTGATTTGAACCTGCTTTTGCTACTTTGTTTTTCAGGTCTTCAATTTCTTCCTGCAATTCGGCAATTTGTTTATCCTGGGCAGTAAGTGTATCGTCACCATGCCTGTATTTTAATTTACCTAATTTAACAGCAATCATTATTTCGCTGGAAGTACCTGCATAGTTCGCAATGCTGCCCATCATGTAATCGTAACTGTAGCCCACCGAAAATCTTCTGTTTAATGTAAGTCCTGCATTTATACCAATGGCATAATTACTCCGATACATAGCACCCACCCAAAATTTATCTTTCCAGTTCAAATTTAAGCCGGCATCGTATTGAAGAGGGGCATTGGTTACTTTGCGTACAATAATGTTGGGGCTTAACAGTATTTCTTCGCTTTGATCCAAAGCAATATCATATTTTACGGAGGCTGCAATGTGCCTCGACATCCTGTAATAGGAACGGATGTCTGAATTGTCGGTATAATTTACCTTGCCCGAAAACAATTGAGGGATGGCGATTCCGATGTCTAATTTTTTAAGGTAAAACGAAAAACCTGCGTTGCCATCCAGTACTGTTTTGCGTTGCTGCGAAGTAAATAAAGAAGGGTCGGAATAATTGGCCACAACAACTTTATTGTAATTAATGCTCTGATCAAAAACACCAACAGACAAACCAAATTTAAAATAGACGTCCTCCTGCAGGTTGGCCCTGTATGCGTACGAAGCCATTGCATTGGTATTGCTTGTAATCCCTTTGCGCTGGTTGGCCACCAAAAAACCCAGGTAGGCTTTTTTATCCTGTAACTTTCCATCAACAGCCAGGGCATTAAAAACAGGCGCTCCCTGAAAATCGGAAAACTGACTGCGGTTCAACGCAAAGACTTCGGTTACATCTTTATCGCCGGTATAAGCCGGATTGTATACCATAGGCTTGTAAAAGTAATTGGAATACATAGGCAATTGCTGTGCACGCATTAATCCTGAGAGCAGCACCAGGCAGTATATGTAGACCTTCTTCCTCATTTCTGGCTCATGAGTGTAATGCTACCTTTAAATACTTTTGGTTTGTCCGAAAATTTCAACACATAAAAATAAGTTCCATCGGGTAAACGGGCATTGTTGTAAGTGCCTTTCCAATCGTTGAGGTAAGGCCGGGCCGAAAAAATCAATTGCCCGTATTCATTAAAAATACTGAGGTCGGAAGATTTAAAGTTTTCGATGTGTTCAATATAAAAAGCATCGTTGACCCCATCACCGTTGGGAGTGAGCGTGTTGGCAATTAAACCGGTGTAATCGCCCTGGTGTACTTCTATATTAACAGAATCGCGGCTGGAACAACCATTTGCACTAAGGGTTAAATAATAAAGGGTAGAGGTGTAGGGCGATGCAATTGTTGTAAAGGTGTTTGTAGCATTCAGGCCCAGCGTGGGCGACCATTGCGGTGTTCCGTTACCTGTTGCTGTAAGTGTTACGTTGTTTCCCTGCTCAATGATAGTATCGTTATTAATGATGTGAACTAATGGAAAAGGAACTGAAGTTATAGAAATTAAACCGGAGGTATCGGAAGGGCAATTGTTATTGCTTACGATCACCTGGTATACGGAATTTACAGTTTGTGGCAAGCCAATGCCGGAAGTTGTAGCAGGTAAATTGGTCCAGCTTGTTCCTGCATTTGTAGACAGCTGCCATTGAAAATGATTGGCTGTAGCTCCGTTTAAACTTAGTTGAACACTATCGCCCACACAAACACTGTCTGATAAAGCGCTAAGTGTACCGGCTACAGAAGAAGCACTGTATGTAACAGTGTCCGGTGTTGAATACACGGTAGGGCATACGCCGCTGTTAATCACCACCCTGTAGAGAGTAGCCTGTGTAACATTGGTATAAGCACAGGTGGTACCGGTGCAGGAGGTATTGGTCCAGGTGGTACCGTTGTTCACCGAGCTTTGCCAGGCTGTAATAGTTCCTGAATAACCTGTTAAAGTAAGAGTTCCGCTTGCAGCTGCTCCGCAAAAATAGTCCCCACCGCTCAATGTTCCTGCAACCGGGGCCTGGTCAACGTTAATGGTAATGGTGTTGGAAGTATCTGCAGGACAAACCCCGCTTTTAACAATTAAATGGTATTCGGTGCTTTGTGTAAGGTTGGTATAAGGATGTGTGGGTGTAAGGGTACCCAGGTTGAACCAGCTGCTGCCCCCGTTAACAGAGGCCTGCCAGTGTACAATTGTTCCGGTAATCCCTGAATTGGTAATCGTTCCACTGTTTGAAGAAGAACAAACACTGGTGTTTCCACTTAATGTTCCTGCGTCTGATAAGGCGTCAACAGTAATAGTAATGCTGCTTGTATCTGCCGGGCAAACTCCATTTTTAGTAATAAAAGCATAAGTAGTGGACTGCGTTATGTTTGTAAAGTTTTGTGAAGTACTTGTATTGCTTAAACCGGTATACGAAGAGCCGGCCACCTGGAACCAGCCGGATGGTACACCGTTGCTGCCCGCAGTAACTAATTGCCCGGTAGCGGAATTACAAAAACTACCGCCTCCGCTGATGTTGCCCGCATCGCTTTGTGCGTCAACTGTTAAACAGGTCATTTGTGAGGTATCGCCATTCACTAAAATGGCGCGGTAACACAAGTTGTTCATGGCCATAAAATAGGTGTTGGTGATATTGGTGTTTACAATATTGGACCAGCTTGCCCCGCCGGTGGTAGAAACCTGCCATTTGGCCGGAGTTGAACTTGCCCCAACTAAGGTCATAAAACCGCTTGATCCGGCACATACGGTGTCCGGCCCATTAATAACAACCGTGCCGTTAATGGTTTGTATGGATTGAGACTGTTGCTGGGGGAACACGACAGAAAAAATACCCAATAAAAAAATGAAGGTTATGTATTCCCTTTTTATGGTCATATTAACTAACGAAGTTATTCATTTATAAGATCAATGTCAATTGTTTTACGATAAAAGGTGTGTTTTGTTCCACGTTTAGTTCTTAGTTGTCTACAAATTACGAATCAATACGAATATACTAATCTGTGTGTGGTGTTAGTGTATTTAGAGTATGTGTTTTTATTGTCCGTCATCCTTCACAACAGCTACATTAGTATATTCGTACAAATTCGTATTCGTAGATTCTTCAATAATTTTGTACATTTGCCCTTTCCATTTTTCTATGAATTTATCAGCGCTTTCAGCCATTTCACCTGTCGATGGCAGGTACCGGAGAGTAACTTCTTCGCTGGCCGGCTATTTTTCGGAATATGCCCTAATTAAATACCGGGTAAAAGTGGAGGTGGACTACTTTATCGCTTTGTGCGAAATCCCTTTGCCTCAATTAAAAGGTATTGATCCGGTTCTCTTCCCTCAATTAAGAAATATATATATCCATTTTTCGGAAGCGGACGCATTGGAAATAAAGGAAACTGAAAAGGTGACCAATCACGATGTGAAAGCGGTGGAATATTTTATTAAAGACCGCTTTAAAAAATTGAACATAGAACAACAGCTGGAGTTTATTCATTTCGGACTTACTTCGCAGGACATCAACAACACCTCTGTTCCTCTTTCACTTAAAGATGCAGCAAATGAAGTGGTGTTTCCTGTTGTGCAACAAATAATCGACAAGTTAAAATCCTATGCAGCTGAATGGAAAAATGTATCGCTGCTGGCACGTACACATGGCCAGCCTGCCTCACCAACAAAACTGGGCAAGGAAATTTTGGTTTTTGTTGAGCGTTTGGAAAAACAATTGAACCAGTTGAAACAAATTCCTTATTCGGCAAAATTCGGCGGGGCAACAGGTAACTTTAATGCACACCACGTAGCTTATCCGGGTATAGACTGGCCGGCCTTTGCCGATAATTTTGTAAACAAGTGCCTGGGTTTAAACCGGAGTTATTACACCACTCAAATTGAACATTACGATAACCTGGCTGCCTGGTTTGATGCCTTAAAGCGCATACATACTATTTTAACAGACCTTTGCAGGGACATCTGGACTTACATCTCCATGAATTATTTTAAGCAAAAATTAAAACAGGGGGAGATCGGTTCATCAGCCATGCCGCATAAAGTAAACCCTATTGATTTTGAAAATGCAGAAGGCAACCTGGGTCTTGCAAATGCCCTGCTCGAACACCTTTCGGCCAAGCTGCCGGTATCGAGGTTGCAGCGGGATTTAACCGATTCAACGGTGTTGAGGAATGTAGGAGTTCCCCTGGCACATGGTTTAATTGCTTATCAGTCTTTGTTAAAAGGCTTAGATAAATTAATTTTAAATGAACCAGCACTTGCCCACGACCTTGAAGAGAACTGGGCGGTTGTGGCCGAAGCCCTTCAAACCATTTTACGCCGCGAAGGCTATCCCAAACCTTACGAAGCTTTAAAGGATTTAACACGTACCAATACGCACATTACTTCAAAAGAAATTGCTGAGTTTATTGACCGTTTGCAGGTTGGTGAAAATATAAAAAATGAAATGAAAAAAATTACCCCGCATAATTATACCGGGATTTTTTAAATTTTATTCCGTAACAGACTTACTGCTTCCGAATTCACGTTTCTGTTTAAACAAACCATCGCGCAGACTTATCCAGCGAAGTGATATTTCAAATCCCCCAACACCTTTGGACGCGGTGGAATAGTCGGAGACAGTGTAATCGTATGAAAAGCCCACATTAAAGCCGGCCATTTCAAACATGAGTTGCGGAACAACCGCATCGTTTAAACGGTAATTCACTCCTATGTACATAGACGTTTCATGGATATAACCTGTAATTTTTGTCTGGTCGTTGAAACGTATCCTTAACAAAGTACCAAAGTTAAATTCGCTGGCACCTGCCTGCATCATGTATACTACATTGGGTAAAACAGACAGTTTGGAATCTTTCAGGTCGATGCGGACATTTAAAGTGCCCACTAATTTAGGTTCTAAATATTGTTTTTTTCCTCCGTACTTTAAGCGGGGTTTATTGAGGTGATAAGCCGCTAAACCAAGTCTGAAACCCAATAAATTATTGTGGTCGAAGCTGGCATTTTTTTGCCCGTAATCAAAACAAACACCACTGGCCAGATCAAAATAATTGTAGTTTTTAAAAACAATCGATTCCTGTGTGGGCAACGAAGAGTTAAACTGCTGCCCGTCGTACTGATTACCGAAACTAAGGCTGTTGAAGTTGGCGGAGTTTTGTCCATAACCACCGCCAAGCCCTAAAGCCAGGTGGCTTTTATCTCCTACTTTAACAATTCCATTTACAAATAAATCGGCATTGAAGGTGCTCCAGTTAGCCGCACCTGCTTTGTCCTGAAAGATATAACCACCCACACCCAAATAGGCCGTTTTTGTTTTTTTCATACCTATTTCCGAGTCGAAGGATGCGGACACTGTTTTAAAAGGGCTTCCGGCACTCGACCATTGGCTGCGGTAGTTGAGGTAAGCCCGGTGGTAGCCGTCGAAGAACCCTGTATTGGCAGGGTTTAGCAGCAAGGGTGTTTCGGTTAATTGCGAAAAATGAATGTCCTGCGCAAGCAAACCAGTAGTACTAAATAAAAATGCAGCGAAAAATTTTATAGTGTTGTTCCTCATGTTAGTGGTGGTGGATTGCGCTTAGCGTATTAAAGTAATGTTTCCCTTTTTTGTGTATTCTGTTCCGTCAATTGTTACATTAAAAAAATAGGCGTATACCCCAACAGGCGCTTCAGCCCCGTTAAATTGCCCATTCCAGCCTTTTGATTTATCAGTTGATTTGAATACCAATTGTCCCCAGCGGTTGTATATTTCCAGGTCAAATTTTGTTGAATTCAATGTGCCGTATACATTTAAAATATCGTTGTTGCCATCGCCATTGGGAGAAAAGCCGGTAGGAACAAGCGGCTCACCGGTTGTATTAAAAGCTTCTTTCAGCCGGAACACTGCTTTTAAACAGGTGGAAGTGCTGTCGTACTTCCAGGCGAGGTAAGCATTTTTTAAAAGGCTGTCGGGTATGGTAAAATTGGTGGGTTCCCAATGGTCGAAATAATAATTGGTATTGGCCAGTGCATTGGCACTCATGTTCACTCCTCCGTAATACTGCCCGTTAAAAGTGAAATTGGAAACAGTGATGGTATTCAATACGATGTTGCCCGAATTGGGAGGAAACACTTCGAGGCAAAAATCATAAGGGCCGGCTACACCATAACACCCGGCTACCAAGGAGTCGATGTATTTACAACGTTGTTGTATCCACGATTGTAAGGAATCTATATTCCTGTTCCAGTTGGCCACAGTAGCGTTTGGGGCTGTACTTGTACCGGCCCAGCGGGCAACATGCCTGGTCATTTCGGGTGTAAGAAAATCTTTAAAATAGCTCAGGTGTTCCAACAATGAATCGCAGCTGAGGGAGGTGTTCAGTAAGTCTGCATAGCGGTTCAGGAACAGTGTTTTAAATTCATCATTGGTCAGTAATTTGGTTATCAGTGCGGCATGCCCTGTTTGCGGAGGGGAGCCGGGAGGGAAGGCTACGTTGTAATCGCAGGGTTTGTTGGTTGGGCTTGTATTGGATACAGACCCTGAATTGGAAGCTCCAAACGTATTGTCCATGTCCCACATCCAGTACTTCCATTTTCCGCCTTTTGGCAGCCACCACGAAGTGCCTCTCCACCAGGCTGTGTTGTTGTTGATGATACTGCCATTTGCCGCAAAGGTGTTGTATATAAAAAAGTCTATCAGGCTTTTAAAATCAATCATTGTTCCGGCCTGCTGGTAGTTTGCCTGCACATTCATGGGGTTGTTCATGACAAGGTTGTAGGCGGTGGTCCAATCGGTTTGCGATGCAACTGAAGAAGCAGGTGTATAGTTACCATTGGTGCATTGTAAATTGAGCATAGCCGGTTGATCGTAATAATAATTAGCCGATGCGGTATCAAAGAGTTCGCGCAATTCATAAATGCCCCAGTATTTCCCGTCTAAGAACATAATAACAGGTTCGTACCTTCTTCCGTCGAGGTTAAAGTTTTTTCGCAGGGCATAGGATTGACAAAACGCATCACGCAGATGGCATGGTCTTTTATTAGCGGCTGCCCAGCCTTTTGGGAACTCGTCCTGCCCGGCTGCATTAAAAATAAGGTCTTGAAATTCCTTGCGGGGACTGTAACCTAATTTAGGATCGTCAAAAAACTGGTGCTTGTTGGTGTACGCATATCCAAACTCATCGTCCACATCGTATTCAAAACCCTTTTGTGGAAAGGCCGAGCCATTGGCGTGTATATTGGCAGAACCATAAGTTTCAAAAATAAACTGTTTGTCTTTTTCAAAATATTCTATATTGGCATCCGTCATGGTTCCGCCGTACAATGCAAGGCTGTCAAAACAAACCGATACAACCGGAAATGTAAAAGCATTGTCGGGGGCAATGAAGTATGTATTGGTTTCAATAAAACTGTTGACGTATTTTGGTGCAGTTAGATTACTGTCAAAACAAATTGCCCTTATCATGGTAGAACTGTTAATGGGAATAGCGGCAGTATAAGGAATAACAGTGGGAGAAGTATTCGGGTCTGAACCATCCTTCGTGTATTTTATTTTTGTTCCGGTAGTTTGCGGCGAAGTGAGTACAAGGCTGATGGCACCGCTACAGGTACCCGGAGGAACAGAAAAAACAGGTTTCAGTTTATAATTAATATACGAAGTACCCGTGTTGCTTGCCCCAAAAGTAGGGGTTTTATATACTTTCCAGGTGGAGTCGCCATCGGGTGTACGACCCCAGGAATGATTTTTTTGATTTGGATGAATGGTAAGGGAATCAATTATAGTGTACAGTGTATTTACTAATAAAATTTTATCGGGCCAGGTTTGTGTAATTTTAAAATTGGTGTGGTATTCTTTTGGATTGCCCACTACAATGTTTGCACCGGATGCAAATATTTTTAAAAATCCATGCGAAGCAATGGTAGTTCCAATCGGAAATTGCCATTTGGATAAATTACCCGCATCATTGGTAAGGTAATAACCACCTATGTTAATTGTACTCGCACCTGCATTGTACAATTCAATCCAGTCGGGTGTATTGCCAAATAAATCAGCTACAGCTGTAACATTGGCCCCTGAGTATTCATTAATTTTTACCTGGGCTTTTACCTGAAAGGAAAAATGTATGCCAATAAAAAGCAGTAGTGTTGATGTAAATTTAGTGAAGCGCATCAGGTTTGGTTTACAAATTATCAAATGTATAGGACTTGTTCTTTATCATGGGGGGATGATGTAAACTCCTGCTCAATTTATAAGATGAAATAACATTCATTTTATTCCGTTAAAATTGGGTACAATAACGAATGGTTTATTCAAAATAAAATTCAGCAATTTCAAATATACTAATTATTTTAAAAAGACAAGGAAGGGAAAATATTATCCGAAAATCGCTGTTGAAGGCCATTGGCGAACCAATCTAAAAATGTAAATTTGCTTTTCTTATTTTTATCATGAGCGATGCTATAAAACACGAATGCGGAATTGCGGTTGTCCGTTTACTAAAACCCCTGTCTTTTTACAGAGAAAAATACGGCTCGGCACGCTATGGTCTGCACAAACTGTACCTGATCATGGAAAAAATGATCAACCGGGGGCAGGACGGGGCAGGAGTAGCTACAGTTAAATTAGATGCAGAGCCGGGCATGCAATACATAGACCGCCTGCGCTCGATCCGTACAAAAGCAAGTCTCGATATTTTTACTCAAATCAATCAGCATTTTATTGATAGTCAAAGTAAAAAACCGGAAGAGTATAAAAGTGTGGAGTGGCAAAAACGAAACATTCCCTATCTTGGTGAATTGTTGTTGGGGCACCTGCGCTACGGTACGTACGGAAAAAACAGTATAGAAAGTTGCCATCCCTTTTTACGGCAGAACAACTGGATGACACGTAATTTGGTGGTGGCCGGTAATTTTAATTTAACCAATGTGGATGAGCTTTTCGATCACCTGGTTGAGTTGGGCCAGCATCCGCGCGAAAAAGCAGATACGGTGACTGTGCTTGAAAAAATAGGACATTTCCTCGATAAAGAAAACGACCGCTTGTTTAAACAGCACAAAGCCGAGGGGCATTCAAACATAGAAATATCAAAATTGATTTCCCGCGACCTGGATGTAGCCTCCATTTTAGTGGAGTCGAGTAAGCGCTGGGACGGTGGTTATGTGATTGGTGGTTTAATCGGAAACGGTGATGCTTTTGTTTTGCGCGACCCTAACGGGATTCGCCCGGCTTATTTTTATTCGGACGATGAAGTGGTGGTGGTTTGTTCGGAAAGACCCATTATACAAACTGTGTTTAATGTGCCTTATGATACCGTAAAAGAACTCACTCCGGGCCACGCATTGATTATAAAAAAAGAAGGCAGTTTCAAAGAACTACCAATTATTGAGCAGGGTACTAAAACGGCCTGTTCATTTGAACGCATTTATTTTTCGAGGGGCAACGATGCGGAAATCTATCAGGAACGTTATAATTTAGGGCAATACCTTGTTCCGCCGGTGTTAAAATCGGTTGATTATGATTTGAGAAATACGGTATTTTCATACATCCCCAATACGGCCGAGGTGGCGTTTGCCGGGCTTATTGAAGGCCTGCACGCATACCTGAACAAAGTAAAAGCAACAAAAATATTAAAGCTCGGCGATAAAATTGCTGATCCCGAACTGAGTGAGATCCTCAACATACATCCACGCATTGAAAAATTAGTACTGAAAGACGCCAAGCAACGTACTTTTATTACGGATGATGCGCACCGCAATGATTTGGTAAGTTTGGTGTACGATATAACTTATGGAATAATCAGAGAAGGTGTAGACAACTTAGTGGTATTGGATGATTCGATTGTAAGGGGCACCACTTTAAAACAAAGTATTTTAAAAATTCTCGACCGCTTAAAACCTAAAAAAATAGTGGTCGTTTCTTCAGCTCCTCAAATCCGTTACCCCGATTGTTATGGTATAGACATGGCTATACTGGGCAAGTTTATTGCCTTTGAGGCTGCAATTGTTTTGTTAAAAGAATCGGGCTGCGAACACATTATTGATGAAGTCTACGAAAAAGCAAAATACCAGCTTGCTTTGCCTAAAGAGGAGCAGGTGAATGTGGTAAAAGAAATTTACCATCCCTTTACCGCAGATGAAATATCGGCTAAAATTGCACAGCTGTTAAAACCTGTTGACCTGGGTTGTGAACTCGAAATTATTTACCAGAGTATTGAAGGCTTGCATCAATCCTGTCCGCATAACCTCGGCGACTGGTACTTTACAGGAAATTACCCAACACCCGGAGGAACACGTGTAGCCAACAAAGCCTTTGTACATTACATGGAAGGGAAGTTGATAAGAGCGTATTAGCTTAAAGTTCTTAGTTCAGAGTTGGACGAGGTAAAATAAAAAAGGGTAAGCTACTTTCATCGCACCGCTCAACCATTTACCCTTGCTTTCTTCCGAACCTGGGGGATTCAACAGGAGCTGGTCGTGAAAGACTTACCCGGCACAAAATTAACATTTATTTTAATTGTTGAGGTACTTAATTTAAAAAACATACGTTTTAAAGTGAATTTGAACGGTAAAGGTTCATAGACAGTTGAATAAAATTTTGTATGTCAAATAAAAATCACAAATTTGTCCCTTCAAATATGGATATTTCAGTAGTCATACCACTTTTAAACGAGGAAGAATCCCTTCCCGAATTGCACGAGTGGATAAAAAAGGTAATGGAAACGAACCGTTTTTCGTATGAAATCCTTTTTATTGACGATGGAAGTAAAGATAATTCCTGGCCCGTAATTGAAAAATTAGCCGCACAAAACCCCTGTGTTAAAGGCATTAAGTTTCGCCGCAATTATGGAAAATCGGCTGCCCTGCACACGGGCTTTGAGGCTTGTACAGGTAATGTGGTCATTACCATGGATGCTGACCTGCAGGACAGCCCGGAAGAAATACCTGATTTGTATAAAATGATTACATCAGATGGTTTTCATCTGGTAAGCGGTTGGAAACAAAAACGCCACGATCCGATAAGCAAAACAATTCCCACCAAACTGTTTAATTATGCAACCCGCAAAATGAGTGGGATAAGTTTACACGATTTTAACTGCGGTTTAAAGGCGTATAAAAAAGATGTGGTAAAAAGCATTGAAGTTTATGGTGAAATGCACCGTTATATTCCGGTTATAGCCAAATGGGCGGGCTTTGGTAAAATAGGAGAAAAAGCAGTCCACCACCAGGAAAGAAAATACGGATCAAGTAAATTTGGAATCGAACGTTTTATCAATGGTTTCCTCGACCTGCTGACGATCACTTTTATTTCGAAATTCGGAAAACGGCCCATGCACTTTTTTGGTTTACTCGGAACTTTCATGTTTATGATTGGTTTTGCAGTAGCAGCCTGGCTGGGGGCCAGTAAAATGTACTCCGTGTGGAACAACCTCCGCGCTCCTTTGGTAACAAGCAATCCCTGGTTTTATATTGCCTTAACTTCAATGATAATGGGAACACTGTTGTTCCTGGCCGGCTTTATCGGTGAGCTTATTCTTCGCAATAGTTCTGTACGCAATCATTATTTGTTGGAGAAAAAAATTAATATTGATTAGGGTTTTAGATAAAAGTTAAAAGGTAGAAGTCAAAAGTTAAAAGCCAAGAGCCAAAAGTACGATCACGGTTACGAAACATCCTCTGCGGAATTCTGCGTTTTAATCAGCGCGCCTCTGCGAGAAATAAGTCAAAAGACACAAAACCTTACCATAGGCTTTTATTTTTTTCTCTCCACATAAAACTTAAGCAACTTCATATTCATTCCAATTTGAAAAATTGGATACGGGCCTGAAGAATTTTTCCGAAGGTAATCCAGTCCTATTCCGCATTGTACAAAAAAACGTTGTATAAATATTCCTCTTTCGGTATTCACTATTGATAATCCAAGGTGCAGGTTTTGTTCAAAATAATTTTGTTCAGCGTTTTGAACCCTTGTTTTAAATTCTGTACCGGCATACAAGCGGCAATATTTATAAATTACTTTTACATTGCCCGGACTTTTCCATGTTGAAAATGGATTGATGGCGCTAAAGGGAAAGGATAAAAAATTATACTGATAACGGAAGGAACCATAATAACTCCTGTCCAGGCCTTTTGCAAAAAGTAACATCACCTGGCTGTAGTCCCCTGCTTTGCTTATCCCCAGGCCGAGGTAAGGATAATTTGTACGCTGTTGATAATAATTTCCGGCTTCAAGGCCCAGGGTAATTGATTTGTCGATGGTTCCCAAAGTAGCGCATTGTATAATCGCTTTGCCACATTCAGATGGTTCGGGCGCTGATTTACAACAGTTCATTGTTCTTGTAATATTATCAATATAATTCAGGTGAAGGGGAAGTCTGGTATAATAATAATTTTTTTTCCGCCTTCCTTTTTTTGTTTCCCATACTAATTTGTTGTTAAACCCACAGCCAATATAATAACTGAAAGCGGTGTCTACATATTCGCGGGGTGCTCTGATGTTTACAAATGTGCGGTTAAACAGCGTTGTTTTGTATTGAATGGCGTACATTAAAAACCGGTCTACCTGTATGCAGGTGTCTTCATTTACAAATTTTTTACCCTTTTCAAAATCTTCGTTACAGGCTTTGCAGGGAGGTTTTGTGATCCGAAAAATCTTGTATTTATCAAAGTCTTTTTTGGGTATCAGGGCGGTGAACCTTGTTTTTTGCCACCATAAATTTCCGGTGCTTTTCATTTCCCATTTAACCAGCTTGTTTATTATCTTACCAGCTTTGTTTTCTGAGGCAGTATAATAGGTGCTGTCTTTTTTAATATTGTTAATATTTGTTTCCAGCAGTATAAATTCTTTTTTCCCTTTTGTAATTGTCCGGGCGTGGCACCTGTGAAGGAGCTGATAATCAATGTAACGACAGTTTTCAGAAGTTTTGAGGGTGTCTGCTTTTTCTATTGTGTTTTCAGTGGCTTTTGTTTTGAAAAAAAGGAGGATGTCAACATTTCTGCTTTTACTAAGTGTTTGTTTTGATTTTTCGCCTGTTGCCACAACTGTAAAACGAATGCCGGCGGGAAATAAACCTGTACAGTATTTCGCCACATTTTTTGCCCTTTTCTCCGAAAGTTTCAGGTTTGAAGAGAGCTTACCAACAGAATCAGTTGCACCAACAAAACGAACAGAATCTAAATCGGATAAGTCGTATTTTACGGGGATGGCATGAAGAGCATCGTATTGGCTCTGTTCAATTTTTGAACTACCAAAGCTGAAATAAACTGAGACGGTGTCCTGACTGAATAAATAAGTTGAATACAACAAAGAGAAGAGAAGGTATGTAAACCATTTTGTACTTCGCATATTATTCTTGTAAAATAGTTCAATATTAAATACCCGCATTCATAAACAAATAGAATTTGTTTTGCTGTATACGCAATTTACTAAATAGTTTTTATTTGGAGAATTTAGTGGATGGATTAGGCCCTGGCCAGCTTTTTCAACTTTCTGAATAAAATAAAATTCAAACAAATACTGAGGAATAATGTAATGTAGCTTACAATTTCTGAAGTGCTTAGCGCCGTCTTTTTTTTAGTAAAGGATAGAGCAGCTTCAGATAATTGGCCATTCATATCAAGCGTCATTAACTGGGGGGAATAACAACGCTTAAAGTCCCCTCTTCCAAGCTGGCCCGAAGGATTGTCGCCGAAGGTGAATATTTTTCCTGAAACATCAACAGTAATTGACTGAAAGCAGCCTCCTCCAATTTCAATAATATTTTTCAGGGGTTTAATTAAAACTGGCTTGGAGCAACTTATGGTATCGTTGGTTCCCAACATGCCGTAATGATTTTTGCCCCAGGCCCAAACGTTTTTGTGTTCATCGATGGCCAGCGAATGCCAGCTGCCACATGCAATTTTGGTGAATTTGGGAAAATTATCAAAGCAAACAGGTTGTCCGTATTGTTTAGTGGTTGCTTCATTAAACTGAAAGGCGGGGTCGGAACCCCATACCCAAATTTTTCCACTTGTATCCAAAGCAACTGAATGGTGCCAGCCAACCGCTATTTCTTTTATTGGAGGAATCCCTTCAATGTGCATGGCGTATAGTTCAAGTTCATTTCCTTTGTGTCCCAGTTCATTATAAACATTCGAACCCCAGGCCCAGATTGTTCCGTCTTTCTTTAAGGCGAGCGTATGATAACCTACTGATGCAATTTGAATAACTTCGCTGACAGGAGAAACAACTGCGCCTGATTTTTGAAGAACCGGTACTGGCCAGGAGGCATGTTCCCTGGTTCCGTTTCCCAACTCACCAAAATAATTATGCCCCCAGCTCAACACTGTTCCATCTTTTTTAAGCCCGACAGAGTGGCAATGTCCACCTTCTACAGCAATAAAGCCGGTATGATTTTCAAGTTTATGTGGCTTTAGGAAATCCTGTCCGGGTGAAAAGCCAAGCTGCCCGTAATTATTTCTTCCCCATAAATATAAATCACCCTTAGCGTCTAACGCTATACTGTGATCATACCCTCTTGCTATTTTAACAATATTGTTAAGGCCTTTAACTTTTTTAGGAACAGGCGAATTTTCAAGGGAGCTGTCACCTAACTGGCCATAATTGTTTCTTCCAACGGCCCAAACAGAACCTTGTTTATCTAAAATCAATGCATGCCCGTTTCCCCCTTCTACGACTTGCCCCGAAAGATGGATGAAAGAAGCAATAAGAACAATTATACCCGCTGTTTTTATCATAAAATTCATTCAAATTATTTAGCGGGGTTCATTTTTAACGGAATAAACTTTTGAATATTGTGTAAGGGGGAATATTTCAGAAGCCATGTCTTAAGGTCGCATTTTGCGACCTTAAGATTTCGTTTTCCACTTTGGTTAATTCAAACATAAAATGCCCCGAAAAATATTGGAATTATTAAGCACGATTGACGAATACCTATATTAAGAACTCTGAACTACAAACTCATTGCGACACAATCATAAATTCCGTTCTCCTGTTTTTAGCTTTGCCTTCGGCGGTTGTATTGTCTGCTATTGGTTTGCCTGATCCGAAACCTTTAGCTGTAATGTTGTGAGGGTTCACTCCTTTGCTTTCGAGGTATTCTTTTACGGTATGCGACCGCTCGTCAGAAAGGGCTAAGTTAGCCGGGGCGTGGCCTACATTATCGGTATGCCCCTGTATTTCTACTTTCATTGTCGGATGTTCTTTCATGTATTCGGCAAATTCATCGAGCACAATAAACGATGCAGGATACAATTGCGCCGCACCGGTTGCATAATGAATGTCTTTTATAACAAAAGAGCTTCCGGTTTCAGCTTTGCTTACTTCTATGTTTACAGGAGCAGGTGGTTTTTCAAAACTAACATCAGGTGTCAATTTCACCACTTCCGAAGCAAAGGCGTGACCTTCTGCTTTAACGGTAACAATTATATCGTCTTTCTTTTTAAGGCTGATGGCAGCCACGTAATGCCCGCTCGAAGAGTCTACCACAGCTAATGTTTTTTCTTTTGTTTTTACATTTTTAAGTTCAACACTTGCATTTTGTATAGGGGTACCGTCTTTTTCTTTTAATTGCCCGCGTAAAAAAGTAATCGCTTCCGGTCTGGCTTCTTTGTACAATTCAAAACGGTATACATCGCTTTTGCCAACGCCTCTTCCGCCCACTTTTCCATCATCGGCCCAGGAGCAAAAATAACCGTATTTGCCGTCGGTGCTAACAATAAAACCTGCGTCTTTGTTTTCAGTATTAATAGGGTAACCAATGTTTTCAGGTTCTTTCCATTGCCCTTTTTCATCCTTGCGGGTAAAAAATATGTCTAAGTCCCCAAAGCCAAAATGCCCGTCGCTGCTCAAATAAAGGGTTTCAGAGTCGGAGTGAAGAAAGGGGCAAAGTTCAGCGCCCGCTGTATTTATTTTGGGCCCCATATTGATTGGTGCACCCCATATTTTTGTTTTAGGATCTCGTTGGGTCATGTACAAATCGGTTTTGCCGTAGCCCCCCGGTCTGTCGCTTACAAAAATAATGGTGTTGCCATCGGCAGATACCGAGGGTTGAGAATCCCAGTAAACCGGGTGATTGATAGCGGGCATTTTTTTTATTTCCGTCCAGGCTTCATCCACATAATCCGAATAATAAATATCCGTGTTGGGTTGTGAACCTCCTTCGGTGCGGGTTTGTGTGTAATACAAATGTTTATTGTCTATGGTTAAACAAGCCCCTCCTTCATTTGCATTCTGGTTAAAAGGCTCTTCCATCGGTACACCGGCATCAAAGGAGCCGTCTGTTTTTCTTTTCGATACAATAAAGACTTCTTTTTCTTTATCGGTGGCATATACTTTGTCTATGCTTTGGTTGGGTTGTGTCCGGGTAAATAAAAACTGTGTTTCGTCGGGGGAGAGGTAAGGAAGGTATTCAGAATTTTTTGTTGAAATACCGGCTACTAATTCAGGCTTAAAGGGCACCACTTTCTTTTTTATTTCGGCTTCCTTCTTTGCATATTTAATCATTTCTTTGGCCTGGTACATTTCTGCCTCGTAATCTTTGGCGAATTTTTTTTCATCGTCCGAAAGAAATTTCACGAACTTGTCCAACCACACAATTGCCGAATCGTTTTTTGCTTCTTCGTAATAATGAAAACCTATAAAGTAATAAGGTTCTGAATGTATTTTCGGACAAACAGCCACAGCTTTCAGAAAGTGTGGAATGGCCGGGGCAAAAGGTAAATTGTCGAGTTTGCATTTTACTACAATTTCTTCGGCCAGGGTAAAATGTGCTTCGGCATAATCGGGTTCAAGCTCAATGGCTTTTTGTAAAAACTGCAGGCGCTCCGGTTTTTTATATTTCTTTTTGTCCGTCCCTTTTTCGTATAAATCGAGGGCTTTTTTATTGCTGATCTCAGGGCAGGAGGCTTCTTTGTTTTCATCCTGTGCTACAAGGGTAGCAGATAAAAATAAAAAAAGTATAGTCGGGCAGATAAATTGGATGTGCATGTTACTATAACGATTTTTTCGGCTTAAAATTACACAAATGCAGGCAAAAATTAGTCCATGCTTAAAGACAAAACCTTTTTTTTGCCAGATAAAAACTTAGACACAATGTAGGTATTTTTGGATAAAGCAGGTCTTTACAGGGAATAAAATTGTTAAATTGTTTCTTTTTAAAAAGACCTGTAATTATCAACAGACAAAGTGCATATAAATTTCTCCTGCTTCTGCAAGTGCTATTTGCAATGGAGGTCTGTGCCATTCAGGTCAACGATAGCCTTGAACGGGTGTTGAAAAATACAAAAACTGACACAGTCAGGATAACCCTGTTAAACGACCTGGCCTGGAATTATATAGAAACAGACCCGGTTCGTTCTGAAGCTTATTCCAAACAGGCCATTGATTTGTCTTTAAAAACCGGCAACAGAAAATTTTTAGCCAGCTCTATTCATAACCTTGGTGTTTTTTATTATTACCGGACAAATTATCCTTTAGCCCTGACCTTTTACATCAAGGCCCTCAAAATACGCGAGGATTTGCATGATACCCTTAGCATAGCGAAAAGTTACAACAACATTGCCCTGATTTATGAGGAAGAAAACAACCTGAGCCTGGCCCTGCAATATTACCTGAAGTCGCTGGCCATAAAGTTAAAGTACAAAGATGAGAAAGGCCTCGCTTCAGCGTATGGGAATTTGGGAAATATATACATGAAATTGGGTAAACAAAATGGGAACGATTCTTTGTTTGAAATGAGCCTGATTTATAACAACAGGTCTTTGGGCTACTACCGGCAATTGATGGAAAAATCGCCTGACAATGAAAAATTCATAAGAGGTGTGAGTTTATGCAACAGCAATATTGGTGCTGTATATTATGAAATGGCCGTAAAAAACAACAAACCTAAATTATTGAACGAGGCGATGGTTTATCAGGAGAAAGCCCTGAAGTATGCTGTAATACTAAGCGACGACTGGGCCAAAGCCCGCATATACATGAGCATGGCCGCTGTTCTGGATGAAAAGGAAGAACACGATGAGGCGATAAAAAAATACAAGGAAGCCCTCGCAATTATTCAGCCACTGGGAACGCCAGAGGAATTAAAAACAATATATGAGGGTTTATCCGCCGCTTATGAACAAAAAAATGATTTCCAAAAAGGCCTTGATTATTATAAGTTGTACACCCGGATGAAGGATTCTGTGTTTAATGAAAGCACTTCTTCACAAATTGCTGAAATGCAGGTGAAAATGGATACGGATAAAAAACAAAAAGAAATAGAATTGTTGAACAAGGAAAAACAAATCAGCCACACTGAACTGGAGAAGGAAAAATTAGAGCATCAATCTTTAATAGGCGGTACAGTGGCAATAGCGCTGGTGGCTGTTTTAGTGGCGGCTTTGTTAGTGATTACACTCAACCGTTATCGTTTAAAACAAAAAACCAACGAGGTGTTAACAATTCAAAATGGATTGATCCATCAAAAAAACAAAGAGGTAACCGATAGTATCCGTTATGCACAGCGTATACAAGAGGCTGTACTTTCGCCCGAAAGCCAGATCAGTAAATTATTGCCAGAGTCCTTTGTGTTATACAAACCCAAAGATATTGTAAGTGGTGATTTTTACTGGATTGAAGAATGGGGCAATAGTATTTTATTTGCTGTTGCCGATTGTACAGGGCATGGTGTTCCCGGGGCTTTTATGAGTATTGTGGGGAATAATTTACTGAACCAGGCCGTAAATGTTTACGGCTTGTACCGGCCCTTTTTAATTTTGAATTACCTGAATAAAAATATTTCAGAGATCCTGAACCAAACCATGCCCGAAACATCACTGAAAGATGGTATGGACATCAGTCTGATAACGATAGATAAAAAAAGCAGGAAGCTTGAGTTTTCAGGTTCTTATAACGATTTATGGATCGTACGTGACAACAAACTGATCGAATTAAAAGCGGATAATTTCCCCATCGGGGCATACATTACAGCAGAAAGAAAAAGTTTTGCTTCGCATGAAATGGACTTAAAAGAAGGGGATGTGTTGTATATGTTTACCGATGGTTATGCCGATCAGTTTGGAGGCCCCGATAAAAAAAGCCGGGACGCAGGCGGGAAAAAATTTAAGTACAGCCGCCTGAGGGAAACCCTGTTGCAATGCCACAAACAACCAATGAATACACAACAGGAAGTGTTGAACAGCGTTTACGAAAACTGGAAAGGCGAACTGGAACAAATAGACGATGTGTGTATGGTGGGGATACGTATAACAGCGGAGCTATTTCGTTAGAAGGTATTAAATTGTAATTAGTGGAACAAGCATCTCGCAATATTCAGCAGCGGTTATTTTTATTTCTTCACTTCCTCCGTCTTTGCTCAATAATATAAAATCATTTTTATGCAGTGAATATGTTTTACTGAGATGACTGAGTTGAATACTTCCGCAAAGCAGGTAAAACCCAACAAAAGAGCTGTTGACAAAAAGTGTTTCGCTAAAGGATTCGCCTGACTGTAGTATCTTGCTTTGCAATGTCCCCTTTGCACCTTCTCTTGTCATTAAATTAAAATCATTTACTTTTCCCTGGCTTGTTGTATCCCAGCTGCCTTCAAATGAATCTGAATCAAATTTTTTTAAATTCGTCGTATACCTTCCTTTGTGCTCAAGTTGTAGTTCCCCCTCAAGTACCATGAGTATTCTTGATACTCCGGGTAATTTGGTAAAGACAGAAGTTTCGGCTTCCACTTTTGCCGAACTGATCCTGAATATAAAATCACGGAGGTGGTAACTGGCCGATTCGGGATAAATGGCCAATTGAGTTGTTGTACCCCCGGCCCAGACCGAAATAATTTGATTTTCTTTTTTAAGCAGGTTGATCTTCATATAAAAATATTTCCTAAAATTAGAGAATAGTATTGAGTTTTTAGTTCAAAGTTCATAATTGTCTACGAATACGAATCCATACGAATATACTAATCTGGGTGTAGTGTTACTGTATAGCTACATTGGTATATTCGTGAAAATGTGTATTCGCAGATCCATACTTCTACCATCGTCAATCGCACCTCGTAATTCCAACATTAGTACATTCGTATGGATTCGTATTCGTAGATCCATACTTCTACCATCGTCAATCGTACCTCGTAATTCCAACATTAGTACATTCGTATGGATTCGTATTCGTAGATCCGAACTTCCACAATCGTACCTCGTCAATCGTACCTCGTAATTTGTATATTCGTATTCTGTTTGAATAGTTTATGAGTAAAATTTCGAAAAAGAAGATACAGTACCCGGTGAGCCCTGACCTGAGCCGGTATTTAAAAAAATACGGGAGGGAAGTAAAGCTGCGTGTAAGTTACGATCACTTGCTGCGTTACACCGATTCTATTCCTCTGGGGGACACACTTTGGGTTAGTGTTATTTATTCGCAGGAAGATTTAAAAGAACTGAATAAATCACTGTGTTATATTTATGCCCTGCTCAAAACCGATGGCAATATTTCTGTTATCGAGCATTTGTATGTGGACAGGATTGATTATTGCCTCTTCGGAAATTCAAACCCTTTTCGTATCCGCATTGTAAACAATTACAACGACAATTACGATTATTTTTATGTGAAAAAAGCAGATGCATCGCGTATATACGGCCTGGAACTGGAAGACGTATTGTCGCCCAACCGCATTACATATTTTGTAGACAAGGAAACCCTGATTGAGGAACACATTACCGGAATACCGGGAGATGATTTTATAAAAAAAGAATTGCACCAGAAACACCACAACAAAACACGTTTGGCCAAGGAGTTTGTGAAATTTAATGAGCGTTGTTTTATACGTTTGCTGGGCGATATGCGTTCCTATAATTTTGTGGTGGAAGTCACCCACGATTTTGACGATGTGCAATACCGGATTCGGGCCATTGATTTTGACCAGCAAAGTTATGAAGGGCGGAAATCGCTTTACCTGCCCCAGTATTTTAAAGAGAACAAAGCCTTTGTGGATATGGCAAAGGAAGTGATGGCGGAACAAACCGTAAAACAATACCAGCACGAAGAGCGCTCAAGAATGGCGAGGCGAATTAAATATTCGAGGTATGTGGTGAAGGATTTATACGATGTAATGAGCAAAGAAAAATTATCGACCGATGAAAAGATAGAACAATTAAAACATGAACTGGCTATACATTACAGGGAAAAAGCTTTTTTCAAATGCAAAACAATGGGTGAGATTCTGAGAGAAAATATGAAGACTTTGCGGAATCATTTTTAGCCTTTATTGTACCTATATTGTACTTTGTATATTGTATGCTGTCTTCAGTCTGTGTGTTATATCTTCTTATTCAACTCTTTTCTTAAATCGTACCTCGTCAATCGTACCTCGTCAATTTTCTATTTGCGTAAAAACAGGTTTACAATAATCAACAACAAACCGCCAATAACATAAGCCAGTATCCAGGTGCCTCCTTTTTTTTGCAGGAGTTTTATTCTTTGTTCTTCGTTTTCGGTTGCCACAATAACTTCCTCCATGTTCTTTTCCATTTTCCGCATATACAGGTAATTCCCCATAAAACCGGCCAGCATGGACAGGCTGAGGTTCAAAACCAGGTAAATCATGGTCTGAATATTTTCCGCCAGACCTGAATGCTTTAATACAAGTAATCCCAATTGCTCAACCGCGGCTGCAAGTAATAATAACAAGAGACCCTGTATATATAATTTTCTGTAGAGAAACCAGAAAGGACCAAAGAAAAAGCTGATCACATTAAAGGTAAATTTCCTGCCATTCAGGAATTCCTTGTACATATTGGTGTAATAATTACTTTGCGACCCGAAATAAACATTCAGGTATTTTTCCATATTTCCCATCCGGCAATAAACAATAAGATCATACGAAATTACTTATTACCAGTGTCTTTACAAAGTTTTTCATTTCGTTTAGTAGTTCTCTCGTTTAATAGCTCTTTCGTTTATTCGTTCACTTCATTCCCCGCCATTCTCTTACAATACCTTCTGGCCAGGCTAACAGCAACTATTGAACGATTAACCTGTAAACTAAAGAACTTCCCAACTTTCTAACTTTCCAACTTATGGTGTTTCTTCTTATTAAAAATGGCCTCTAATATTTTAGCATTCTGCTTTTTTACAGAAATGGTACGCACTTTTGTTTTGGCCTGGGCATATACACCATCTGTACTTTGGTAAAACTTTTCGCGGATGTAATCGCCTTCACTTAAAGTATCGAGCACCACGCCTTTGTAGATCAGCTCCACTTCGCCTTTCGTAATCAGGTGTTCGTAGGTAACGGATCTTGCGAGGTCGGTAATTTTTTCGCCTGCAGGGTATAGATTATTACTAATACCCATATCGTCTGCATTGCCAATGCTCATTTCCACAATGTCCCTGCCCACAACAGGCCATATCATCCAATCGGCAATCAGCCTTAATCTTCTGTCCCAGGTAGGAAAATAATACACCAATAACACCCTCCAGAAAATCCAGGCTAAAAGGCCTGTTATGCGTACCCCTCTTAATTCTACCACGGCGGTTCTTCTCCCAATAGATACACCCTGTCCGATACCTATGTATGAAAAAGCTTTAAGTGGTTTTGAACGTATTTTTCTCAGTACGTTTTTAGCAAAATGTTCCCCGCCTTTTAAAGCGAATATACCCACCGAAGGGCAATAGTCTCCTTTGGGATGAGGCAAAGCAGAGCAATCTCCTGCGGCCCAAACATTGTTGTAACCTTTCACGGTCATGTCCGGGTTCAGGATGATGCGGCCCCTGGCATCTTTTTCGAGGTTTAATTTTTCGATGACCTCCTGCGATTTGGTACCTACCGCATTAATAATGGTTTGTGTTGGGATAATTTCTCCGTTCGATAAATGCACGGATGAAGGCGTGGCAGCCTTTACCTGTGTATCGAGCATGACTTCTACACCCAGTTTAGCCGAATGCCTGGAAGCGTATTTTACCAGGGAAGGATGTCCGTTGCCATAACCGGCAGCCCCTTTGCCCTTGTACAATTCAGGTAATATTCGTGAGGATTTACAGGCCAGAATCACCCTGCATTCTTCGCGTTGAATGTGCTTGTATTCTTTGCCGGTGAGCAGGCGGGCGAAGTCTGATAACTCTCCGGCAATCTCTGTTCCGGCATAACCCCCACCGGCCACTACAAAAGTGAGGAGGGATTTTCTTTCTTCAGGATCGGTACATATACTGGCCCTTTCGAACATTTTAAGAATATGATTTTTTACCCGGAAACACTCTTCATACGTTTTAAGGCAATGCCCGTGTTCTTTTAGTCCGGGGTATATTTCTAAATTGTCTGCCGAACCCAGCGCCAGCAACAAATGATCGTATTCAAGATCATACATGCTTCCATCGCTTAAACGGCTTACGCTCACTTTTTGATTGTCAAGGTCAATGTTTTCAATATTGGCCACGTGTATAGTGGCTGGTGCGAATATGCGCCGTACAGGGCTGATAATGCTTCCGGGGCTCACGCGGCCTGTAATCATTTCGCCTACAAAGCCATGAAAACAGTGAAAATTTTCGCGGCTCACCACAGTCACTTCTACCTCTTTGTTTTGTATTGCTTTTTTTAAACCCCTGGATGCAGTTATAGTTACATACCCTCCACCGAGGATGAGGATTTTTGGAATTTTAGTTTCGTTCATTTGTTCATTCGTTCGTTTGTTCATTCGTTTATTCGTTCATTTGTTCATTCGTTCATTTGTTTTTTCGTTCATTAGCTCATTCGTTTAGCAGAAGCACAACTAATGAACAATTGAACTATAGAACTTTCTAAGTTAAACCAACAACTCAAACGTAATTTGAATATCCCCCAAATCACTTTGTTTATCGTTGGTGGCTTTTACATAAAAAGTATATTCATTGTTTTCTTCACTTATAAAAGTTGAATGCAGCAATACATGCTCACCTGCAAATGCCAGTCGGTTGGCCGTAATCGGAACTTTTTTAGTGGTGTATTTTATGTTGTCGTTGTTTAACAAGGATTTTAAGTGCAGCGATCCTAATTTAGCAAGGGTACCACAAAGAATAGCGATGGGCAATGCAGGGTAATGATCGAAATGGCCAACACATTGTTCGGGTTGAATAATCCCCAGATCGCCGCTAAGAATATTTTGCCTGTAATTCAAATTCTGAATGTCTACTATTTGGGTATAAGGGTTTACAGGGTTTGCATTTAATTCTTCTTTGTAATTCCTTCTGAATAGTTTTTGAAATAAATCAGCTTTTAATACCTGGTAAGAAACGTCCAGCTTAAATATTAAATCTCCAGCCTGAGTCATGATTTTAGTTTCAACCTTGCCAATTTTATTGCTTAAATCGAGGTACACCACTTTGGCCTGCAATACTAAGCGCGATCTCTGCGGCTCACCTGTATGCAATATGTTTGTTACATCCTCCGCCCTTTCCAAATAAGCCTGGTTGGCTAAATAATAATGTTTTGTATTCAATGGGTTTTGAAGCGCCAGTGCGCAGGAACCCAGTATGGCTAAGTGACGACCCGCTTCTGCTGAAAAAATCAGCGTGGATTCTCCCGAGAAAATATTTTCTACAAGTATTTCGGCCTGCAGAATATCGCCGCCGATTTGTTGCAGGTTTTTTAAGGCGTAATAAGGCCTTGTTACACATATCAGGTCTTTTACCTGTGTTTCTAAGGGAGTAAGGGTTAGCAAGTCAGACATATTGATGATTTTAGATTTGTTTTTTATTTCGTACTGAAATATTTTGACAAAAATGATTTTAATTTGAAAAAAGCTATACAGGAAAAACCCTGTTTATGGGGGAGGGGATTTCTCCTAATTTTAGAATAGTTGGAAAGTTAGAAAGTTCAAAAGTTGAGAAAGTTGAAAGGTTGGGTAGTTCTTTGGTTTTGACCCGCATTAAAATAAGTTTTAAACAGTTTTCAGCAACAATTAATTTAAGAAACAGTTTGCTATATTTGCAACACGCAAAATGGCACCAAAAATCATCATTGATTCCAAATTATTAGATGTTACCATCACACGCCTCTGTTATCAGTTAATTGAAGTTCATAACGATTTTAAAGAGAGTGTAATTATTGGCCTTCAGCCCCGTGGGGTGTATTTAGCCCGCCGCATTCATAAAAAGCTTTCTGAAATATTAAAATCGAAAAATATCCACCTCGGTGAATTGGATACAACTTTTTACCGCGATGATTTCAGAAAAAAAGAATTGATCCCGAACAGAACAAACATCGATTTTATTATTGAAGATAAAAACGTCATTATGATTGACGATGTATTGTTTACCGGGCGTACCATACGGGCCGGATTAGATGCAATGCTGGCTTTCGGGAGGCCAAAGGACGTTGAATTATTGGTGTTGATCGACCGGCGCTTTAAACGGCATTTGCCCATTCAGGCCAAGTACATTGGCAAGGTGATTGACTCGATTGAAACACAAAATGTAAAAGTAGAGTGGACTGAGCTGGACGGGAAGGACAGGGTTACATTATTAAGTTAAAAGTTCAATAGTTTATTCGTTTACCTGTTCTATAGTTAGGTACTTCTTATAAACAAGAGAACGAGTAAACGTATAAACGCATAAACAAATAAACGAAAAGACAATGAGCAGCCTTAGTGTAAATCATTTACTCGGCATCAAGTACATCAATAAAAACGACATTGAATTAATTTTAGACACTGCTCAGAATTTTAAGGAAGTCATTAACCGCCCCATAAAAAAAGTTCCTTCTTTACGAGATATAACTGTTGCCAACCTTTTTTTTGAAAATTCCACCCGCACTAAACTATCGTTTGAGCTGGCCCAAAAGCGCCTTTCGGCCGATACGGTTAACTTTGCAGCCTCTTCTTCTTCGGTGAAAAAAGGGGAAACCCTGGTGGATACGGTCAATAACATCCTGGCCATGAAAGTGGACATGGTGGTGATGCGCCATGCCAATCCCGGCGCGGCTGTGTTTTTAGCCAAAAGGGTAAAATCAAAAATCATTAATGCCGGCGACGGTGCGCACGAACACCCTACACAAGCCTTGCTGGATGCCTTTTCTATCCGCGAAAAATTAGGAACGCTGAAAGGGAAAAAAATTGTTATTGTAGGTGATATTCTTCACTCAAGGGTAGCCCTTTCCAATATATTCTGTCTTCAAAAAATGGGCGCCGAAGTAAAGGTGTGCGGCCCACAAACCCTTATCCCAAAGCACATCGAATCGCTGGGTGTAAAAGTGGAGTTAAACCTCCGCAAGGCGCTGGAGTGGTGCGATGTGGCCAATATGCTGCGTATTCAGCTGGAACGGCAGGATATAAAATATTTCCCCTCTTTAAGGGAATATTCCATGCTGTATGGTTTAAATAAAGAGCTGCTTGATTCATTGTCTAAACGGATTTTAATTATGCACCCGGGCCCTATCAACCGGGGTGTGGAAATAACCAGCGATGTGGCCGACAGCGATCAGTCTATAATTCTTGAACAGGTAGAGAACGGAGTAGCGGTGCGTATGGCGGTGATGTTCCTGCTGGCCGGGAGGATTAATTAGTTCGTTCGTTTAATCGTTCAATAGTTTATCCGTTTAATCGTTTCTGCTTAAATTGATCCCGAACGGATAAACGAATGAACAAATAAACGAAAAAACAACTGGTTTTTTAGTAGAAGAATGTCGATTTAATATATATTTGTATGAATGAGAACCCAGCTACCATGGAATTTGAATTAATAAAAAACGAAAACTACACAGTTGTTAAAGTAAATGTCGAGAAATTAGACAGCCTTGTTTCTCCTATACTTAAATCAGAACTTGTTGTGCTGAACAATGATGGAATAAAAAACATTATCCTCGATTTAAGCGATACCCGTTATTGCGATTCATCGGGTTTGAGTTCCATACTGGTAGGCAATCGTTTGTGCAAAAACTCGGGTGGAAAGCTTATTCTGTCTGGTTTGCAGGATGCCGTAAAAAAACTCATTGCCATTTCCCAGCTCGATTCTATCCTTCACATTAGCCCCAATGTAGAAGAAGGGGTGGAGAAATTGTAAAAACTCCAGCTTATGAAAAAATTGTACGCCTTATTTTTAGTTGTTTTCATTTTAAATAGTTCCTCTTTGTTTTCACAGGTACCGTCCTGCCAGTACGATTATACCTGGCTGTCAACAGGTAAAAACGGCGTGTGGCCCGACAGTGCGACCAATTTTTCGGGCGGGACCGTTGGTGCGATTTATACTCAAAATATTACCATAAAAGTTCCCAACGATACAGTTACCACGGTTTTCGGCCCGCCACAGACTTTGCATTTTGACCGTATTGAATTAAGCAACCCAACAGGCTTTACCAATTATGGATTGCCTCCCGGTTTAAGTCTGGCCTGCACACCTTCTACCTGCAAATTTCCGGGCAACGATACCAGTTGTATGGTTATATACGGAACACCCACTACCGCAGGCACCTATAACCTGGGTTTTAAACTTACTACGTATGTGCAGGAAATCCCCAATGTAGCCATCAACACCTCTACACTTACCTATTACAAAATAATTATAGCGGCCGCCAACGGAATAAATACGTTTAACGCATCGACATTTGAAGTGGCCCAAAGTATGCCCAACCCGGCTACGAACAAGGCCATCATCAGGTATAATTTACCGGGCGAAGGAAAAACCAAATTGAGTGTGTACAATATTCTGGGTAAACTGATGCTGGAAAAAAGAGAAGATGGCCAGAAGGGTGAAAATGAATTTGAAGTGAATTGCAAAGAGATGCCTTCGGGTGTGTGTATATACAACATTGAGTACAATGGGAAAACAATCACCAGGCGTATGATTGTTGCCCAATAAGATGAATACTTTTGAACTCACCATATTGGGCTGCAGTTCGGCTACACCCACAGCCAGCCGGCATCCAACCGCTCAATTGCTAAACATTGCCGAACGTTTTATTTTAATCGATTGCGGGGAAGGTACCCAGATTCAGTTGCGGAGGTATAAAATAAAATTCCAGCGCATCGATCACATTCTTATTTCGCACCTGCACGGCGACCATTACTTAGGTTTAATGGGGCTTTTACAAAGTATGCATTTGCTGGGACGCGAAAAGGAATTGCATTTGTATTGCCCTCAAGAACTGAAAGAAATTATTGACCTGCAAAACAAAAGTTCACAAACGGTTTTAAATTACCCTTTGGTTTATCATTTTACCAATGTACAGCAAAGCGAATTAATATTTGAAGACGATAAGCTGAGCATTGAAACCATTGTCCTCAATCACCGGATTCCCTGTACAGGGTTTTTATTCAGGGAAAAATTGGGCGACCGTAAAATACTGATGGATCAGTTAAACCGCTACGAAGTTTCCGTTGCCGAAATACATAAACTCAAGAAAGGCCTGAATGCCTTTAACAACAATGGGGAAGAGGTGGAGAATGCCCTGTTAACGGCTGATCCGGATGCCCTGCGCTCTTATGCCTATTGTTCGGACACCGCTTATAAAGAAGCCATTGTGGAGCAGATCAAAGAGGTTACACTCCTGTACCATGAAGCTACTTTTTTAAGCAATATGCTCGACCGGGCCAAAGCCACCTTTCACAGTACCGCTGCACAAGCCGCCACCATTGCATTAAAAGCCAATGTACAACAATTGATAATAGGGCATTTTTCGGCCCGTTACAGCGATTTATCCCAGCACCTGGAGGAAGCCATTCCAATTTTTAAAAATACCCTGTTAGCAAGTGAAGGCGAAAAAATTTCGATTTGATTTGTTTTTTATTTTAACTGCATTATCTTTGTTTAAAATTATTCTAAATAAGAATTATGATAAAGTTGTTGATTGCCGATAACAGTGTATTGATTCGTGAAGGTTTTAAGGCTCTATTGGCTGGTATCAATGATTTTACAGTTGTTGCCGAGGCTTCATCCGCCAACGAACTAAGCGAAAAAATAAGGCTGTTTAAGCCCGATGTGGTCATTGTAGACACACATTCTCTTTTTATTACTGCCAACGACATTAAATCGATTAAAAAAACAAACAAAAACATTGGTTTTCTGGCCATTACAGCCCTGCTGCCCAAACAGGAAATCAATTCTATACTTGAGGCCGGGGTCAACAGCTACTTATTGAAGGATTGTGACAAGGAAGAAATTATTGAGGCCATTCATAAAACAAATACGAACCAGCGTTTTTTATGTGGTAAAATAGTGGATGTTTTAATGGCCGAAGCCGAAATAAACATTACACCTGCCTACGTAAAAAATCTTTCCTGTGCAGGAATAAGTGTTACCGACCGCGAATCAGATATTATCCGTTTAATTGCAGAAGGCCTGTCGAATAAACAAATTGCCGATAAATTGTGCCTGAGTACACACACCGTGAACACCCACCGCAAAAACATTATGAACAAGCTGGGGGTCAACAATACAGCAGGGGTAGTGTTGTTTGCGGTTCGCAACAATATCCTGGAGCCTAATTCCTACTTGTTTTCTTAAGATTTTCCATTTGTTTTAGGAACGTTGGTATATTTTATGGCCACGAACGAAAAACGAATTTATTTTTTTGATACATTTGGTAAAACTAAATCAGTATTCCCATGAAGAAATTACTCACCATCAGCCTTTTTGTATTGTTTGGATTAAACACGAACGCTCAAACTACCATGGAAAGGGCCAAAAAAATGACGGACAACATGGCCAAACAACTGGCTTTGACCGAAAAACAAAAAGCCGATATTTATACCTTCACCCTGAACCGTTTGAATACCCTGGGCGAATTAAAAGCCAAGACAGATAAGGAAAGCGAACAAGGCTACCTGGTTCAGCGAAGGAAATTCCATTCTGAAATTCACCAGTTTTTAAACGATGAACAATATAAAAAATGGAACCACTTAAGAGAGGAACAAATCAGAAGTAAAAAAGACGGGAAGGCAACTGCCCCCGCTGATTCTATTATTGATGATGAACTGGAGTTTATGAACAAAGGTTAAGCTTAAGTTAAAAGTTAGAAGTCAAAAGTTAAAAGCCAAGAGCCAAAAGAACGATCACGGGTAAGAACAAGTTAAAACCCAAAACGATTTCGTTTAAGTAAAACCCTTTATGGCTTATTTTTTATGGCTCAAGGCTTTTCCTTCGGAAAGTTAAAATCCTTAAAGATAAATGAAGCGGTGTTCAATTAAAATTTAAAAGAAGGGAAATTCCGCTGGAAAAAGTGGAACTAAAATGTACAAACACTGCAAGATAAAAAAACAAAAATTTAATTGTTTATATGTTTAAACAATTAAACAAAAAAACAATCATTCATTGGAGCAAAGCCCTGGTACTGGCTTTGCTCCTTTTGCTTTTTATACGGGGCTTTGTTGTGGAGCCATTTGTTGTTCCATCGCCCTCCATGGAAAAAACGGTATTGCCAGGCGATTTTATTTTTGTGAATAAACTTTGTTACAGCCCTTTATTCGGCTCTCCTGCCATTGAACGAAAGGATGTACTGGTGTTTAATTACCCGGCAGAAGACCAATACCCGGCGGATGAGCCTACACAATTTATAAAACGATGCATCGCCCTGCCCGGCGATTCGCTCAGCATAATAGACTCCAAAGTATTCATCAATGGTAAAGCCTTTGAAGAATCTGAAAACATTCAGTACAATTACAGCCTGCAAACCATAGCACCAGGTATTGATTCTGCAATTACTTCGGAACTTGGTATAACAGAAGGTGGTTTAATTTCAGAGAAGGGAGATTATTCTTTTAGTCTCAATAAACAAAATGCAGCAAAACTGGCGACCTACAAACAGGTCAAGTCCATCATCATGAACACTGAAAAAAGCGGTTTGTGGGACGAAACTATTTTTCCGAACAATGAAAATTATGTATGGAATACAGACCAGCTCGGAAGCCTTTATATCCCTAAGAAAGGCGATACACTCAGGATTGATTCCCTCACTGTTTTTTTGTACGAACGTTTGATTAAAGTTTACGAACACAACCAATTCGAAATTGTTGACGATAAATATATAATCAACGGAGATACCACCAATACCTACATCACCAAAATGAATTATTATTTTGTGATGGGCGATAACCGCCACAACTCTATCGATTCAAGGAGCTGGGGTTTTTTACCCGAAGACCATATTGTGGGCAGGGCCAGCCGGATTTTTTACAGTTACGATAAAGTTAAACGGAAATCAAGGTGGGACAGGTGCTTTATGGGTATCAGGTAGTAAGTCGTAAGTAACAGGCACTACCTGATACCTGCTACTTACTACCCGCTACCGGTTCTAACCAGAAACATTCTTTGAATTTTAAATTTTGAACTGAATGGAGATTGTACTTTCAACAGCCTATTTACCTCCTTTGCAATACCTGCAAAAGATTGTGAATTGCAATAAGGTATACCTCGAGAAACACGAAAATTACATCAAACAAAGTTACCGCAACCGCTGCTCTATACTTGCTGCCAATGGTGTGTTGGATTTAAGCATTCCTCTGCAAAAGTTATCAGACAAGGAAAAAATATGCGACAAAAAAATTTCTTATCATTCAAACTGGCAACAGGTGCATTGGCGGAGTATTGAGAGCGCTTACCGCAACTCCCCCTATTTCGATTTTTTTGAAGACGGGTTCAGGCTGTTTTACGAAAAACAATTCGTTTACTTATTTGATTTTAACCTTGAACTCTTAAGTTTAGTGTTTAAAATTTTGCGGATAAACCCCTCCATTCATTTCACGGAAAAGTATGAGGCTCATCTTTCTTCAGCTATTGATTTCCGCAGTAAGATAAATCCTAAATACAATTTTATGAGCGACCCTGATTACCTTAATAAAGCCTATTACCAGGTGTTTGCCGATAAGCACGGATTTACTCCCAATCTTAGTATCATTGATGTGCTGTTTAATGAAGGCAAACAGGCGAAAGAAATTTTGCTGTTGCCCTCGTTGTAAGGCATAAAAAAACGCATACTGTTCGTATACGTTTTAAATAAAATAACCAATTTTTATTCCTTCGTAATTTTACCTGAGTTCAGATGCCCGGCATTAAATAATTTATAGAAATAAATCCCTCCAGCCCAGTCTTCTGTATTTACAATGGTTTTAGCAGCATTTACCTGAATTGATTTTATCAGTTGACCAAGTGTATTTGTAATTTCAAGTGTATACACCTGCATGTTTTCTGTTGCGATATCAAAAATTAAGTTGTTGTTAAAGGGGTTGGGGTACACATTCAGTTGAACTCCCTGCTCGTTTGTTTTGATACCGATAGAAGCTGTTTTAATATTGGAACGCGAGGTATTGATGGCGCCCCTGGTGGGCGTGCAATCAAAACCGCTACCGTATACCATCCAGCTTCCATTCGGATAACTTGCGGCATTCGGGTCACTTAAAAAGGTTTGTGTTCCTGCTACAGCTCCAATCAAATTCCAGACACCAGTACTGTTGTCGTCCCTTTGTAAATAAAAAATAGTGACCGGGGTCAGTGTTACTCCTTCTACATTATACGTGTTCCAGGTAAACACACCACCACTACCCGCAATGTATACGGTGTTGTGGTAAGGACTCAGCGGGCTGTAGGTGCCGGAAGAATCAACGGTTTGTAATTTATAGCGGTAGGAACCTATGTTGGGATTGCCATTGGCCGGCCCTATGCTGCGGGCGGTATCAATTAACATACTTAATGAATCGTAAGGTTTTGAGCCTATTCGTTTGTAAACGCCCGATGAAACTTCGCGGTAAACAATAAAACTGTCTACAGTTGTAAAAGCTGTTTTGTCCCAGTAAATCCGGTTGTAGTGCGAAAGGCTGTCCACCGTTACCTCGCATATTGCCGGTATAAGGCTGGAAGCTGCAATGTTGTTGGAGATAAAAGCATCGCCCATGGGGTTTGAACTCGTTAATGTAATGCCGGCAAGTACAATTGAAGGGGACATGTACTCACCAACAATGTAGGCGTTGTTATTACCATGTGTAGTGATGGCCCGGCCAAAATCATGGCCCGTACCACCCGCACTTCTTGCCCAGGCCAGGTTTCCATTGGTTTTGTATTTGGCTACAAATACATCGTACAGCGTATCTCCACCGCCACCATTTCCGGCTGTAATTGAATTGTTATAAATTGTTACAGCTCCAAGGTTCAATGAGTCTGAATCGGAATACCCTATAATGTAAGGGTCTCCATTCAGGTCCAGCGTAATGTCCCTTCCAAAGCTAAAGGTATACGAATTGCCCTGTCCTTTTTTCGCCCACTGGGCGGTACCACCTGCATCGTATTTTGCAATAAACGAAGCCAGTGAACTATTCGGATTGGTAATGGAATGAGTTCCGAAAGCCACCGTTGAATTATACCCTATGAACCCGGTTATGTAGGTATTACCGGCAGCATCGGTGGCCAGGCCCATGGCTTCGTCGTCGTCGCCTGCGCCTGCAGTTTTTAGCCATTGTTCAGCTCCGTTGCTGTTGTACTTCACCACAAAAATATCGTAATAGCCATGCAGGGCAAGCGAGTCGGTTCCAAAACGGATATAGCTTGAACCGAAAGTACCACCAACATATATATTTCCATTGGCATCCGTTCCTATTCCAAAAGGCTGATCGTCGTAATCACCGGTTCCGCCTCTTAGCCATTGTACGGTTCCGCTGTTGTCGTATTTAACAATAAATATATCATCATCGCTGTTTCTGTTTCTGATACTATCGTTGCCAAAGCGAACGTAAGTAGAAGAGAAAGTTCCGGTGAGGTAAACGTTGTTTGAAGCATCTACTGCAACCCCGTAAGCCCTGTCGTGGTAATCACCGGTACCCTGTCTTGCCCACTGCGCTATCCCGTTTGCATCGTATTTAACAACAAAAGCGTCGATGTATTCTTTGGTAATTAGTTTTAAAGCTCCAAACGAAACCGTGTCGGCACTGGAGTAACCTGATACATAAACATTGCCGGCAGCATCCACAGCCAAACCGGTACCCCGTGTATCTGAATTTCCTCCGGCTTGTTTCGCCCATTTAAAATTCCCGCAGGAATCGTATTTCACTAAAAACATTTCGGTACCATAATTAAAAGCGGCGTATGGCTGATTCGTTAGTGTAGTACCACTTATGACAATGGTCTGGGAATAAAAATTTCCCAATGAATACACATTGCCCGAAGCATCTGTAATTACATCACTGGCGTAATCTTCGTTGCTGCCACCTGCCTTTTTAGCCCAGGCGCAGGTTGATTGTGCATAAACAGATGCCGATAAAAAAAAGACAGAGATAAATAATAGATGAGAGAAGAGAGTAGTAATTTTTTGCATATTGATGGTTTGTGGTTAAATCGGTTTTTTTGGACGAGCTAAATTAACCCAAAGGCTTCAGATATACAAATCGGGTTTTGATTTGAAAATTTGAGAATGAGCTGATTTGAGGATGGGGGAGACAGGTAAATGAAAACCGGATAGGTGTTGATGATTTGAGAATGAGCTGATTTGAAAATTTGATGATGGGAGAACCTGATTTGAAGATGGATCAGGGAAATTCTGAAACTTCAATTAAATTACCCCTCTAAGAACTAAGAACCATGAACTAAGAACTATGAACTAAACATACAATTCGTACATTTGCAGCACTATGCGCAAAGACTCCTTTAGCACCTTTAAAAAAGTGTTGGCCAAAGCCACTACTATTTCTATTATCACCCACTGGGGGCCTGACGGGGATGCCATGGGCTCATCGCTGGGCTTATACCATTACCTGAAAAGTAAAAACAAAAAGGTAAAGGTGATTGTTCCGAATGAATACCCCAACTTTTTAAAATGGCTGCCCGGAAACAACACGGTGCTGGTGCATGAAAGGGAACCAAAAAAAGCAAACAGCTTTATTCATCAGTCGGATGTTATTTTTACTCATGATTTTAATTCCTTTAAACGCATTGAACAATTAGGACTTGAGGTTGAAAAAACCAAAGCCATTAAAATACTCATCGACCATCACCAGCAACCCGATGATTATGCCAATTATTATTTTCACGATGTAAAATCCTGCTCCACCTGCGAACTGGTGTATGAGTTTAT
>JAHEYF010000198.1 GCA_023251755.1 Bacteroidota bacterium
TGCTGTTGATATAAGGGCCTGGCACCACCACTATTTTTTCGGCAATAAAAGTGCCATCCGGTGTGGTGACTTCAAATGTTTTATTTACCTCTTTAATACCTATTACCGGGGCTTCTTCCATTAAAGTAATGTATGGGCTTTGGCTGTTCCAGTCATACAGGGTTTGCTGTGTGGCTTTAATATTAATACTGGCCCCATCGGCTTGAAACAGGCCGGTGTAGGTATCCGGTAAATGGGTAAAATGGTATTTCTTTTCAATCTCTTTTGCCGTTAAGGAGGTATAAGGCACCTTCATGGCTTTCAGGGCTTTTTCAGCTTCGCCGATGTTCCCTTCGGTGGAGTGTACAGCCGGATCGCCAAACCACAGGGTACCTACCTTGTCCATTAACTGGTGCGGAGTGTGCAGTTGCAACTCATCCCAATACGGTTTGGCTTCCAGGGCCATTTTCACCATGTACTCTTCGGGGTAAGGTATGCGGTATTGCCGCGATACACCGGCAGAGCTGCCCAACTGGTTAATAAAGGTAAACTGTTCCAGAACCAGGGTTTTGGTTTTTCGTTTACTTAAATGGTAAGCCGTTGATAGTCCCATGGAACCACCCCCCATGACTATTACATCGTAATGCTTTTGATTTTTACTCATAAGTGTTTTATGTTTTAAAAAAATAGTTTCTCGTTATTTAGCAGACTCCAAATCTAATTATTTTTTTTAATCGTAAAAATATTTTAATCACCTGAATCACTGACTAATAAAGGCATTTATCGATATTTATAATGAATAAATATGTCAGTATTACGATTTAAAATATACAGACATACAAGGAGTAAAGTTTTTATTTAACATCCATATATTCCACAAAATGGTTTTCCTCAATTAATTTCGTTTCAATAAATCAGTGGATGCAACAATTTGGTAAGGTTTTGAATTTTAACAGTTCAAAGGCTGTAAGTCGCCTGTTTTTTTTGATACTTGCTTTCCTTTTTTCAAATATTTGTTATACATTTGTAACTGCGTCTGGGAAGAGTCGTCAAGCGTCTCTACAACGGGAATTATTCCCTGAAACCAGTCGCTTTTTTTTTGCCCTATCCTCCATGGTTTATTTTTGTTATATTGATGAGTCAGGGACTCCCGAGGTACCTGGGAACACCAGTCATTATGTTTTGGCTGGGCTGTCAATACCTATTTCGTATTGGAAACTATGTGAAAAAGGTATCTCCAAAATAAAACAAAAATACGATTTACAAAATTCCGAGGTTCATACAGGTTGGATAGTACGAAAATATCTTGAACAAAGTAAAATAGCTGACTTTGACGCAATGAATTATGTACAGAGGCGTCATGAAGTTGGTAAGGTCAGAAAGGCAGAACTTCTCAAGCTTCAAAAAAGCCCTAATAAAAGTCACTATAAACAAACAAGAAAAAATTACCGGCAAACAGATGCTTATATTCATTTAACCCACACTGAAAGAATGTGTTTCATTCAGGACCTGGCTGATTTGGTTGGTAGTTGGTCATTTGCAAGGTTGTTTGCAGAATGTATAGATAAAATTCACTTTGACCCTTTAAGGGCAAAAAAGTCTGTGGATGAACAAGCCCTTGAACAATTGGTTTCAAGATTTGAGCAGTATATGAAAATTGTGAGCAAGAGTACAAAAAACATTCAGCTTTATGGGACTTTAATTCACGATAATAATGAAACTGTTTCTAAGAAACATACCGCTTTAATGAAGAAGTTTCATAGTCATGGTACTTTATGGACAAGTATTGAACACATTATTGAAACACCATTTTTTGTAAACTCGGAACTTACAAGTCTTGTTCAGATTGCAGATTTATGCTGCTATTCATTAAGACGATATTTTGAAAATACTGAAACAGATTTGTTAAATAGGTTTCAAAGTCGGTTTGATAGGAAGAACGGTAAAATTGTTGGGATCAGGCACTTTACAGGGGTTAGTTGTCAATGTATGTTTTGTGTTTAAAATACCTGTATATGAATTCAACTTTGCAGGGACAAAACAACAAAGCCTACCCTTTTTTACGGATAGACTTTAATTAAAATTCAAAAAAAACAATCAGGCAATATTTAATTCCTTAATCAGTTCCTTAATATCCTGCATAATCTTCTTCGCCAGGTTATCAGCCGTAGTCATCGATTCGCTTTCTGAATAAATCCGTATAATAGGCTCGGTGTTTGACTTGCGAAGGTGTACCCATTCTTTGTCAAATTCTATCTTTACCCCATCCACTGTATTAATGGGCTGTTTTTTATATTTTACTTTAATCCGTTCTAAAATTGAGTCTACATCAATTTCAGGTGTAAGCTCTATTTTGTTTTTCGAGATATAATAATCAGGATAAGTGGCCCTTAACATCGAAACAGACTTACCATATTTGGCCAAATGGGTTAAGAAGATGGCTATTCCCACCAAGGCATCACGTCCGTAATGCAGCTCGGGTAAAATTACCCCGCCATTTCCTTCCCCGCCAATAATAGCTTTTGTTTCCTTCATCATCGTTACCACATTCACTTCACCTACAGCGGCGGCACAGTGCTTCCCTCCTGCTTTCTCTGTAACGTCGCGCAAAGCCCTGGTCGACGAAAGATTGGAAACTGTATTTCCGCCCTTGTTATTTTTTAATACATAATCGGCAACCGAAACCAGGGTATATTCTTCACCAAACATTTCACCGTCTTCGCAAACAAGCGCCAGGCGGTCTACGTCCGGGTCCACCGAAATCCCCAGATGAGCCTTGCTTTTAACCACGGCTTTCGAGAGGTCTCTTAAGTTTTCGGGCAATGGTTCGGGGTTGTGTGGAAAATTTCCGTCTGGCTCGCAATATAATTTGGTGATTTTCGTAACGCCCAACACTTCAAGCAACAGGGGTACAGCAATGCCTCCGCTTGAGTTGACGGCATCCACCACCACCGAAAAATTCTTTGCTTTTATAGCTTCCACATCTACATAAGGCAATGCCAGTATTTTATCAATGTGTAGTTTTAATAAATCATCGCGGTATTCAATCTTTCCTAAATTGTTCACTTCGGCATAAACAAAATCTTCCTTATCGGCAATGTCCAATAACTTTTTACCATCGGCTTCCGAAATAAATTCCCCTTTATCGTTCAGTAATTTAAGTGCGTTCCATTGTTTGGGGTTGTGGCTGGCCGTTAAAATAATACCACCCTGTGCTGCCAGTTCAGTCACGGCCATTTCAACCGTTGGTGTGGTCGATAAACCAACATCTACAATATCAATTCCCAGACCGCTCAAGGTACCTTTTACTAAGTTGTTCACCATTTCTCCCGACAGGCGGGCATCACGGCCAATGACAACCTTAATTTTAAAGTCTTTTTTATACTGCTGTTTAAGCCAGATGCCGTAAGCTGAAGAGAATTTTACAATGTCCATCGGGCTTAATCCTTCGCCCTGTTTTCCGCCAATAGTACCTCTTATTCCCGAGATAGATTTAATTAATGCCACAATCAACAATTTTTATTATAAATACGTAGTACAAATATAATTTAATTAAGCGTTTTTCCAGCCTATAAAAACATCAACATATTATTATTTTTTTGTTCAAAACAAAACAAGGAAATCGCATGAAAATTCATTATATTTGTGTGTAAAGGGAACGTTATATCAGATGGAATAATAGTTTCAATTTGTCTTGCAAAACCAAAAAAGCCCGTTAAACGCCATATTCAGGCAGAGGGCTTTGTAAATTAAGATTGTATCAATTGGTTCTTTTAATCTAATTAATTGTAAGATAAAATTTTGAAGAAGGGAGTATTTTTATGAGCGAACGAGAGAATGAGTTTGAGAAACTGATTGAACGTTTTGAAAACATGGTAAATACCGGATCAACTTTCTTTTTTGATTCCGAAGAATATGAAGATATTATAGACCATTATTTTGCGGCCAACAAAGTAGACATGGTGAAAGTAGCCCTTGATAAAGCAACGGCCCAGTTTCCTTATTCTGTTACCTTTAAAATAAGCAAGGCTCAATATTTATCGGCTATACACAAAACACACGAAGCCCTGAACCTGCTCAACGACCTGGAGCACATTGAACCTTCGAACCCCGACCTGTACATTACCAGGGCCTATATATACAGCCAAACCGGTTTAAGCGAACAGGCCATCGAAAACTATAAATTAGCTTTGCCCCTCAGCGACGAAAAAGACGAAATATACGTAGCCCTCGGTGCCGAATTTTACAACCAGGGCAAACCCATTGACGCTATTTATTACTTTAAAAAAGCCCTTAAAGTAAACAAGGATAACGACTTAGCCATAAGTGAATTGGCATTGTGTTACGACCTTGCCGGAGAAAGCGCAGCCGCTGTTGAATTTTTTACTGAAT
>JAHEYF010000101.1 GCA_023251755.1 Bacteroidota bacterium
CAAGATTAGACGTGTTTTTGTAATAGCTCCTAAGCCCTGTTTCAAATTTTGAATTTTCATTGAGCGGGTTTACATAATCCAATTGAAAGGTATACATATCTGAACCGCTACCGCCAATGTTCTTTTGTTTGGTTGGACTAAATGGCGCAACAATACCTCCGTTTAAATAACTATTGGTGCTAAAGTCGTTGTTGAATTCCGATATAGAATGGTTTTGGTTCAGGTCGGCTGTTAACTCCTTGCCTTGTTTGGGGTATGTGCGTTTATAAAGTGCCTGTGTAGTATAATTAATAAACCAGCTTTGTTGATCGTTGGTTCTGTCGCCATACAACAATAAATTTTTATTCCCATCCGAATTAGTATACTCCTGTTTGTCAATGGTACCAAACTGGCCACGAACAATGTTTTCGGAAAGGGTAATGGTGTTGCGGTTGTTGATGCTGTAATCAAAACCAACACGCCCGAATTGAAACGTGTTTTTCGAATCGGTGTTGTTGTCCTGGTTAAAATAACCATAAGGGCTTGCATTGTATATATTGCTGCGGTGTGTATACCCTTTGGTGATATTTTCCTGGTTGTTGTAGGTGTACATCATAAAAAAATTGAAGGCTTTTTCTTTGATGTTTAAATTGGCCATGCCATTGTAACGGTTGGATGTTCCAATGCCTCCCATTACAATACCGTTGTAACCGGGTTTGGTGTTTTTTTTCATAACAATATTTAAAATACCTCCCATGGTACTGGCATCAAATTTTACCGAAGGATTGGTAATGATTTCAACGCGGTCAATCTGGTCGGCAGGAATTTGAGCCAGGGTTAAAGTAGTTGGTCTTCCATCCACATATATTTGTGTGGCGCTGTTGCGCAGGCTGGCGTTACCATCGGCGTCAACAGTTACACTGGGTACGTTTTTCATCACATCCAGCGCAGTACCACCCCGGGTCGAAATATCTTTGTCCACATTGTAAATTCTCCGGTCAATCGCCATGGTTACCGCACCTTTTTCCCCGCTAACCGTTACTTCATTTAACAGCGCTTCGTCCTGCTCCAATACTATATTCCCTAAATCCTGTTCCATTTTTTGGGGACTGATGAATATTTTCTGTTCGAGGGTTTTATAACCTATGAATGAAATTTTTAACCTGAAACCGCCCAATGGGAGGTTGTCCAATGAAAAATCCCCGTTTCCTTTTACGAGCATTCCGGCAATAGCGCTGTCTTTATCGTACCACAAGAGGGCGACGGCTGCAAACTCAACAGGTTCTTTTGTTTTGGCATCCAGCACCTTTCCGTACATACGGGCAATGTTAGGCATTTTGAAACCGCCTTTGTTGTTGGGGTTGGCGACTGGTAAAGTGGGCATTTGTGCAAAGGCAACTGAACTCAATAAAATTAACAGCAGGCTAAGTGTTGTGGTTGTTGTACTCTTCATGGCTTGGGGATATGGTCGGCACAAAATTCGCATTTTTTATTCAAAGGGGATGCGAATAAGTATGAACGAAGCCGTAAATAAAAGAACGGTAGTTTTTTAGTATAGATTTATAAAAAAAGAGGCTGTCTTTTGAAGCAGCCTCTTTTTTGTTGAATGTATAAAAATTTAAACCTTATTTATGAATGCTTAATTTTTTAGTAACGAGTCCATGTGCCGAAGAAATACTAACATGGTACATTCCGTTGGCAAAATGCTGGGTGTTTAAAAGTATTTTGCTTTCCCCTTCAGGTAAACTGTTTTTAACTTCGCTGTACACCACTTCGCCAATTGCATTGTATACAGTAATTGAAACAGTTTCAGCGGCAGCCAGGTTCAGTTTTATGGTGGCTGTAGTTGAAGCAGGGTTCGGATAAATGGCCAGGTCCATTTTTTCTGATTGTGATGGAATGCCGGCAACGGTTAAACTTACACTGTTTGCATTGTAAATAATGTTGTTTTTTGCATCAATGATCAGGGCGTGAACTTTCATTTTATCTACGTTGTAAGCAGCAGGCACAGTGTAGGTAAAGGTATTGTTGTTGTAAGTGGTGCCGGCAACTAAATTAGAAGGCAGGCTGTTTGCTTGCCCTGTAAAACCACCCAGTATGGTACGTGCAACAAAATCGTACACCATGTTCGCGGCAGGAACAGGATCGGGTTCTGCGGCAAAATCGTGCCCTGCCCCGGACATTGGCCCATCTGCGCCACCAGAATAATAATTGTGCTGGTCCCAGGTAGAGCCTGTTCCGGTTACACCATCTTCGGTAAATACAACGGCCAAACGGTAATCGTCGGTGCCTGAATTGTTTGTTGCAATTGAAACAGCCATTTTTGCATCCACACTAACCGTTGCCACCCTTGTGGTGGTATTGTATGAAGGAGTAAGGGTTAAATCGGCCAGGCCAAAATCATTGATGTGTGCATTGTAAGCTGTAAAAGCCTGACTTGGGTCACCGCTAAACACAAGGCGGTCTGCCATTACATTGGGGTAGCCCCCTACCAAAGTGCTCATAGCACCATCATAAACAGCATCCGTCATTGGATCGCCATCGTGTACAGCAATAACAACAGTGGTATTCGGATACACTTTATTAATCGAATCCATGTATACTAATCCCCTCACACACCACCCACACCAGGTACCTGTAGCTTCTTCAAACACTACTTTGTGGTTGGGCACAAAAGAACAACCTTTTAAAGTTGTGTTTAATGTATCGTTGCTGTGCGTCGGATCTCCGCTCAGATCAACCCAAACCTTCATAGGTACTGAATTTAAAGAAGTGATGGTATAAGGAGTGGTAAAAGTAAAATTATAGCTTTGTCCGTAAGTAATATTTAAACCCGTAAAATTGCTGCTGGAGTTTATAGTACCGTCGGTGTAATAGGCAGTAAAGGCTGTTATAGGTGTGGAACCCAAGTTTTGAACAGTGCCGCCCAAAGTTGTACCTGAATTTACTACTGCCCAAACAGTTGAACCGGCCGGAGACAAGGACACCAGGTCAATGTCTATTGGAGGTGCAACAAAAGCCATGATGTCGTCAATAAACAACAGGTTCATATCGTTTGAATTGTTTCTGAATGCAATGCGCACGGTTTGTCCCGCAAAGACCGCTAAACTAACGTTGTGCGAAACCCAGCCAGTGTCTTCTGCAGCAATCGTAAACACTTTATTGGAGGCTGTACCGGTAAAATCTGCTACTACCGGCGTAGTATTTGCACCTGCGGCAACCGAAACCCAGACTTCATAGCCATCCGGATAATTCGCGTCAGGGGCTTTCGCATTCCATTTAAGCACCGATGCAGCCGTTAATCCGCTGATCGGAGGTGTAATCAGCCAGCGGTTCACCAGTCCCGGAGGGTTAATATAAGAGGTGCTCACGGCAAAGGTATCTGCCTGGTTCATCATACAGGCCCATGCTTTGGAAGAATAAGCCGGGTCTGTAAAAGGCCCTTCGGCACTTGCATTCGCCGGTTTTCCGTCGGCGTTGATTTGTACCATGTTGGTTGGTATCTGAGAAGACGGATACGGCGTAGTACTTGCGCTATTGGTTAATGTTAAACCGTTAAAGCTTTCCTGGTAATGAACCTGCGCAGAGAGGCTAAAAGCCAGAGTCCCCGCAAGGACTGTAAATAAATGTTTTTTCATGATTTTGGTTGATTGATATAGCAACAAATTTAGAGGAATGCCCGGCGGCAACCATCTCCTGTTTAGCCCTTAATGTAAGACGTTCAGCCTGTTCAATCTTTAATAGCTATTAGCTTTCGGGAAATCATAAGGGCTTAAATTCTGAAAACACATTTGCATTGTTCGCTTTTTCAGCTGAGTAGAAAAAAGAAATTAATTCCCTGTAATTTAATTTTATTGATAGTGCCACTTAATTAATTTCCCAAGTTGCAGCAATACACAGATGCTATATTTATCAAATAAATAGATTATTTAGTCAATATAACCACATAAAAATAAAATTAGAATAATTATAACTTAAATAGATGTGAGATAATAGTATTGAGATCTGAGATAGTAGTATTAAGAGGGGGGGTTGGATTGCGAATTATGCAAGGGACTTGAACATACAAAAAAAGGAACCTTTCGGTTCCTTTAATCTTAAAATATTCAATCTTAATTTTAGAATTTAGCCCTGATTTTACGGCCTTTTTTAGCGGTTTTACTAAAGAAAGAACCATATTTAGAACGGTAGAAAGCACTTTGCCCCCTGAACACGTAGCTATAGGAGATGTTCATCGTTAAATAAGAATCGTTGTGAGTGGGGTCGCCCCTTTTATTCAGGGTACCGTTATCACTTGGCCCATAATTGGCCAAATCGATTCCGTAACTCTCTGCATCTGCCACTTCACCCGTTCTGTTCGCTAAATCAGCAGACGTTCCTGTTAGTCCGTTTGCATAAACAGTGCTCACATCATCTAAGTAATCGGTAAATGTTGTACGCCATCCAATTTCCCATCCAATCCTGTGGTGTTTTTTTAAGGTAAAAGCCACTCCACCCGAAACAGGTATACAAATACCCATAGCGCCGTAACTAACCCCTTCAGTTTCCAATGGCCTTAAAGCAACTGAACCGCCGTTGAATTTTGTTTTGGGATTGCTGTAAAATGCACCAATACCCCCACCAATGTATGCACGCATACCAATTTTAAACCGTTTACTGGAGTTTATACTTGGGTCTTCGTATATTTTTATCTGGGCCTGGGTGGCCAGTTCAAACATATCGTTTGTAAAATTCAAATTTCTTAAGTGCCTGGCCGGGTTTGCAGACAGGGCATCGTCTCCTGAAATACGCAGGTAAGTTAATTCTGCTTTTAAAGAAAGGCCCGGAAGTACCTTGTAGCGGATAAAACCCGATACGGCCTGGCGGCTTTTGGCCATTTTCATATCAAAAATAAAATCGCGGCGGGTTTTATCACCTCCGCCAATATCACCCAGATAATTGGCAACACCCGCACTCATACCAAATTCAAAGCGGTATTGCGCATAGGTATTCAACCCAATCAGCATTACAATAAACAAACTAATTTTTGTAATTGTGTTTTTCATGTGTAAATAGTTTTCTTTGTCCAATTAAAATATACTGCGATTCATCACAGCATACAATACAAATATAATATAATTAATTAAATTCGTGCAAGTTTATACACTTCCTTTTATCGATTTTTTATGAAACCTGCCGTTTGCTCTTTATTTAATATTCAATACCCTATTGTACAGGCCGGAATGATTTGGTGCAGCGGATGGGAGCTGGCTTCGGCGGTTAGTAACGCAGGGGGGCTGGGTCTTATTGGAAGTGGTTCCATGTACCCCGAAGTGCTGAGGGAACACATCCAAAAATGTAAACAACACACCAATAAACCTTTCGGTGTAAATGTGCCCCTTTTATACCCCAATATTGAAGAGCATATTAAAATTATTGTGGAAGAAGGGGTGAAGATTGTATTTACTTCAGCCGGTAATCCTAAAACATGGACCCAGCACCTGCAATCAAAAGGGATCACAGTGGTTCATGTAGTGTCCAATGTAAAATTTGCCTTAAAATCCCAGGAAGCCGGTGTTGACGCCGTAGTCGCCGAAGGTTTTGAGGCCGGCGGACACAATGGCCGGGAAGAAACTACCACCTTAGTATTGATTCCACAGGTAAAAAAAGCGGTGAACATCCCTTTAATTGCCGCAGGTGGAATTGGCTCCGGCGCTTCCATGTTAGCTGCATTGGCGCTGGGTGCAGACGGAGTCCAGGTGGGAAGCCGCTTTGTAACCACCCCCGAAAGCAGCGCGCACCAGCATTTTAAAGAGGCTGTTGTAAAAGCAGCCGAAGGGGATACCATTTTAACACTTAAACAACTGACCCCTGTAAGGTTGATTAAAAACAAATTTTGCAATGCCGTGCTTGACGCCGAAAAAAGAGGGGCTGATGCCAGTGAACTAAACACTTTGTTGGGCAGGGCCCGTGCCAAAAAAGGCATGTTTGAGGGGGATCTGGACGAAGGAGAACTTGAAATAGGACAGATTTCAGGGGCCATTACCGATATAAAACCCGCTGCTGAAATCATTAAAGAAATGATTGAAGAATTTAAAGCTGTTCAGCAGCGCATTAAAAACATTGAATTATAATTTTCACCATTATTTACAAAGTATTAAGACCTTTTTTTATGATTCATTTCGATAAATTTAAGCTGGCCAATAATTTAACGGTGATTGTTCACCAGGATAAATCGACCCCCATGGCCTGCGTCAACATTTTATACAATGTGGGGGCAAGAGACGAGGATGAAAACAAAACCGGTTTCGCCCACTTGTTTGAACACCTGATGTTTGGCGGTAGTATCAACATCCCCAATTACGATGAGCCTTTGCAACTGGTAGGCGGCGAAAACAATGCCTTTACCACCAACGACATTACCAATTATTACTGCACGGTTCCATCCGAAAACTTAGAAACCGCCTTCTGGTTGGAAAGTGACCGTATGCTGAGCTTAGCTTTTAGTGATAAAAGCCTTGAAGTACAACGCAGTGTGGTGATAGAAGAATTTAAACAACGTTACCTCAACCAGCCTTATGGAGATGTGTGGTTGTTGTTGCGCCCCTTAGTTTACAAAGTTCATCCGTATAAATGGGCCACCATCGGTAAAGAAATTTCGCACATTGAAAACGCAACCATGGACGATGTAAAAGCTTTTTTTAAAAAACATTACAACCCCGGAAATGCCATTATGGTTGTGGCCGGTGATGTTGAACTACAGCAAGTAAAACAATTGTCAGAAAAATGGTTTGCCCCTATTCCTGAAGCAATAAAACCCGAACGGAAACTTCCTGCAGAACCCAAACAAACAGAGGCACGCAGCCTGACTGTTGAAAGGGATGTGCCTGCCAGTTCTATTTACAAAGCCTTTCACATGTGTTCGCGTTACGATAAAGAATACCACACGGTTGATTTAATGAGCGATATTCTTTCCCGTGGCAATTCATCCCGTTTGTACAAATCCTTGATTAAAGAAAAACAATTGTTTTCAGACATTAATGCTTACGTGATGGGTGATTTTGATAAAGGCCTTTTTGTTATTTCCGGGAAAGTAAACGAAGGCGTAAGTATTGCCGATGCCGAAAAAGGAATTGAAGAAGAAGTTTCCAGACTGCAAAACCAATTGGTACCTGAAAAAGAATTGCAAAAATGCAAAAACAAAACTGAGTCCTCCTTAACTTTTTCGGAAACAGATGTATTGAACAAAGCCACCAACCTGGCTATATCCGAATTACTGGGCGATGCCAACCTGATTAATGAAGAAGTGGAAAATTACCAGGCCGTTACGGTAGAAGGTATTCAACAACAAGCCCGGATCATTTTAGACAAAAACAATTGCTCTACTTTGTATTACATGGCGAAAGAAAAAAATTAAACGATTCAATTCATCTCTGCAAAAGAAAACAATATGTTAGACAGAATACAAGCCCCTGAATTTAAAACCATCGATAAAATAGTTATTCCACACGCTGTTGCAGGAAAATTAGACAACGGTATTCCGGTTTACACCATTGATGCGGGAAGCCAGGAGCTGACCAAAATAGAATTTATTTTTAATGCCGGTATGTATTACCAGGATATGCCCCTGCTCGCCTCGGCCGCCAACAACTTATTGGAAACCGGAACAAGTAAGTACACAGCTGATGAATTGTCTGACAACATAGACTTTTACGGTTCTTTTTTTGAATGCAATGTAGGACAGGATTTTTCTTCCATCGTTCTTTACTCTTTAAACAAATACCTTGAAAGTACCATTGTTTATGTGGAGGACATTTTAAAAAACGCCACCTTCCCTCAAAATGAATTTGATATTTACCTTTCCAATAAACGCCAGAAATTTTTAGTGAATACACAAAAAGTAAATGTACTGGCCCGTCGTAAATACGGAGAACTTATTTTCGGGGAAAAACATCCTTACGGCATTGATGTAAAGTTGGAAGATTACGATAAAATTAAACAGGAACATATTGTTGAATTTTATAAGAAAAAATACAATTCGGCAAATTGCTCCATTGTTGCTTCCGGCAAACTGGCACCTAATCTTATCAGCGTTTTAAATCAGCACTTTGGCAAAGAAGCCTGGGGTATAGCCAATAAGCCGGTAGTTGATGCAGGTCCTGCAATGCAAAACAAACAGCAAAAACATTTTATCGAAAAAGCCGATGCCATACAATCCGCTATTCGTGTTGGGCGTTTGTTGTTCAATAAAAAGCACGAAGACTATTTTAAATTCCAGGTATTAAATTCAGTACTGGGTGGTTATTTCGGTTCGCGCCTGATGGCCAACATCCGCGAAGACAAAGGCTATACTTATGGAATTGGGAGCGGTTTATCCTCTTTAACCAATGCCGGTTACTTTTACATTTCTACCGAAGTGGGTTCGGATGTAACCACCAACACCTTAGAAGAAATTTACAAAGAAATAAAAATCCTGCGCGAAGACTTAATTCCTGAACAGGAATTAGAAGTGGTTAGAAATTACATATTGGGTCAATTCTTACGCAGTGTTGACGGCCCTTTTGCCCTGGCCGATAAATTTAAAGCGGTGTGGGAATTTGGTTTGGATTACAATTATTTTGACCGGTATTTTGATGCAGTAAAACACGTAACACCCGCCGAATTGCGTGAGGTGGCCAATAAATACTGGCAGGAAAAAGATTTGATAGAGCTGGTAGTTGGAAAAAAATAATGACGGAGCATTTGAATAAATACAAGGTATTCATCATTGGTCCTGCTTATCCGCTACGCGGCGGGCTCGCTACCTTCGACGAGTTGTTTTGTCGAGCACTTACTGCTCAGGGCCACGAAGCCGCTATTATTTCCTACTCCTTGCAATACCCCAATTTTCTTTTTCCGGGCTCCACTCAATTTGATACCTCGGGTAAATCCCCTTTAGGGATAAAAATTTACACCCTTATAAACTCGGTAAATCCGTTCAGTTGGATCAGGACAGCAAGGTTCATTAAAAAAGAAAAACCCGATTTTGTTGTTATCCGTTACTGGATTCCTTTTATGGGCCCCGCCCTCGGAACCATTGCGCGCGCTATCAAAAAGAAAGGCATTAAAGTAATCGCTATTACCGACAATGTTATTCCACACGAGAAACGTCCGGGGGATGAAGCCTTTACTAAGTACTTCATTAAATCCTGCCAGGGTTTTGTTACCATGAGCAAAGCGGTGATGGAAGACCTCCATAAATTTACTTCCAGTGCACACAAAGAGTTTTTATTACACCCCCTGTATACTTCCTTCGGAGAAAAATTACCGATGCCGGAAGCCAGAAAAAAATTAGGCGTAAATGAAAACGATAAAGTGATTTTGTTTTTTGGTTTAATCCGCAAATACAAAGGCCTGGATTTATTGCTGGAAGCCATGGGCGATGAACGCATAAAAAAAGCCGGGATCAAATTATTGATTGCAGGTGAGTTTTACGAAGACAGAACATATTACGATAACATTATACAAACGCAGGGAATTGAAAATTCTATTATCCTGCACGGCAAATTTATAGCCAACGAAGAAGTTAAACTTTATTTTTCGGCGGCTAACCTGGTTACCCTGCCCTATCGCAATGCCACGCAAAGCGGGGTTACACAAGTAGCCTTTCATTTCGAAAAACCGGTGCTCGTTACCAATGTTGGTGGCCTGAGCGAAATTATTCCACATGGCAAAGCAGGATATGTAGTGGCGTCCAACAAAGCAGCTATTGCCGATGCTATTCTTGATTTTTTTGAGAACAACCGTGAGGAAGCTTACACAAAAGGAATGGTAGAAGAAAAACAAAAATACGACTGGCGTATTTTTACGGATAAAATTGTAAACTTGTACCGTAGAATTAGCTGATTAGCCAATGTGATAATTAGCTAATGATGCAGGTGAACTAAAAACGAGTAAACAAATAAACGAGAACTAACAATGAACGATTTTGTTAAATCTAAAATAAACGCTTCTATTCAATTAAAGGCTGCACTCATACAAAATGAAGCGCTCTTAACATCCATCACCAAAATTGCCGATGAAATAGTAAACTGTTACAAACAGGATGGAAAAGTATTGTGGTGTGGAAACGGAGGCAGCGCAGCCGATGCACAACACCTGAGCGCCGAACTGAGCGGAAGGTTTTATTACGATCGCCCTCCTCTTTTTTCAGAAGCCTTACATGTGAACACAAGTTACGTTACCGCTGTTGCCAACGACTACAGTTACGATGAAATATACAGCCGGCTTACCAAAGCGATGGGACGTAAAGGAGATGTGCTGATTGGTTTATCTACCAGTGGCAATTCCGGAAATGTAATTAAAGCCTTGCAAACAGCCAATGAGCAGGGACTTATTACGATTGCCTTCACCGGCGAAACAGGAGGTAAAATGAAAGACCATTGTAAATACCTGGTCAACATTCCTTCGAAAGATACACCACGCATTCAGGAATGCCACATGTTATTAGGGCATACCTTGTGCGAAATAGTGGAGATGAAATTATTTCCGAAACCCTGATACAATTAATTTCAACACAGAGCCCACAGTGGAAAAAGAGCTACACAGGGCTCTGTGAAACTCATAAACCTCTGTGCCCTCTGTGTTAAAAAAATGATCCTGCACTCAATTAAAATTTCAGAAGCAATCATCCTCTCCGGAGGTTTTGGTACACGCTTACGTGAAGTGATTAACGATATTCCAAAACCAATGGCCCCCATCAACAATATTCCTTTTTTGGAATACCTTGTCCGGTACCTGAAACATTTTGGGACAAGGAAAATTGTTTTTTCAACCGGCCATTTATCACATAAAATAAGTGATTATTTCGGGGGAGAATTTGAAGGTGTAAGCATCGCATATTCTCACGAAGAAAGCCCCTTAGGTACCGGTGGAGGAATACGCCTTGCCCTTGAAAAATGTGAAGACAAAGAAGTGTTGGTCATGAACGGGGATTCGTTTTTTGATATTGATTTGCACAACTATTATCACTTGCATCAGCTCTCAGGTTCTTCCTGTTCATTGGCCGTTCGCAAAGTAGAAGATGCTTCGCGGTATGGAACCATTCAATTGAAAGAGGATGGGAAAATAATTTCATTCAATGAAAAGAACGGCAAAAATGAAGTCGGCCTTATCAATGCCGGCGTATACATTATCAACCGGGAACTTTATTTAAACAACACACTTGCCCGGCTTAACTTTTCTATTGAAAAAGATTTTTACGAAAAACTCGCCTCACATTTTAATATCTTCGGTTTCGAAATGCAGGGCTATTTTATAGATATTGGTATTCCTGAAGATTATAACAAAGCACAACATGACTTTAAAGGATTTAAATATTGATACAAGCTGGACGCTATTTCTGGACCGGGATGGGGTGATCAATAAAAAATTAGACAACGATTATGTTAAACATTGGATGGAGTTTGCCTTTGTTGATGGAGTGGTTCATGCCTTAAAAAAATTCAACAGCCTTTTCGGAAAAATTGTAGTCGTTACTAACCAACAAGGAATAGGGAAAGGGATATACAGGCTTGAAGACCTGGAACTTATCCACAAAAACATGTTGTATGAAATCAATTATTTTGGTGGAAGAATAGACAAGGTTTATTTCTCGCCTTACCTGGCTTCCGAAAATCATCCTACGCGCAAGCCTGGAATTGGCATGGCCCTCAAGGCTCAAAAGGATTTTCCCGAAATCGATTTTTCAAAATCAATCATTGTAGGCGATTCAAAAAGCGATATGGAATTTGGAAGGAATGCAGGCATGAAAACGGTGTACATCTCTGCTGAAACAACTAACAACGACGGTTTGGTGGATATTCAGGCCAGGTCACTTAAACACTTCGCAGACCTGTTAGGTTCTTAGTTCTGTCAGGAAATAAAATAGTTTACTCGTTGAATAGTTCTTTCGTTCAATAGTTGGGATTTAGGTAATTCTCATTGCTCAACTAACAAATAAACGAAAGAGCTATGAACTAAAGACTACTTTAAGCAGAAATCAATTTCCCGTACATCTTCAGAAGGAATTTCTTCGATGTACTTCAACGAATTTTCTTTACCGAATATTTGTTCGTTTACAAACGACACAAACTGAATTAAACCCGGGTCTGAATGATGGATAACCCTTCCATATTTGCGTTGCCCGTTCATTAAATGAATCATGGCTTCTTGTCTATCGTACATATATTGTTTGTTTTTTAAAATCAATTTGTTTTTTATTTATCTCTATAACGAAGTTAATCCCAAAATATTACCTCTGCGTTAAATGAATGTGAAAAAATCATAAATTTTTGCTCAAAGTGAAATTATATTTCATTAAAACGCTTAAACTGACTTAATCGGGCTTTATCCCTGAGAAAAATTTTCACGATTGTATTTATTTTTAATTATTGTTCTTCTTTATAAAATCCAGCTACAAAGTGAAAGACTGTTCCAACAAGGCTTTGAAGAAATAAAAAATTAAAAAAAAATAGTTTGGCTTATCAAACATTTTATATATTTGCATCCAATTAAAATTCTATTTACACCTGTAAATGATTTCTGTAAACAACTACATAAAGGTCAAACGCTGTAAACGCAAGGGCATTAAGTAATCCCGCTGCCCCACTACCCCGTATTTGTTTTCCATTTTTATTTTATTGTTTTTTTCCCATTAATCTTTCTTAATTTAAATTCCCAGTATAATTAATCTATGAACACTCAACACAAAATGAAAGTACTCAAATTTGGAGGGACCAGTGTAGGAAGTGCAGAAAGAATGCACGCCTTAGTTCAACTCGTTGTAAACGATGAAGCCAAAATAGTGGTATTAAGCGCTATGAGCGGTACTACCAATGCCCTGGTTGAAATTGCCAATGCCCTGTATGCAAAAAACACTGCGCAGGCCACCACTTTAATTAATACCCTTGAAGAAAAATACAAAAACGAATTAAAACGTTTATACATAACAGAAACAGCCTTGCAAAAAGGAAACAACTTAGTCAAATTTCATTTCGATTATTTGCGGTCGTTTACCTTAGACATGTTTACAGCCAATGAAGAGAAAGCTATACTGGCCCAGGGCGAATTGTTGTCGACGGCTATGTTTCACTATTACCTCGAAGAGATGAATGTTTCTTCTGTATTGCTGCCTGCCCTTAACTTTATGCGTATTGATGAAAACGATGAACCCGATTTAAAATCAATTGAAACACATTTGAACGAGGAACTGGAAAAATACCCGGGCCAAAAATTATTTATTACACAGGGTTATATTTGCCGCAATGCATTTGGTGAAATAGACAACTTAAAGCGTGGAGGCAGCGACTACACGGCCTCGCTAATAGGCGCTGCTATTTACGCGCCCGAAGTTCAGATATGGACAGACATTGATGGTATGCACAACAACGATCCAAGGATTGTTGACAAAACACATCCTATACATGAATTGTCGTTTGATGAAGCTGCTGAGCTGGCTTATTTTGGAGCAAAAATACTTCACCCCACCTGCATACTACCCGCTCAAAAAAGAAAAATACCTGTACTGCTGTTAAACACCATGCAACCTTCTGCTAAAGGAACTACCATCAGCGAAAAAACAACAGAGAACGGCATTAAAGCGGTAGCCGCAAAAGATGGTATTACAGCCATTAACATTAAAAGCGACCGCATGTTATTAGCCCATGGTTTTTTGCGTTCGGTCTTCGATATTTTTGAGCGGTATAAAACGCCTATCGATATGATCACCACATCGGAAGTAGCTGTTTCACTTACCATCGATTCTTCAAAATATTTAAAAGAAATTGTGAAAGAATTAGAAGAGTTCAGTGATGTAACAGTGGACGAAAATCAAAGTATTATTTGTATTGTAGGTGATTTTGGAAGCGAAACAAAAGGCTGTGCTTTAAAAGTGTTGAATGCTTTAAAGGAAATTCCTATTCGTATGATTTCTTATGGTGGAAGTCCCAACAACGTTTCTCTACTTATAAAAGGAAGCCTTAAAAAAGACGCATTGGTTGCGTTGAATAAGGGATTGTTTAATTATTGAGACCTTAGTATTGAGATGTGAGATATTAGACTTGTAGCAAGTAGCAGGTACCTGGTACTAATTACCAAATACCTGCTACTTTTAGAATTTAGAAATTAGGATTTAGAATTTATTCAGAGATTAAAGACCACAACTATGTTCAACGAACAACACCTTCATTTTTTTGAGCAGATCAAAACGCCTTTCTATTACTACGACCTTGACTTGCTAAAAAAAACCATAACAGCTATCCGCACAGAGTCAGAGCGGTACAATTACCATGTGCATTATGCCTTAAAAGCCAATACCGATAAAAAAATACTTCAGGAGCTGATGTTAGCGGGGTTCGGCGCCGATTGCGTGAGCGGTAACGAGGTAAAGTGCGCCTTAAACAATGGTTTTGCAAACAACAAAGTAGTATTTGCCGGAGTAGGCAAAAGCGATGATGAAATTAATTTTGCTTTAAGCAATGATATATTTTGTTTCAATTGCGAATCGATACAGGAGCTTGAAGTAGTGAACGCGCTTGCCGGAAATTTAAACACCAAAGCACGCATTGCACTTCGCATCAACCCCAATGTAAATGCCAATACACACAAATACATTACAACAGGATTGGAGGAAAATAAATTCGGTATCAATCCTTATGAGTTTGATACCATACTTGAAAAATTAAAACATTGCCCGAACTTACAACTCATCGGGCTTCATTTTCACATAGGTTCTCAGATTACTGATTTAACGCCTTTCAAAAATTTATGTACGCGGGTGAATGAAATTCAGGCCTGGTTCAATCAAAAAGGGCATCACCTCGAAAACATTAATGTGGGCGGGGGCCTTGGGGTAAATTACAAAGAACCAGATACAGAACTCATTCCCGACTTTGCAGCCTACTTTAAAATCTTCAATGATTTCCTGGAGCTTCGTCCGGGGCAACAGGTGCATTTTGAACTTGGCCGCGCTATTGTAGCCCAATGCGGAAACCTGATCAGCAAGGTACTGTACATTAAAAACGGTATCAACACTAATTTCGCCATACTTGATGCAGGTATGACTGAATTGATAAGACCTGCCCTGTACCAGGCTTATCATAAAATAGAAAACCTCAGCAAAAAAAACAACATTACCAAAGTAGCCCGTTACGACGTGGTAGGCCCGATTTGCGAAAGCAGCGATTGTTTCGGTAAAGCGGTTTATTTGCCAGAAACCCATCGTGGAGATGTTTTTGTAATCAGAACAGCCGGGGCTTATGGTGAAGTGATGACCTCGCAATACAACCTGCGTAAAAAAAACAAGGCCGTTTATTCGGATGAACTAAAGTGATGAGCCGGGATTGCGAGTTCAGTCCTCCTTTTATTCGTTCGTTCATTTATTCTCCTACTATTGAACAAATGAACAATCCAACGAATAAAGTATTTACCTATATTTGCTGCGTTGAAAAAATTTCTTTTCATACCTGTATTGCTGGCTGTGCTGTTCCAAACTTCGGCACGGCTGGCGGTACTTATCAATTTCAAACTCAACCAGCAATACATTGCGCAAAACCTTTGCGTAAAAAAGGAAATAAAAAATAACAACTGTAAAGGACATTGCTGCTTAAAAAAAGAATTAGAAAAGCAGGAAAAATCG
>JAHEYF010000199.1 GCA_023251755.1 Bacteroidota bacterium
ATGTACCTGATGTCGGAGCGCTTAAAGAAAAAGTCCATCATTGTGCTGAACCATTTCGAAATGTCTACCGCATTAATGTATGTTCCATTCCTTGTTTTAATCCTGCGTTTTGTGTTGTATACCAAAGGGAAAAAATTAGATTACGGAGATATGAATGCTTAAGCCTTTTTTAACACAGAGTAACAGAGTTGAATGAGTTTCACAGAGAAAAAACTCTGTGAAACTCAGTTTTTTCAGTGTCCTCTGTGTTAAAAATGAGTCTCTGTTTCCTTAGTGGTGATCAGGCTTCAGGACACCCGCTTCAATCCTCACCTTTAAACTGTTTTCTGCCGGAGGTATGGGGCAGGAAAATTGTTTGGCATAAGCACAATACGGATTATAAGCTTTATTAAAATCAACAACAATTGTATTTCCCTTTGGTATACGCAGGTCGATATACCTTCCACCTTCATAACTTTCATCCCCACTTGTTAAATCCGTAAAAGGAATAAAAATATAATCGCGGTACCCATCAAATTTTGAGAGGTCGATGGATTGGTATACGTTAAGCTGATGGGCCTTTCCCTTTAATTTAAAATGCACTTCCCCATATTTTCGGTAACTGGGGCGGCTTTTGGAGGTGGTGATCATAGGGAAAGCCACTTCATCAGGAGTTACTACTAATTTAGCTTCTACACAATACTTCAGGTTAATGGGGAAATATGCATGTTTCACAAATGCCCTTCTCACCGAATCCCGTAAGGGTGATTTTGTAGAGTCTTTAAACTCTTTATTTAAGTCTGCCTGAAACAGAAGAATATCTTTTACAACAGGGTTGGTTGTATCTAACTGTGCTTTCAGTAAAAATCCCGTACATAAAAATACGATAAAGAATAAAAAGTGTTTCATTTGTTTTCTGTGTCTTTCATTTCTCCCGTCTCAATACTCAATACTAATATCTCACATCTACTTCATCAATGCCGGCCGCTGACTTATCTCATGGTAACAAATCACATCTTTGGCATAATAATGAAACACCATACTTTTGCGGGTTTTTGATTTGTTGAGGTGTATTTCTCCACCGTGCAGCAAGTTGGCGTGCCAGATCAGGATATCGCCTTTCTTTGCTTTGAAGATGTGTTTGGTGATTTTTTTCTCGTCAACAATTTGCTGAATTTTATCTTCGTAGGCGGTGTAAGAATGTTTGCCGATAAAAAATTTATTCCCTTCGTTGTCGTAGTCTTTGTTCATTACATAATGCAGTTTGTGGCTGCCCGGGTAATAATGCAGGGGGCCGTTTTCTTCGCTAATGTCTTCTAAGGCTACCCATACCGCAATTAAATAGCCTTGCGGGAACGTCGTCATGTGGATACTGTCTGAGTGCGTTCTTTGTTCGCTGCCGTGTAAAAAATTAATACTTTGAAACAAACTGACTTCACGTCCCAATAGTAAAGAAAGAATAGACATCAACTGCGGATTGCTGCCAATCCCGTTTAAAAATTCCGACTGATGGATGGCAAACATAATTTTGCTGTTGTTGGCACGCCAGTTCACCTTGTCCTGTTGAACCAGCTCATCTATCTCTGAATTAATTTTATCAATGTTTGCAAGGCTGAAAAAATCACGGAGTATGACATAACCATTGTCCGACCAGGTGAGCAGTTCCTTTTGTATATTTTCAGGAAAGCTTTGGTATACCTTGTTTTCAGGCAGGGCCGTTTTAGCGTTTGTTTTATCCAGCCAGGGAAAATCAGGTGTTAGTTTTGCAAAATCTGTACTGTTTAAAGGGGAATAATATTTTTTATTTAATCCGAATTTTTCGAAAAGAGGGACGTTGTGGTCCAGCTCCTTTTTCTTAAAGAAATTATAAAAGGCATAACTTAATTTAATGCGCCGTAATTTTTCTATAAGCGGATTCATTTTTTTAAAGTTTATTCGTTAGATGTTCATTCGTTTAATAGTTGATCCGAACGATTAAACGAATGAACTAAAGAACAAATAAACGGACTACTTAATATTCAATTTCTTTAAAAGAGCCGGAGGAACAGCTTTTTTATGCACCATGATGCTGATTGTTTTGTATTGGACATAAGCATCCGAAGCATAAAAATAACCGTCGCACTCATTGCCCTCTTTGCCCCAGCTGTTTTTTACAATATAATATTTTGTTCCCTGTTGGTCTTTTACCAATCCTGTAATGTGCATGCCGTGGTCGTCCTGTGTTTCATAATTATCAAAAGCCTGCTGGCGCATTTCCTGCGTTACTTTTTGTTGGGGAACCGGTTTAACATAACAGTTTTGTTTTTCTTCCTTGCTCATGTTGTCCCAGTTTTCGGGTAACAAAGCCAGGCCGTCTTTGTGTTTAAAATATTTTTCGCTTACATCAGCCGCCCAGCCAATGCCGTACCCATTGCTCAGGGCATTGTCCATTATTTGCGACAATTCATTTAAGGGTACATTGTAAGCCTGCTGCCAGGCCCAGTTGTCAGGAATTTCAAGTACAAAAGGTTTGTAAAAATCATGGTGGGTAAAGGAGGTGATGTAGACATAATCATCGGGGTTGATGCCCAATTCTTTCGCATAAGTTTTAGGCGTGTACTCTTTTCCTTTGTAAGTAAATGTTTCAGGAATTTTGCCAAGGTAAGTGTTCAGTGCTTCATCCAATTTTTGGTGCCACTCTGCCGGGTTTATTTTATCGTTGCTTTTGGCAATTACTTTTACCTGGGCCAATAACACCGAATCCATTTCCTTGTGGTTGTAATTTTTTCCGCTTTCAAGGTTTCCGTTGTACACTTCCTGTGGAACCATGCCATAGTTGCGGATTACATTCACCACATCATGAAACTCCCCGCCTTCAGCAAATTGAGCGTTGCCGTGCATACGAACGTAGTTGTCTGCTTTTAAAGGATAAGCATTTCTCACCACGAACATTTCACTCAGGTTAAGGTCTTTGTTTTTCCCCATGCGGATTAATTCCGATTCAAAAAAAGACAAAGAAGAAAAAGTCCAGCAGGTGCCTGTTTTGCCCTGGTTCTGAACCGGCGTGGATTCAATGTTTTTTATTTCAGTAAACTTGTATTCACTGTTTTTTTTATTGGTCTTGTCCTGTGCCTGTAAGCCTGATGAAAACAAGCAGGAAACAAGGGTGATGGGGAGAATAATGCGCTTCATTTGGATTTTAGTTGTTTGAGTAAGATAGCTATTTCGAAACCTGTAAATAAAAAGTAGTTGAATATAAATAAAATAGCAAAGGGAAGCAGGCCTTGTTTTCTGGTCATGGCATAAATCACAATAATGATGAGGCTCAGGAATAATTTTATTCCGGAAGCGGTCATGTAGCGGAAGGTAAATTCGTTTTTGTTGCTGCTGGACAAGGATTTGACTAATGATAAATGAGTGATAAACGAAAAAAGAAAAAAGAAAAGCGCAATGAAATAAGCGTGGGGGCTTGTGTATTCAGGAGGAATAAACTGGTTCCAGCAAAAAATAAGAACGAGGACAAGTACACTAAACAAGACTAATTTTAATAGATAGGACATATTGCTGAAAAATCATTTTTTTAAAAAGTCTTTAATAGAAACATAAATGGCTGTTGCAACAGAAGCTAAACTCAATATCAGGGTAAAAACAGGGGTTTTCAACTGAAGCCATTCGTCTAATTTCACGCCTCCAAACACACCAATTGTTATGATGGCCCCCATTTGAAAGGCCATGCCTGAGTATTTAAGGTAGCTGTTAGATGCCGGCTGCTTTGGCTTTTGATTCGGATCGCGCATCGTTGTTTGCCTGAATGTTCTTCACCACCCCGCCCATGCTACAGTTTCCGGTAAAAAGGGCTTCCGGTTCAATGGATATTTTTGAAGTAACAATATCGCAATTCAATTTGGCTGTAGATTTAAGCGAAAGCAATTCACTCACGTTGATGCGGCCTTTTATTTCCCCTAACACATCTGCATTCTGGCAATCAATCTCTCCATCAATGGTTCCGGTAGGACCAACAACCAATTTACCTTTTACACTGATGGTACCTTTTAAAGCACCATCGATGCGAAAATCACCATTGGCTTTGATGTCTCCGGTAAGTTGTGTTCCCGAAGCGATGATGTTGATCGAAGTGCCTTCAACACTTGTATTTTTTGTTGCGTTTTTATTAAACATGTTATGAGTATGTTAAATTTCCGCAATTTAATGAGATAATATAACATATACAAATTATTGGTAATTAAGAGGATATAAAATTTGTTAAAGAAATTTTAGATGTTAGTTAAGAACCCATTTAGAATTTATATGCAAACCATCTCAAAATCCTGGTGCTGGTTCGTTAGCATATTATTTTGGAGTTTGTTCCGTTAGGAACAAAACATTCTTAGCAGATTAT
>JAHEYF010000102.1 GCA_023251755.1 Bacteroidota bacterium
TTGTATTGCTTATTTAAAAAGGCTTTCTTATACTCCCACTCTAACTCTAACTAAATTCAACATGAAAAAAGCCAGAGTACTCTTTGTTTCACAGGAAATTACCCCTTATTTAGATGAAACCTCAATGAGCCATATAGGGAGATATCTTCCGCAGGGCATTCAGGATAAAGGGAAGGAAATCAGAACATTTATGCCAAAATACGGCTCTATTAATGAGCGCCGTAATCAGCTTCACGAAGTCATTCGTTTAAGCGGCATGAACCTGATAATAAACGACAACGATCATCCGTTGATTATCAAGGTGGCCTCTATTCAGGCCGCCCGTATGCAAGTGTACTTTATTGACAACGAAGACTTTTTTGCCCGCAAACACGTTCTGACCGATGCCAAAGGCAAACATTTTGACGACAATGATGAACGTTCTATCTTTTTTAACCGCGGAGTTATTGAAACCGTAAAAAAATTAGGCTGGTCACCCGACATTATTCACTGCCACGGTTGGTTTACCGGTTTAATGCCTTTGTACATTAAAAAAGCTTTTGCCGACAACCCTTTATTTGCCGATACTAAAATTGTATACTCAATTTATGACGACGGTTTTACAGGGCCACTCGACAAAGAATTTGCAGCTAAAATACCTATTGAAGGAGTTACTGCAAAAGATGTAAAACATGTGAACGATCCTACTTTTGTTAATTTAACAAAATTAGCCATCGACCATTCAGATGCTATTATTTACGCCAGCGACAATGTAAATCCCGATATTCAGAAATATGTAAAAAAGACCGGCAAATTGCTGCTCAATTTTAAAACTCCTGAAGAATACATTGAAGCTTATTCCGATTTTTATGACGCTGTACTTGAAGGTGTTGCCGAATACGCAGAATAAGCTTATACTTTAATCTATTTAAAAACGTTAAAAAGTTTAACCACGTGGTTAAACTTTTTTATTTTTGCACATGCTAAAAAAATACAAGTCGCTCTGCAGGCTTCTCTACTTTCTTTTATTTATTGCCCCGGTTGCCTGTAAACATGACAGTTCAATAGGTTTAGACATACAGCCCAAAGAAGACCTGCTGTATGCCTCCTATTTCGATACCAGTACTATTATTTGCCATACTGTAATGGAGGATAGTTTAAGGGCCGATGAGCGGGGCACGGGGGCCAATTACAATTTATTGGGCTCCTATATTGACCCCATCTTTGGAAGATCCGATGCCTCCCTGTACACCAATTTCGTGATGCCCAACAACATTATTAATGCCGGCTTTGGAAACAACCCAAAACTCGACTCTGTTGTACTCAGCTTTACTTACAGCGGTGCAAAAGGTTATTATGGGGATGCTACGGATGCCTTAAAATTTAATGTATACAAGATAAGTGAAAGTTTATATTACGACAGTGCGTATTATTCCAACCACAGCACTCAATATGAACCTGCCGATGTAACCAATACAGGCCAGGGACTTAGCCTTGTGCCTAATCTTAGCTCTTATATCAGTATTTTTGATGTAGGTTATTATCCCCAATTGCGGCTGCGGCTGAATGATGAGATTGGCCAGTTTTTTATGGACGACACCTCGCGGGTGGCCAGTACCACTGCTCTTCAAAAAGCATTTAAAGGCCTGTACATTACAACAAAAAATACCGCGCTGTCAAATGGAAACGGGAGCATCCTGTATTTGAATATGACGGACCCCCAGTCAAAACTCAGTATTTATTATCACAACGGCAGCGATTTAACCAGCCGGGCATTCGACCTGAGCATAGGCTTCGGTGCCACCCGCTACAATCAGTATAAACACGATTATACCACAGCAGACGATACCCTGAAACATCAGCTCCCTCCATTGAACGACAGTACTTATGGGAAATACGATGTTTTTTTGCAGGGAATGGCCGGTACAAAAGCTAAAATAGAAATTCCTTACCTCAGCCACTTAAGCGATGCAGGGCCTGTTGCCATTAACAAAGCCCAGCTTGCGTTAAAAGTAGATTACAAACCTTATTTTACCGACCCCGCTAAATTTGCCATTGCACCAAGGCTTGTACTCGATGGTATTGATGGGAACGGGGCGATCGTGCCTTTGGTGGAAATAGTTGATCCCTATACTTACAGCGGGACTTTTAATGCGGAGGCCAGAGAATACCAATTTAATATTCCATACACCATACAACAAATTGTATCGAAAAAATACAGCAATTATAAATTTTACCTGCGGGTATTTTTGCACCAGGCCAACCCCGCACGGGTAGTTATCGGAGGAAACAACAACACTTCCTATCCCCTGAAATTAAGACTCTGGTACACCAAACTCTATTGAACGCAGAGAATTTAATCGTAACCTTGATCACACTCCTGACTTTTGACTTAATAAAGGAAAAGCCATAAGCTATAAAAATTAAGCCATAAAGGCTTTTACATAAACGAAATCACTTTTTGGCTCCTGGCTTTTAACTTTTGACTTATATCTTTTAACTTAATATTATATCAACAACAAATTAACAAAAGGGCATTATGTCCTGTTTTTTTAAGACCTTTAACCTTTGGAACCCCAGGTTCTGATTTATTATGCAAGTAAAATACCATTCGAAACCCAAAGCATTACTTTTACTGGAAGACGGGAAAGTTTTTGAAGGAAAAGCCGCCGGAAAAATAGGCACCACTACCGGCGAAATTTGTTTTAACACCGGCATGAGCGGATATCAGGAAATTTTTACCGATCCCTCCTATTACGGACAAATTGTAGTAATGACGAATTCACACATCGGGAATTACGGCATACAAAATGAAGAAGTAGAAAGCGACGGCATCAAAATTTCGAGCATGGTTTGCAAAAAATTTAACGAAGGCTTTTCACGAAAACGCGCCAACAAATCGCTTGAAGATTATTTTACAGAAGGCGGCATCGTTTCTATTTCAGACGTAGACACGCGTGCCCTTGTTCGGTATATACGGGATAAAGGTTCTATGAACGCTGTTATCTCCTCGGAAATATTGGATGTAAATGCATTAAAGGACATTTTAGCCAAAGTCCCTAACATGGAAGGGCTGGAATTGTCTTCAAAAGTAGCGACCACAAAAACTTATGAATGCGGTACTACAAACTCCCCTTTGCGTGTTGCCCTGCTGGATTTTGGTGTAAAGAAAAACATCGTGCGTTGCCTTGTTGACAGGGGTTGTTTCGTTAAAGTTTTCCCCATGAAAACTTCGCTTAACGACTTATTAGATTTTAAACCCGATGGTTTTATGATGAGCAACGGCCCCGGGGACCCTTCGGTAATGACCGATGAAATCAAACTTATTCAATCCATTATTGCTACTGAAATTCCGGTATTTGGAATTTGCCTCGGGCATCAGTTGATATCCTTGTCGCAAGGCATAGCCACTTATAAAATGCACAACGGGCACAGGGGGATCAACCATCCGGTGAAAAACCTGCTGACCGGAAAATGTGAAATCACCTCGCAGAACCACGGATTTACTATAAAAGCGGAAGACATTAAAAATATTCCAAATGTTGAAATTACGCATGTAAACCTCAACGATAACACCGTTGAAGGTATCCGCTTAAAAGACAAAAAAGTTTTTTCGGTGCAATACCACCCCGAAGCCAACCCGGGTCCTTACGACAGCCGTTACCTGTTTGATGATTTTGTAAACATGATGCAGGAGGTCAAAAAGGTTTCCAAGACCTTGAAGGTTGTATAGTTTAATAGTTCAATCGTTTATTCGTTCGTGCACAAACGATTGAACAAATGAACGATTAAACAATTGAACTGTTTTTAAAACTATTTTTAAAGTCTTGATAAAAATCACTAACTTGGTATGACACACTTATGCGCTTCATACACCAAATAGTTTGCTTTCTTTTCTTTTTCATTTTTACTATTCCCCTCTTTGCCCAGCTTAAAGTTTCCGAAATTGATTCTTTAAAAAAGAACTTAGAAAAAGCCGAAGGGAAACAACGGGTAGACATCTTAAACCTGTTGGCCGAAAACAGCATCAACTCTTCTCCTGAAAAAACAAAGGAATACGCCTCAGAAGCTTTAAAATTAGCCACCCTGTTAAAATACGAAGAAGGGAAATCGGATGCCCACCATAAATTAGGGGTTTATTATTATTACTCCGATAAATATGAAATTGCCCTGCAACAATACACCAACAGTTTAGAAATAGCGGAAAAATTAGGGAATAAAAAATTAATCTCCCAGGCTCTTTCCTGGATTGGTTCTTTGTACCGGATACAATCCGATCATCAGAAAGCGATTGAATATTACAACAAAGCCCTGAGTTATGCCCGCAAGATCAACGACGATACCCGCATTGTGTATTGCCTGCGTTCCATTGGAGAGGATTACAGGGTGCAACAGGAATACGACCGCGCGCTTTCCTATTTTAACGGGGCCCTGGTGATGGCCAAACAAAGCAATGACCAGTCGCAGATTGCTTTTATTCTAACTGCAATAGGCGAGGTAAACCGTTTGCAGGCCGAATACATTAATGCCCTGCTCTACCTCAGCGAAGCTATTTTAATTGCAGAAGACCTCAACAACAACAGTTTAATTTCGAACAATTATTATTCCATCGGTGAAATATATTCTGCCCAGTCCAATTACCCCAAGGCTTTGGAGTATTATGAAAAATCGCTGAACATTGCAAAAGTATTGAACGACCACATACGAATAGCGGATTGTTATGCGGCCATCGGCGATGTATACAACAACCAGGGTGAAGCCGATAACGCTATTCGTTATTACGACACAGCCCTTGAACTTTCTGAAAAAATTAATTATTCCAATACCCGTGCTTATTGTTTAAGCCAACTGGGCGAAGTAAACAAAAGACGGCAAAAATACGATATAGCCCTGGAATATTACAACAGGGCTATGAAACTGGCCGGCATCATCAACGACAAACACCGTGTATCCCATTGTTTAAGTATGATCGGTGAGTTGTACAGCATGAAACTAAATTATCCGCGGGCCATAAAAAATTATGAAGAAGGGCTTAGCATTGCACGCGACATCAATAACGGAGATGCGGTCACCATCATCCTCACCCAATTGTCCGACGTGTATTTCCAGCAAAGGGATTATAAAAAATCGACCCATTATGCAGAAGAAGCCCTTCGTGTTTCAAGGCAGATCAACACACATTCCAATATCAGGGCGGCCAGTGAAATGCTGTACAAATGTTACAAAGCCAACGGGGAATTTCACAAGGCTTTGGAAATGCACGAGCTTTTTAAACGCATGAGCGATAGTACTTACAGTGAAGATGCCACAAAAAAAATTGTACAGCAACAGGTGCGGTTTGAATTCAACGAACAAAAAGCAAAAGAAAAATTAGTGCAGACAAAAAAGGATGCAGAGCGTGAAAAACAATTGAACCGTCAGCGTTTTATAGCTACCTCCTCAATAGTCGGGCTTGTATTGATGCTTTTATTAGCTATTGTCATATACAGGAGCAGCCGGAAACAAAAGTTCGCCAATTTGCTGCTGGCGCGCCAAAAACAACAAATCGAACTTCAAAAGCAGGAAATCACCGACAGCATCAATTATTCGAAACGCATTCAAACGGCCATCTTACCGGATATTGCAGAGATACATGAAATTCTGCCGCAGAGTTTTGTTTTATATAAACCCAAAGACATCGTCAGCGGTGACTTTTATTATTTTCAAAACCTGGGTAAAAAAACACCGGACTCTACTACAGATACTATATTGATAGCCGCCGCCGATTGTACAGGTCACGGGGTACCGGGTGCGCTGATGAGTGTGATCAGTTACCAGAAAATAGACGAGGCTGCACACACCCTTCAGGAACCAAAAAATATTTTGAAACGCCTGAATAAACACATTAAAAAAACATTGCGGCAAACAGGAGAAAACTCCAACCAGGACGGCTTAGACATTGCCCTGGTTATTCTACAGAAAAATACAGATGGTTCCTGCAGTGTAAAATATTCGGGGGCCAACCGCTCGCTGTTGATGGTGAGAAAAGCGTACAAGCAGCAGGAAATAGAAGAAATAAAACCAACCAAAGCCGCTATTGGTGGATTTACCGGAAGGGAACAGGAGTATGCACAACATGAGTTGACTTTTGAAAAGGGAGATATTTTCTATATGTTTACCGACGGGTATTCAGATCAGTTTGGCGGAGATAAGCTGAAAAAATTAACCAGCAAAAAACTAAAAGAAATACTTTATTCCATACACCATTTACCTGTGGAAGAACAACAGCAGTACCTTGATACATTTATTGAAGACTGGAAAGGAAGCGCTGACCAGGTGGATGATATTTTGGTTATCGGAGTGAGATGTTAATTAGCTGATGTGATGATATGCTGATTAGCTGATTTGAAGATTTGATGATGAGGGATAGGTAAGTGAAACCTGATAGGTGTTGATGATTAGCTGATGTGATGATAAAAAGCCAAAAGCCAAAAAAGGAGGCAGGTAAATGAAAACGAGATAGGTGTTGATGATTAGCTAATTAGCTGATGAGCGTTGATTTGAAGATGACTCATTGTCTAATATCTCAATACTCAGACTAAATACAAAGTACAACATACAACATACGATATAGGTGGAAACAATTGAACACATAGACCGTTCCTTATTTTTTTTGGTGAATGGCCTGCACAGCAACTCACTTGACACCGCTATGTTCTGGATTAGTTCTACCGCACTTTGGATTCCGTTTTATGTTTTTCTGGCTGTTTTACTTTTTAAAAGTATTGGTAAAAAAATTCTCCCTGCATTAATGTGTGTTGCCTTGCTTATTGTACTAAGCGATCAAACTTCAAACCTGATTAAAAAACAGGTACAGCGTTACAGGCCAAGTCATAATCTTGAGATGCAGGGTCAGGTACACATTGTAAACGATTACTACGGTGGGCAATTTGGTTTTGTTTCCAGTCATGCAGCCAACGCATTTGGCCTGGTTGCTTTTCTTATTTTTTTATTTAAAGAAAAAAAAAACTGGTTTAAACTGGTATTGATTTTTTGGGCCGCATTGGTTTCGTACAGCCGCATATACCTTGGCGTACATTACCCCTCAGACATCATAGGAGGGGCCCTGGTTGGAATTGGCTGGGCTGTACTTCTGTTTGTTTTTTACAACTGGCTTAGCCGTTCTTTACAGCCTGATGCCCCAAATTAGAATATCATCGATTTGCGACATGTTCCCTTTCCACTTTTCAAATTCCTGGTCAATGATGTCTTTTTGCTCCTCAAGTGTTTTTGCTGCAATATTCAGCAACAGTGTTTTAAAGTTTTTGGATAAATACTTTGAATTGTTCGGGCCGCCAAACTGATCAACATAACCATCGGAGAAAAGGTAAATCATATCCCCTTTTTCGTATTTCATACCGTGGCTTTCAAAATTTTTGGCCATCGAAAACACATGACCGCCAACCGGTTCAATGGTGCCTTTAATCTCGCTCAGCTTACTGTCCCTTATCATATAGATGGGCCTGCGCGCACCGGCAAAATACAGCTCGCGTGTAGCAGGGTTCAGGCGGCACAATACAATGTCCATTCCATCGTGCGATTCAGAGCCTGATTCGTATTGTTTTAAGGAACGGTTTACTTTAAAATTTAAACTGTTTAATATTTCTCCCGGCAAGGGGTCGTGCAATTCACTTGTAACCTGATCGAGTATAGTTGATCCGATAATAGACATGAATGCGCCCGGCACCCCGTGTCCGGTGCAATCCACCACCGCCACATAGATCAATCCGTTTTTAATGTAATACCAGTAAAAGTCCCCGCTCACAATATCACGGGGTTTGTAATACACAAAACTGTTTACATACAGTTCAATAATTTCTTTTTTAGGCAACAGGGCTTTCTGAATTCTTTGCGCGTAGTTGATGCTGTCGAGTATATCGTTGTTTTTTTCTTCCAATAATTTATTCGCAGCCTCCACATGTTCTTTTTCCTTTTGGAGTTCGTTTGTTTTTGCTTCAACCCGTTTTTCCAGAATAAGGTTTTGCCTGCGTAAGGCACGGGTACGGAAAACGTAAATGAGGTAAAACAATTCGATAATACCTAAACCCAACACTACATAAAACCAGGTTTTTTTCCACAAGGGCTTATCGATTACGATTGTAAAACGGATGGGCTTTGCTGTTTCAAAACCATCGCCGTTTTCAGCGAACAGAATGAAACGGTACGTACCATCATCCAATATGGGGTAATCAATCGTTCTTTCTTTTGTTGTTCTCCATTCCTTGTCAATCCCTTCACATTTATAGCGATACGAAACAGCTGAAGGATCAGTTAATGAAATGCCAATGTAATTTATTTTAAGGGCATATTCAGCGTAAGGGAAGTTGATGATGCTGTCTTTCATATTGAGCCGCTCGCCGTTCAATTCTACACCCGCTAAACTAAGGGCGGGCGGAAGTGTATTCACTTTGTCCAATTTTGAATCGTACTTAACAAGGCCTTTTGACGAACCCATCCAGAAATTATTATCCGCATCAGTAATAGCCGCATTTTGATTGAACTCATAAATCATCAGGCCTTTGCTTTTATCAAGGCCTTTGAATTCTTTTTTGTTGTGGTATTTAATACTGATCCCGTTTTTATGCCCCACCAGTATATTGTCCTGTTGATCGCTTGTAATAAAGTAACCAAAATCCGACAACAATCCATCCTGTGATGAGTATTGAATGAATTTTGAACCATTGTACCGGTAAACACCATCGCCTTCGGTACAAAACCAGGTATTGCCTTTACTGTCCTGAATGGCTGAAATGAATTTAAATGAATTTAAACCTACAATATCTTTTAACAGTGTTACATAATCTTTTTCAATATAGTACAAAGGCGTTTCGGGAGAAAACAACCAGAGCCGTTCACTTTTATCAATAAAACCACCGGTAAGGTTGTTGTGGGGCAAACCATTGTTGGTGTCGTAGGAAGTTTTAATATTGAATGCCGGGTCGGTGATCAGCAGGCCATCGCTGGTACAGATAAAATAGTTTTTTTTCTTTTTATCTTTAAATATATAATTGACATGCATCCCCTCTAAGGTTTTTACCTTTTTAAGAATACGGGGAACCGGCGACAGCTCTGCCAGCAGCACACCAGACTTTTCTGTTCCGATTAACAATTGTTTTGTTTCCTGATCGTAATAACTGCAAAGCACCGCTTCATCCGGCAATAAGTCTTTAATGCGAATTGTTGTTTGTGTTTGATTGATAGTTGTATTAAACGTACAAAGCTCTTTTGCGCTTAACAACACAATATTTTTACCTCCGTCCGAAGCAATGCTGACTATATTTTCAAAAGGCAGTCCATTGTTTTTAGTGAAAAATTCGAAGCGGGCAGAAATGAACTGAAAAAGCCCGGAGCCAAATGAACCCAGCCACACATTGCCTTCCCGGTCTTCAAATATTTTGGTGATAAACGGGCTTGGAAGTCCGTTGTCCGCATTGATTGTCCTTATTCTTTCACTTTTATAATTCTCTTTCAGGTCAATTAACCGAAGGCCTTCACCATACAGGGAAACCCATATTGTCTGTTTAATTTTTTTAATGTCCTTTACAACTAATTTTGAGCTATTCAATTCATTTTTAATATTCTGCATTAATTTTAATTCCCCCTCCGGTCCCTTCAACTGGAAAAAATAAATTCCTGCAGCTTCAGTTCCTACCCATAGTCCATTGTTTTCTTCATCCCAGTCAAATGAAGTAACATTTGTTCCTTCCGTTTCACGAATTGGTTTTAGTGCCGGGGCCTTTGTGGTTAAATCAACCTGGAACAAACCATTTTGTGTGGCAATGTACATGTAGTTGCCATGCACCACCATTTTATTAATTGTCGAAAGGTTCTCGTTGATAAATGGAACAATGCTATCGTTACGGCTTTGATAAATTCCACCGGGTGCCGAAGCAAAGAAAATTCTTCCTTTGGCATCCTGGTCAAATGAAATAATTTTTGAGATGACCTGCTCTTTACTTTTGAGTACAACAAAATTATTGATGTTTTGTAAAGCTGTAACACCGGATTGAAAGTGCCCGATCCATAAATTGCTTTTGTTGTCGTAAAAGATGCTGTAGATAAAATTTTCGGCAAGGCCGTCTTTTTTTCCAAACTTTTTAAACCTGTTGCCACCGTATACTGCAAGGCCTTCGCCTGTAGCAATATACAGGAAACCGTTTTTCCCTTGTGTTAAATCATAAATATAGGATTGGGGAAGTCCATCGTCCTGCGTAAAATTTTTAAAGGTATACACCTGCGCCTGCACTTTGCCTAAAGCAAAACAAACAATAAAAAAACAGCTTAAACTAAACGTCCTTAAAATCATTGTTCTTTCTTTACCCCAATTTTATATTTAAACTTCGGAACGCCTCCAATAGGTACTGCGTAAAAAGGCAACAGTTCCCCATATTGATTGGTAATGTTTACAGCCACATTGTTGTTTTTGATAGGTTCTTTTTTAATAAACTGAATGTCCATGGAAGTGTTTATTTCATCTTTAACAATCGTCAGTTTAGTTTTAGACCAGGTGCCTTCTGTTTCCGACTGTGTGATCTCTCCTTTCTTGGCAACGGTTACTGTTCTTATCATTCCTTCGTTGTCGTAATCAAAAATATTTATTTCCACCGTTGTAACACCTTTTGGAATGAAGGGATAAATATGCGAAACAAAACCTTTGTTATCGTCGAGCCTGAATGTGTATTCGTAACAAAAGGCATTCCCTCCCTCTATTTTAACGCTGTTGTCTTTTTCAGATGAAAGGAACAGTTTGTATAAATTCCCATCATTGCCCTCCAATCCCTCCACAATAAGTTTAAAAATATACCCTCCGTTTTCGGGTTGCAGTTCTCCTTCAACCGGGTTAAAAGGACCCAATGCGTACCAGTTGTTGTCGTATTTGGCTTCATTGGCAAAAGTGTTTGTGCTCAACAACACACCCGATTTATATTTTCCTTTCGGGTCTGATTTTTTGGCATCCGGATCAGAGTGGCAACCTTTTCCACCGTAAATCGAAAATTTTGTTTTTGTATCATTGGGCCCTCTTTCTTCATCGTATTTACCGGATATTTCGGGATCGAACACCCGGATGTAAAATGGATTTTTTCTGTTTTCAGGAATAGCAAAAAAGAAAACCTGTACAAAATCATCGTCCCCCCATTTTATATCGGCCTTGTTGCCGAAGGTACACAGGAAAGGTATTTTCTCATCCTCTGAGGGTACAGCCTGTGCGCTTGCCGAACCACAACAACAAATAAAAAATAATAATATAAGGGATGCGGAATTCTTCATGCTAAAAAAATATTTCAATTTCTACCCTGCGGTTGTAATCACTCTTGGCTTCATTTCCCGGAAACAAGGGTTGTTTATTGCCTTTGTAACTGGTTTTAATAACCGATTTACCAATGCCCTTGTTGATAAAATAATCTGTAACACTTAAGGCCCTTTGCAAACTTATTTTATCGTTCAGTTCAGCTGATCCGCTTTCATCCGTGTGCCCGGTTACCTGAATATTCTTTACATATTTATTTTTTATTTGCTGAAGCAATTTATCTAAATGTTTCCTGGCTTCATCCGAAAGCGTGCATTTTCCATTTCCAAAGAAGATGATCAGGGAAATGTTTTTGGTGGTATCCATTCCATTCGTCAGTTTTATGCTATCGCCAATCAGCTTAAAAATATTGTTCATGTTTGATCCAAAAATAAGGCTGTCGCCTTTAAAGGCCACAACAATTGCATTTTCAAAACCCTTTTTACGCGCCTCGTTGTACAGGGGTTTTGATTCGGCGAGGTTGTGTGCATTACCAAAACTGTAATGGTAAAGGTCGTTTATCTTGTTGTACGAGATGGGCGATAGTCCCCGGAATGTTGTATCGTTCGGGCTAATCATATTGGGTGAAATACCGAGGTGCACTTTGTAACTGTAGGACGTATCTTCTTCGTTTATTTTATACAAATGATCGTATTTCCAGTTGGGTGTTTGTTCGGTCCGTGCATTGGCCAATGCAGGAATGATCGTATCGGAAGAGCCGCTGTTGTTTTTTTTGATGAGCGGATTTTTATCGCGTATGGGATTCACATGGTTTTTGGCAAGCAGGGCATAATCGGCTGACGACATCACAATCAGGGGTTTTTCAACACAGGCTTTTATCACGGAATCGCCTTTGGTTTCAAAGGCCGAAAGCTTAACAGTGTATTTACCCGCTTCTTCGTAGGCGTGCGAAGTAAAGGCTTTATTGGAATTGTTCCGGTCGCCAAAATACCAATGAAAGGAAACCTTTCCGCTTACTTTGTTGGGGCTGTACAATTGGGGTTTAAAGATGACGGGCTTTTGCGCCACAATGGTATCGGGCAATTCAAAAGACAAGACCCTTCCTCCTTCAATTAAAAAATCGTAACTCACCTGGTTGTAAAACACCGCACCGCTTGATTTGTCTACAATGTTTAACTCCACTTTGTATTTACCCGGTCCCGGAAAACAATGCCTTACTTCGAGCCCGCGCGATTTTTCGCCATCACCAAAACTCCATTCGTAATACATACCCAGTGTATCTTTACTTTCTATGCCCGATTCTTCATAAAACAGAAAACAATAATTTGGTTTTACAAAGGGTTTGCAGTCTTCAAACAAAGGAGGTGCAAAACTAAACCAGTAAATATCATCTTCGGTATTTGAACGGTTGCTCGTAAAATACCCCCAGCGCAGTGTTGGGTCTATCCATAAACCGAAATCATCGAAAGGAGAATTGATCGGGTTTTTCATCAATTCGGGTGTAGAAAATTGCAGGCCGCTTACTTTGGTTCTGTATATATCGAGCCCGCCATAGCCCCCCGGCCTGTTGGATGAAAAATAAAGGTAACCATTGTTGTAATTAGAAAACAGTTCATCAGAGGATGAATTAATGCTGCTAATGTTAACCGGCCTTTGCCATCTTTTATTTTTCCGGATGGAATAATACAAATCTGTTTTGCCTTTTCCATCGTAAATTTTGGCTGAAAAAACCATCAAGCTGTCGTTGATGACCGCCGGATGCCCAAAAGGAACCGAGTCGGGTAAGTCAATGGAAATACGCCTGGCTTCGGTAAAACCTTTTTGATTATCGAACACCGAATAACGGATTTCAAGCGGGGGGTTCCCGCTAAAGCTGCGGTTGTATTGGTTGCAGGTAATGTAAATACCATTCTCAACAAAACAAAAAGGGCCTTCGTTGTATTTTGAATTGATTTTATGCGCCAGGTGTTGCGGAATGGTATAGGTACCGGGTTCTTTCTCGGGCTGAAACACACTGGAAACCGCATTTCTTGAGGTTCTTTCGGAAAGGTACAAGGCAAAATGATTGTTCCGGTTGGAGATAAAATACAGCTTGTTTTTCCAAAAAAACGGGGCATACTCCGATTGCCCTGAGTTAAGGGCATGCAAAGGCTCAATAACGGTAATTCCCGCATCTGCATCGTTGTGCTGAGCGTAGGAAGCCGTTTTAACCAATAATAAAAGTAATATATATAGTCTTTTCCTCAATAAACACTGAATAAATTACCCCTTTCCGCAAAACGGAAGCAGAGGTGAAAACCCTTCTGAAATACCTGTTCAATATAAGCAAAAATCATTAATGTAGGTACACGAAACAGGCTCAATTTAATTAAGAAATTAGTATTCAGTGTATTAAACAAATCAATAATGAAAAATGATAACATTGGCTGAGAAAATTGCTTAAGTACAAAAACTGATTTTAGGCTTATATGTCCGTAACACTATAGGATTCGAAAGATTAATTTACTAAATTTGCCGTCCTTTTAATTAGAGTTTATTAAAATTTTATACAATGAATATTACACAGGAAAAAGTTGATGCATTAAATGTAGTGGTTACAATTAAAGTTGGCCCGGAAGATTATCAAAGCAAAGTTGATGATGCGGTAAAAAAAGTTCAACGCCAGGCCACTATGCCCGGCTTTCGTCCGGGAAAAGTACCAGCCGGCATGATCAGAAAAATGTATGGGAAATCGGTGTTGGTAGATGAGTTAAATAAAATATTGAACGACTCCATTCACCAGTACATCACCGAAAATAAAATCGAAATATTGGGCAATCCGCTTCCGAAAGTGGACGATAACAATGTAGACTGGGACAACCAGAAAGAATTTACATTTAATTACGAACTTGGCCTTGCCCCTCAGTTTGAGGTAGAAGTATCGGATAAAACAAGTTTTGATTACCCGGTTGTAAAAGTTGACGATGCCCTGGTAGATAAATACCTGGCGGATGTAAAAAGAAATTATGGAAAACCTTCCAATCCGGAAATAGCTTCTGAAAAAGACGTGTTGTATGTTGACATCAATGAATTGGATGCAGAAGGCAACATTACCGCCGGCGGAGTATTCAAATCAACCAGCATTGGTCTTGACCGTGTTAAAAATGAAAGCGCTCAGCAAAAACTGAACGGTGCTAAAAAAGAAGATAAGATTGTAATTCATTGCAATGAATTATACGCTACCCCACTTGATTTAGGTATTGCTTTAGGCCTTGAAAAAGAAGTGGCTGAAACTTTAAATTGTAATTTGCAATTGACTGTGCGCAATATTGCAAGACTTGAAGATGCAGAATTGAACCAGGAATTGTTTGATAAAATATACGGAGCTGGTAAAATAAACAGCGAAGAAGAATTTCGTGCTAAAATCAGGGAAGAGCTGGGATTGATGTTTGTTCAGGACCAGGATCGTAAGTTGTTTACGGATATTGAAAACGCTTTGATTGAAAAATACAACCCACAATTGCCCGAAGGTTTTTTAAAACGCTGGTTAATTACCGTGAACGAAAAACCAATTACCATGGAACAGGTAAATGCAGAGTTTGACAACTACGCGCGTGCCATGAAATGGAAACTGATAGAAAATAAAATCGTTAAAAGTTTTCAGATTGCAGTAACTGCTGATGAAGCGAAAGAAGAGGCTGCCCGTTTTATCCGCAGCCAGTATGCGCGTTACGGACAAGTACCGAAAGAGGAAGAAATAGACAAAATTACAGCTTCACTACTTTCGAAAGAACAGGAAGCGCAAAAGATCTATGAAAATATTTACAGCGGTAAAATATTGCAGTTGTTTAAAAACAATTTTAAATTAAATAACAAAGAAGTAAGTTACAATGAATTCTTTGAAATTCAGGATTAACAGCTCTTTACGAAACGATGCAGTCAAAATGTCGGTAAATTACCGGCATTTTTTATTTGGTATGTGTTTGGTGCTTCCGTTTAAAAATATATTTTTGTTTAATAAATAAAATTCTAAACTATGTTTGATAACAATGAATTTCGGAAATATGCTACCAAACACCGGGGCATTAACAGTTTAACGTACGACAGGTATGTATCTTCTCTTACTCCATATATTATTGAAGAGCGCC
>JAHEYF010000103.1 GCA_023251755.1 Bacteroidota bacterium
ATCGGCTATCCGTACATTGGACAGAATTTCAAGCCCTGGTTTACGTAAGTATGCCGGTGTTGAAACCATGCCAAGGGTTTTAAACGGTTTGGGTATCGCCATTATTTCTACTTCAAAAGGTGTAATGACTGATAAAGAAGCCAAGAAACAAAATGTAGGTGGTGAAGTACTTTGTTATGTATCATAAAAATCAGGAGGAAGAACAATGTCACGTATAGGAAAATTACCAATAGCAATCCCTCAGGGAGTTGAAGTAAATGTTTCGGGTACAACCGTTACTGTAAAAGGTAAAAACGGAACGCTTACCCAACAAATAGATGCCGATATCAATGTTAAGATTGAAGATGGAAAAGTACTTGTTGTACGTCCAAGCGATCAAAAACGCCATCGTGCATTACACGGTTTGTACCGCTCACTTATTGCCAACATGGTAAAAGGTGTATCTGAAGGATATAAATCAGAACAGGAATTGGTGGGGGTAGGTTACCGTGCCACCAATAAGGGACAAATATTAGAATTAACTTTGGGTTACTCGCACAACATTGCGTTTGAATTACCCAAGGAAATAAAAGTTACCACTACGGCTGAAAAAGGTCAGAATCCAAAAATCATTATGGAATCAAACGACAAACAGTTGTTGGGACAAGTTGCGGCTAAAATCCGTTCCTTACGCAAACCTGAACCATACAAAGGAAAAGGTATTAAATTTACCGGCGAACAATTAAGAAGAAAAGCAGGTAAAGCAGCAGGGAAATAATTTGATGATTAGCTGAGGTGATGATTAGCTAATGAAAAGAGCAAAATTTTAGAATAATAATTTTCAAATTCAAAAAATAAAATGGGACTTACAAAATTAGAAAGAAGGGTACGAATCAAAAAAAGGATCCGTAAGAATATTACCGGAACTGCTTCTGCCCCCCGTTTAAGTGTTTTTCGTAGTAATTTAGGGATCTATGCCCAATTGATTGATGATAAAACAGGAAAAACAATCCTTGCGGCTGATTCAAATGATAAATCGGTACTGGCTGCTAAAGTAAATAAAAGCGAAAAATCGAAATTAGTAGGTAAAATTATTGCCGAAAAAGCCAAAGCTGCAGGTATTGAAGTAGTGGTTTTTGACCGCAATGGTTACCTTTACCACGGACGCGTAAAAGCCCTTGCTGAAGGCGCACGTGAAGGCGGGTTAAATTTTTAATAAATACGAATTAATTAGCATTACATAAAATGTCAAAAGAAGTTATAAAACGGGTTAAGTCAAGCGACATCGAGTTAAAAGATAAACTGGTTGCTATACAACGTGTAACCAAAGTTACCAAAGGTGGTCGTCACTTCAGCTTTTCAGCAATTGTTGTTGTTGGAAACGAAAAAGGGGTTGTAGGTTATGGATTGGGCAAAGCCAATGAAGTAACAGACGCCATTACCAAAGGTATTGACGATGCAAAGAAAAACCTGGTGAAAGTTGCAGTATTGAACGGTACTGTTCCGCATCCACAGGAAGGTAAATTTGGCGGCTCACGTGTGTTTTTAAAACCTGCAGCTCATGGTACTGGTGTAATTGCCGGTGGTGCGATGCGTGCAGTACTTGAAAGCGTTGGAGTTATTGACGTACTCGCAAAATCAAAAGGTTCATCAAACCCGCACAACGTGGTTAAAGCAACTTTGGATGCTTTAATGAAAATGCGCGATCCAATTACAATTGCAAAGCAAAGAGGTATTTCATTAGACAGAGTATTTAACGGTTAATTATACGCTTCATCATGAGCAAAGTAAAAATCACATTAGTAAGAAGTCTTTCTGGTCGTCCAGGGATTCAGAGAAAAACAGTAGCAGCATTGGGGTTTAAAAAAACCAACCATAGCATCGAAAAAGAATTAAATCCTGCGGTATCTGGTATGATTGATACAGTAAGGCATTTGTTAAAAGTTGAAACTATTTAATAAGAAAACAATGGAATTAAATAATTTAAAACCTGCTAAAGGTTCAGTAAGAAATAACTACCGTCGTGGTAGAGGTCAGGGTTCAGGTGGAGGTGGTACAGCTACACGCGGTCACAAAGGTGCCCAGTCGCGTTCCGGTCACTCTGCCAAACGTGGTTTTGAAGGTGGTCAAATGCCTTTGCAACGCCGTTTGCCTAAATACGGATTTAAAAACATCAACCGTGTTGAATACCATGGTGTGAACCTGGATTTGATTCAAAACCTGGCTGAAAACAAGAACATTAAAGAAATTACACCGGAAGTGTTAATTGCTAACGGTCTTGCACAAAAAACGGACAGGATTAAAATTTTAAGCCGTGGCGAATTAAAAGCTGCTGTAAATATCAAGGCCCATAAATTCTCAGCAGCTGCAAAAACAGCTATTGAAGCCAATGGTGGTTCTGCTACTACAATCTGATTATGAAGAAATTTATAAATACAATTCAGAATATCTGGAAAATTGAAGAGTTAAGACAACGTATTCTCTTAACACTCGGTTTAATCCTGATATATCGTTTGGGTTCTTACGTTGTTTTGCCGGGAGTTGATGCGCAGGCATTGGCCGATGCCCGTCAAAACAGCGACCAGAATGGTATCTTAGCCCTTATCAATATATTTGCAGGTGGTGCTTTTGCCCGCGCTTCTATTTTTGGATTGGGTATTATGCCTTACATTACAGCTTCCATTATTATCCAGCTGTTGGGCATGGCTGTTCCTTATTTCCAAAAAATGCAGAAAGAAGGAGAAAGCGGACGTAAAAAAATTAATCAGTATACACGTTTCTTAACCGTTGGTGTTACTGCGGTTCAGGCTCCCGGTTACATTGCCTCTCAAATTACCAATTATGCAGGTGCGGTTCCAAATCCTAACTCCTACTGGTGGTTTCAGTCTATCCTGATTTTAGTTACAGGTACCATGTTTGTAATGTGGCTGGGCGAAAAAATTACCGACAAAGGAATTGGCAATGGTATTTCCTTAATCATTATGATTGGTATTATTGCCCGTTTGCCTTTTGCTTTTGTATCTGAATTAAGTTCACGTATCGAAAGTCAGGGTGGTGGTTTGATTATGTTATTGGTTGAAATCGTATTCCTGTTGTTTGTAATTATTGGTTGTATACTCCTGGTTCAGGGAACGCGCCGTGTACCGGTTCAGTTCGCTAAAAAAATAGTAGGCAACAAACAATACGGTGGAGTAAGGCAATACATTCCTTTAAAAGTAAATGCAGCCGGTGTTATGCCCATTATATTTGCCCAGGCCATTATGTTTATCCCTGCTGCTTTTGCACAAATGGGAAACAACAAAAGCAGCTTTTTAATGGCCTTTACCAATCACTTTGGTTTGTGGTACAACATTGTGTTTGCAACATTAATTATATTGTTTACCTATTTCTACACAGCCATTATGGTGAACCCGAATCAGCTGGCCGAAGAAATGAAACGCAACGGTGGTTTTGTGCCGGGTGTTAAACCGGGTAAACAAACCGCTGAGTTTTTAGACGCAGTGATGTCTAAAATAACCTTGCCGGGTTCCATCTTCCTTGCTTTAGTAGCAGTAATGCCGGCGGTAGCCATGAAAATGGGAATTTCGAATGAGTTTGCCAACTTTTACGGCGGTACCTCTTTATTAATTTTGGTTGGTGTTGTGTTAGATACCCTTCAGCAGATAGAAAGCTACTTATTGAACCGTCATTACGATGGTTTAATGAAGACCGGAAGGATCAAGGGAAGGACTTCATCCATGCAATTACAGAGCTAATAGAAATGGCAAAACAGCAGTCGATTGAACAGGACGGGACAATTTTAGAATCGTTGAGTAACGCGATGTTTCGTGTTGAGTTAGAAAACGGCCACATTATTTTGGCCACCATTTCCGGAAAAATGAGGATGCATTACATCAAAATTTTAACGGGAGACAAGGTAAGGGTAGAAATGAGCCCTTATGATTTATCAAGAGGAAGAATAGCTTACAGATATAAATAACAAAAAAAATGAAGGTAAGAGCATCCATCAAAAAAAGAAGCGTTGAATGTAAAATCGTTCGCCGCAAAGGAAAGTTGTATATAATCAACAAAAAGAATCCTAAATTTAAACAAAGACAAAGATAATTTTGTACTTTTGCAAACCTTTTTAAAAAAATATTAACAAAATGGCAAGGATCGCAGGTATCGATTTACCAAAGAACAAAAGAGGCGAAATAGGTTTAACCTACGTTTTCGGAATTGGCCGCAGCACGGCTCAAAAAATTTTAACAGAAGCCGGTATCGACTTTAATAAAAAAGTGAACGACTGGTCTGATGCTGAAGCGAACGCTATCCGTAAAATTATTAACGACCAGGTTAAGGTGGAAGGTGCCCTTCGTTCGGAAGTTCAATTGAACATTAAACGTTTACAGGACATTGGTTCTTACCGTGGCATCCGTCACCGTTTAGGTTTGCCTGTTCGCGGACAAAGTACCAAAAACAACTCGCGTACACGCAAGGGTAAACGTAAAACAATTGCTAACAAGAAAAAAGTTACCAAATAGTAAATAACACAAGAATATTTTAACGAAGAAAAATGGCAAAAACACAGCAACAAGCTCCATCAGCGAAAGCTGCCGCAAAAAAGAGAGTGGTAAAAGTTGAAGCTTTGGGAGAGGCGCATATCAATGCAACCTTTAACAACATCATCATATCACTTACCAATAATGCAGGTCAGGTTATTTCCTGGTCAAGCGCTGGTAAAATGGGCTTCCGTGGTTCAAAAAAGAACACTCCGTATGCTGCTCAGTTGGCTTCTACCGATTGTTCGAAAGTAGCTTTTGACGCAGGTTTGCGCAAAGTAAAAGTATACGTAAAAGGTCCGGGTGCAGGCCGCGAATCAGCTATCCGTACCTTAGGTGTAAACGGAATTGAAGTCACTGAAATAGTTGACATCACCCCGATTCCGCACAACGGATGCCGTGCTCCTAAACGTCGTCGCGTATAACAGAATAAGTCGTAAATCAAAAATCGTAAATCGAAAATAAAAAATGGCAAGATATATTGGTCCTAAATCGAAGATCGCACGTAAATTCAAAGAGCCTATTTTTGGTGCAGATAAAGCATTGGAAAAAAAGAATTACCCTCCGGGACAGCATGGTTTAGCTAAAAAGCGCGCCAAGCAATCGGAATATGCAGTTCAGTTGCAGGAAAAACAAAAAGCAAAATACACTTACGGAATCCTTGAGCGTCAGTTTGCCAAATTGTTTAACACAGCTGCACGTGCAAAAGGAATTACAGGGGAGGTGTTGTTGCAATTAATCGAATCGCGTTTGGATAACGTTGTATACCGCATGGGAATTGCTCCTACCCGTAGTGGCGCCCGTCAGTTGGTTTCGCACAAACACATTACCGTTAACGGTAGCATAGTAAACATCGCTTCTTATATACTTAAAGCCGGTGATGTGGTGGCTGTCCGTGAAAAATCCAAATCTTTGGAAAATATCGGGAACACAGTAGCCGCAGCAAGCAACAAATATTCCTGGATTGATTTTGATGCGAAGAATTTAACAGGTAAATTTATCTCAGCTCCAGAAAGAAGCCAGATACCTGAAAACATTAAAGAACAGCTGATCGTAGAGTTGTACTCTAAATAAGATTTGTTGTCTTTAATAAATTGAGATTGTATAAAATAATAATAAACATAAACTTTAATATAACATGGCAATTTTAGCTTTCCAACGCCCCGATAAGGTTATTATGGTGAACTCAACCGAAACTGAAGGACAATTTGAATTTCGTCCTTTGGAACAAGGTTATGGTATTACAATTGGAAATGCTTTGAGAAGGATATTGCTTTCTTCTTTGGAAGGGTACTCCATCACAACTTTTCGTATTGAAGGTGTTGATCACGAATTTTCAACCATAAAAGGAATTGTAGAAGACGTTACAGAAATAGTGCTGAACCTGAAACAAATCCGTTTTAAAAAGCAAATAGACAACCACGATTTCGAAAAATCATCCTGTACTTTAAGCGGTAAAGAAACAATTACTGCCGGTGATATCGGTAAATACTTAAATGGTTTCCAGGTGTTGAACCCAGATCTGGTTATTGCACACTGCGAACCTTCCATTAAAATTAAAATGGAAATCACCATCGAAAAAGGACGTGGTTATGTTCCGGCAGAAGAAAACAGGCCTTCGAACGCAGCACACGGAGTTATTCCAATTGACGCGATCTACACCCCTATCCGCAACGTAAAATACACTGTAGAAAACTACCGTGTGGAACAAAAAACCGATTACGAAAAATTAGTGGTAGACATCGTTACAGATGGTTCTATTCATCCGAAAGAAGCTTTGAAAGAAGCTGCAAAAATATTGATCCATCACTTCATGTTATTCTCTGATGAGCGTATCACCTTAGATACAGAAGAGAAGAGTGCTGACAGCGAATTTGATGAATCATCTTTACACATGCGCCAGTTGTTAAAAACCAAATTAGTAGACATGGATCTTTCTGTTCGCGCATTAAATTGCTTAAAAGCAGCTGATGTTGAAACATTAGGAGAATTAGTTGCATTCAACAAAAACGATCTTTTAAAATTTCGCAACTTTGGTAAAAAATCCCTTACTGAATTAGAAGATTTAGTAGCGGCAAAAGGATTAAGTTTTGGAATGAATGTAGCAAAATACAAATTGGATAAAGACTAAGTAAATTGCGATTTACGAAGTACGATTGACGATTACGATTTGAGATAGTAAACGATATTAAAGTAAAATAAAATAGGATGAACGGATGCGGTTTAAATCGTAAATCGTACATCAAAAATCTGAAATAAGATGAGACACGGAGACAAAGTAAATAATTTAGGCAGAAAAAGTGCGCACCGTAAGGCATTAATGGCTAACCTGGCTTGTTCATTAATTGAACACAAGCGTATTTTCACAACTACGGCTAAAGCAAAAGCTTTACGTACTTACGTTGAACCACTGATTACAAAATCAAAAGAAGATACAACACACAGTCGCCGTATGGCCTTTTCTTACCTTAAGAACAAAGATGTAGTGTCGATTCTTTTTAAAGATGTAGCTTTAAAAGTAGCTGAGCGAAAAGGTGGTTACACCCGCATCATTAAAACGGGTACTCGTCCGGGAGATGCCAGTGACATGGCTTTGATAGAACTGGTTGATTTTAATGAATTGTATTCATCCAACAAATCGGCTGAAGGCACTGAGAAAAAAGCGAAAACAACACGTCGTAGCCGTGCAAAAAAAGCTTCTCCGAAAGCAACTGGAACTGAAGAAGCAAGTGCAGAGTAATTGCCTACACAATAAATTTCTTATCGCCCCGTTCATTACGGGGCGATTTTTTTTTGTACAATGGACTGATTTTAAAGGGCCTTCGTCTAAAACAGGCAAGGAAAGCTAAATATGAGCAGAAAATGATTGGCATATACTATAGTTTAAAGCCTCCTTATTTGTATGACAGGATATTTCGTTGTAATTTTAAGGGAATATTCAGCATAGTAACAAGGAGCGAAAGATGAACTTCATGGCCAGGAGAATTGTTATACACTTATTTTTTCTGTTTTTTACAACAACAAATTTTTTGCAGGCCAAAGTGTCTGTTATTGATTCGTTGGAACATAAAATACACACCCTTACCGGAACTACCACCAAAGTAAATTTACTGCTCGAATTAGCAGAAGAATACATAGAGGTTGATATTAAAAAAGCGGAACGGCATGCTAAAGATGCTATATTGCTGGCGTACAGGATGAACTACCAAACCGGTATAATAAAGGCCTATAACCTGATAGGGCGGATTAAACAATTTCAGAATAAAATCCCGGAAGCCTTCGAATGGTACCAAAAAGCTTACAAAGCGGCTAACGATATCGGAGATGAAGATGAAATAGCCGTGTGTTATTTTAATGTAGGCGATATTTACAAGGTATTGGGAATGTACGACAAGTCGATTGAGTACCTGAAAAGCGCCCTGGCCATTTCTAAAAAGAAAAACAATTATACTAAAATTCCGGTCTACTCCGATAAGATCGGACATGTATATGTGGATTGGGGCGCCAGATCGCAAAACATCGGCTACTTCACCTTTGCCCTCGATTATTACAATTACAGTTTGCAATTGAATCAAAAACAACACAATTACCGGAGGCTGAGTGTGAGTAACATCAACCTTGCCAACCTCTACATGGAGTATTTTAAACTGACTAAAAATGCAGACTACCTTAAAAAGACCTTTGATTACAGCAACAAGGGAAAAGAAGTAGCCGATAAACACGGAAATGTTATTGAGTACGGGGTTAATTTAATCAACCTGTGCGAAGCCAGTTTTTTATTGAATGAATACGATGAAGCAATAATATACTGCGAACAGGCCCTGGAGGTGTATAAGAAAGCAAATAACAAGTACTGGTACGGTATTGTGTTAAAAGAATTTGCTTTGGTGTACAATGCAAAAGGAGATTATAAAAAGGCCCTGGAGTATTTGAATAAGTCCATACATTTTGTAAACGACCTGAGCAACAGTGAGCAGCTGAGCAATTATAAATTAATGTCGGAAGTGTATGCGCACATGAAAGACTACGAGAGGGCTTACGAGGCTTATGAAAACTACTCCAAATTAAACAATGAATTTTTAAATATAAAAAACACACTCGAAATTGCGAGGTTGCAATTTGAATTTGATTCGGAAAAGAAGGACAGGGAAATTGTGTACCTGAATAAAGAAAGAAAACTCCAGGAAGAAAAATCGGCCAGCGAGCGGGTAATTACTTACTTCCTGATGGGTTTGTCATTATTGGTAATTGTAATAGCCATATTGATTTACAACCGGGGCCGGATTTTGAAAAAATCGAAAGAAATATCCGATCACACCCGTTTAATGCAGGAACAATTTTTGGCCAACACCAGCCACGAAATACGAACCCCCATGAATGGCATTATCGGAATGACGAATCAGTTGTTGGATTCACGTTTGGACAACCAGCAACAACAGTGCATTCAGACCATAAAAAAATCGGCAGACAATTTATTAAGAATGATAGACGACCTGCTTGATTTATCGAAAATTAAAGCCGGTAAGCTGGATTTTCATGAAAAGGAATTTATTGTAGATGTGTTGCTGCAGCAATTGTATAATTTATTGCAGACCCGCGCCACAGAAAAAAACTTAAAAATAGAGTTTAGAATTGACCCCGAATTGCCCTGTGTATTGAGTGGAGACGCATTGCGCCTTGAGCAGATATTGTTGAATTTATTGGGGAATGCGATAAAATTTACTGAAGAAGGAAGTGTATTACTGGATGTAAAAGTTAAAAAAGAACAGGGAGATGAATGCTATGTTCAGTTTACGGTAAAAGACACAGGGATTGGCATACCGCGAAAAAAATTAGAAACTATATTCGATTCATTTGTTCAGTTGGAAAACTCAGGGAACAGAAAATACGGCGGAACAGGGCTTGGACTTTCCATCACCCGCCGCTTAATTGAATTGCAAAACGGATACATTGTGGTAGATAGTGAAGTGGACGAAGGCACAGAATTTTTATTTGTCCTGCCTTTTAAAACAGGTGATTTCTCGTTGTTTATTAGCAACCTATACCATCAAAGAAGTTCGGAGAGAAAACAAAAAGATTTAAACGGGGCAAAAATACTGGTTGTTGAAGACAATGCAATTAACCAGCAGGTTATTGCAAGTACCCTGACTAAGTGGAATGCGGAGTATGCGATTGCCGGCAGTGCAGTCGAATGTTTTGATAAACTACTGGAACAGGAGTACGACCTTGTTCTGATGGACATTGAACTACCTGAGATCAGTGGCTGGGAAGCAACGCAGTACATCCGGACAAAATTCGGCGCAAGTAAAAAGAATATCCCAATCATTGCCTTAACAGCTTATGCCTTTGATGTGGATAAACAAAAATGTTTGCAGCATGGAATGAACGAGGTGGTGGTAAAACCATTTTCGCCGGATGAATTGTATTTAAAAATGAGCTCATTCCTGTCGGGTGAAAATTATTTTTTTATGAGCGGAGAGCCTGTAAAGAAAGCCATCCCGGTAAGCGGCGACAATCCTTTGTTTAATTACGCCCTGCTAACCGAACGCTATGGGGACAACCCCGAAAGTTTGGTTGAAATATTAGAACTCTTCATAGCTGAAATTCCATTGTACGTGAATGAAATTGAAGAAAGCCTGAAAAAAGAAGATATAAGCCTGTTGAAAAAACAGGTGCATAAAATGAAGAGTCCTTTGGGTTTAGTAGGAGCTCAACAATTAATTGAAATATTGGATAACATAACGGAAGCGCTCTCTGATGAAAACAAAGAAAAATCCCTGCTTCTCCTTAAGGAGCTAAGACTGGACACCAATAAATTAATGGACATTTTAAAAGCGAGGATTGAAGATCGCGCGCTGGTAACAAATTAAACACTGCCCACCTTAAACCCCATCAGTAGTATATCGTCGGTTCTTGTATGGTTGTTTCGCCAGGCATCACATTTTTTTTGTAGAAGTCTGCTTTTGTTTTCGTCGCCTGTTTCGCCTGATACATCAATCAAATGTTGTTCGAATTGTTTATAATTCATGGGCGTTCCGGGTGTTGCACCACCAATTTGTTCTATAAAACCATCTGTATACATATAGACCCAGTCATTGGCTTCAACAGGTATTGTCTGGGCAGTAAAACTTCTGTCTGTCTGTTTCCCTTTTTTCACATAATTCCCGCCAACAGGTAATAAATCGGCTTTGTAGCGCTGAGCCTGCCCTTCTTTCACAATTATGATTCCATTTCTTGCGCCACTAAAACGTATATTTTTATTTTCTTTATCGATCAGGCACACCGAAATGTCCATTCCGTCCTGCATTTCCCCCCCTTCCTGCTGGTGCAAAATTCCAATAACTTCTTCATTTAAACGTTTCAGTATTTCTGCGGGATGAAGGAGTTTATTACTTACAATTTTATCCAGCAACAGGGAGCCGAGCGTACTCATAAATGCTCCTGGAACACCGTGCCCGGTGCAATCAACACAGGCCAGTACTGTGTATTGTTCAATTTGTTTATACCAGTAAAAATCCCCACTCACAATGTCTTTGGCATCGTAATAAATAAATAAGCTATTGAGGCTTTTTTCCATTTCGGTTTTGTCGGGTAACAAAGCATCCTGAATTTTTTTAGAATAATTAATGCTTTCCACAATTTGTTTGTTTTGAAATTCTATGGTGGTTTTTTGCTGCTGAATAAGCCTGAAACGGTTAAAAAGGATGATTAAAGCAATGGATACAATGAAGAGACTGCTCAGCACAAACCAAAACTGCGCTTTCCCCCTTTTGAGATCAGCTGTTTTTGCAGCAATTTCAGCATTCTTCAGCTTTTTGTCCTGTAGGTTTTTTATACTGTCTGTGGCCGATTTTTTATCAAATTCATATTGCATCTGCATCTGAACTGTTTTTTTTGTATTGTTTTCGTTGATGAGACTATCCTTGTAAGCGATGTGTTTTTTGTAATACTCATAGGCCTGTTCGTATTTCCCGAGGCTTTTATATAAATCAGAGAGTCCTGCGTAGCTGTCTTCTAATAACGGGATGCTGCCTGTTTCTAAAGACAACCGAAGGCTTTTTTCTAAATAAATTTTTGCCTCCTTGTAATTTTTGAGGTGGATGTATATAGTTGCAATACTGTTGTATGAATAGACCATCCCCTGTTTATTGCCCATTTTTTCTTTAATTTTTAAAGAAATGTAATGGTGTTTTAAGGCTTCGGCGTAGTTGCCTTGGTATTCATTAAGGTCGCCGATATTTCCATTGCAGGTGGCAATTCCTTTCTTATCCTGAATTTCTTCCCGTATTTTCAGGGAGGCAAAAAGATTTTTTTTAGCTTCAGTGTAATTCTTCAGGTCAAGATAAGCAGTACCAATGTTGTTGAGGGAATTGGCAATGGCCAGCTTATCCTGAATTTCTTCCCGGATTTTTAGGGCAGCAAAATGATTTTTTAATGCTGCTGCAGGATTTCCTTCATCGGAGTATATATTTCCAATGTTGTTGTAAACTCCGGCTATACCTAATTTGTCCTGAATTTCTTCCATTATTTCCAATGCGGTATAAAAATTTTTCAGGGCTTCCGGAATATTTCCCAGGTTGTGATAAACAGAGCCAATGCGATTATAGGTAGTCGCGATTTCCAGCTTATCCCCTATTTCCCTGCGAATTTTTAAGGCTTCAGTTAATTTTTGCAAAGCTTCGGAATACCTGCCCTGATTGGCGTAAACAGCTCCAAATCCCGCGTAAGCCTTCGCACTGTTTTTTTTATCCTTTATTTTTTCACTTAGCGCTAAAGCAATTGTAAATTTTTTTAGGGCCTCGTCATAATTTCCCAACCTGAAGTTGGCATTACCAATAATAATGTTGGAAAGACCCGGGCTTTTTGTAAAACTTAATTTAGCGGCGAGTTCAAGTGCCTGCTGAGCGTAGCTGATACTTTGTCCGGGCGCTTTGTTTTTTAATTCGCCTGCTAGCCTGTTTAAGGTATTTATTTTATTGCTATCCTCCTTTTGCTTCGTTAATACGAGTTGAAGGGAATCGACGGTTTTGTTTTGGGCAGAAAGGCCGAATGAACATAGCGTTAAAGCAAGCCAGAAAATATAATTGGTTATTCGCCTGTTCATTATACCGGAGTGGGACGTTTCATTGAATTTACGAAAAAAACCGCTAAGTTTTAAAAACCGGTTCGCCCCCTTCATCATGATTTTCCGGATTCCCATTTTGCTGCATAAAATGGACAGCATTGCCTTTTATGTTGGCCTACCTTGCCAAAAAATATAAATCAAACCAACAAATCCACTAACATGAAAAAAATTACACTCCTTATCCAAACCCTGCTTGTTGCTGCGGGAATGAACGCACAAACAATTGTAGGTACGGCACCTGAACACAAAAAAGTGCTGATTGAATTGTTAACCGGTAATTATTGTGCTACTTGTCACGATGCGCACGATACCATTAATGTACTGAAGCATAAATACCCCAACAAGGTGTACGCTATTGCTTACACCAATGCATCAACCTACCAGCACCTGGATCCGCACGACTGGACAACATCCTTCGGGACTACCTTTGACAACTGGCTGCCCTGCGGCGCTTACCCGGTGTGTACAGTAAACAGGGCCGATTTTCCATCCACCATTTCATCGGCGGGTTCAAGCCCTTTAACTATTTATAATATGTTTGGAGGTTTCAGAGCGGCTTCTAATATCGTTCTGGCCGATACGGCCCCTATGAATATTGGCATGACGGCGGCAATTGATGTGCAAACCAGGGTACTTACCGTAAATGTGGAAGTGTATTATACCAAAAACAGTGCTTTTGCAAGCAATAAAATAAATGTGGCCATCCTGCAAAACAACCTGATGGGCTACCAAAAGTATACTGAGGAAGGGAATACTTACCTGCACCAGGATGTATTCAGGGCTTATATTACACCTGACTGGGGAGACCTTATTGCCCAAACTACTGCGGGAAGTCTGTTTACCCACACCTATACTTACACCATTCCTGCTAAAATAAAAGACATAGACATGGTGTTGGAAAACCTTGAAGTTATTGGATTTGTATCGCAATCGGATTTGCCCTTGCCCAACCGTCCTACTTTTGGTACGGGAAATAAACGAGATATAGGCAATGTTATGCAGGTGCAACCAACATACACCAATGCACCTAATAGCAATGATGCAGCAATTAACAGCATACTGCTGAACAATATGTATTGCGACGGGCATATTAGTCCGCAGGTAGAAATTGAAAACAAAGGAAGCAACGTTTTACAAAACCTTCATATTACTTATGCCACCAGTGCAGGTGTTAGTCAAACATACAACTGGACGGGGAACCTGGCTACTTATAAGCGCGACACGGTGTCGCTTCCGGCTATACAAATGGGCAATTATACCGGCGACTCATTGGTGGTGAATGTACAAAATCCGAACGGGGCAAGTGATCCGACAAGTACCGACAATCGCAGCTCTCTCGACAGCATTGTAAAACACAACAGCTATTCTGCCACGGCACTGGTGAAGCTGAATATCCGTACAGACAATGATTCGCAATGGGATGATTTCTGGAGGATTGAAAATGCAAGTGGCGCCATCATATCCTCGGGCGGAAATTACTGGGGAAATTCAAACAACAATAAAAACATTACTTTGCCCTCAATGGGTTGTTACAAGCTGATTTTCTGGGATGCAAAAGGCAATGGCTTTAGTGGTGTGGCAGGAAAAGGATATACTTTAACAGACAATATCGGAGATACAATTGTGAATTCTTCTTTTGGAAGCACCGTTCGCAGGGAAGAAAGCATTTTCTCTTATGGCCTGACTACTGGAATTTCAAATACTTTAACCGGTAAACTGAATGTAAGTGTATACCCCAACCCGGGTACCGGCATTTTAAACATCAGCCAGGAAGGACAAAACATTGATGCAGTATGTGTATACAACACAATCGGAGAACTTGTATGCAGGTACATCAATAAGAACAGCGGGAATATTTCCATCAACCTTTCTTCTCTCGACAACGGTGTTTATTTCATCAGCTTCTATTCAGGAACACAGGTGGAAACCCAGAAAATAGTGATCTCTAAATAAAACAATGCAAGCCGGTAGCCAAAAAGCTACCGGGTTTTTAAAACCAACAGCCATGAAAAAAACAACTCTGCTCTTTATCCTCGCATTATGCAGGACAGGCCTTGCACAGAACTTACAGGTAATGCACGAATCAAACCCTGTTAACAACGGCGACACCCTTGTGGTGATGGACAACATTGGAATGTCGGAATTAGTTGCGTACCTGGGCGCAAAAAATACTGGCAGCTCTGCCATTACCATAAAAGCCAAACGAACAGACTTGTCTGTTATCGCAGGAACTACCAATTCATTTTGTTTTGGCGGGCAATGTTACCTCCCCTCACTTTCTGTTTCCTTGGCAGAAATTACTTTGAACGCCGGTGAAGAAACAGCCGGAGCTGATGAGTTGAGCGGGCATTATTACCCGGATGTCTATTTTGGAAGTTCTTATATCCGTTATGTGTTTTTCGACAAAAACAATGTAAACGATAGCGCCTTTGTTGTTGTGAATTACATTGCTATTGATCCATTGGGAATAAAAGAAAATAAAACCAACCCGGTAAAATTATTCCCCAACCCGTCTAAAAATAGTTTGTTTGTGAATTCCCATAAGCCTCTCCAAAGCATTGCTATTTATGATGTACTGGGAAGTCTGCATACACAAATACAGGTCGGCGGCGCAAACAATAGCGGTATAGATGTTTCGGCATGGCCGGAAGG
>JAHEYF010000104.1 GCA_023251755.1 Bacteroidota bacterium
CATAGAAATCCGAATGAAAATAGTAATAATAATTTCATCGTTGAGGATTAATGGTTCTGCACGAGCGGACTTTCAGTCTGCTAACAAATCTATGGACTTTAAGTCCATAGTGGTTTAATTGCAGTGCTACAGCCAATTTGTTGATAGGGGCTTATCACCTGGCGTATTGCACCGCAGTCATTTATTTCCTTTCAAAATCGCAGGGCAAATTCACACTCAGTTTTGCTTACCTGCTGGGCCTTGTTAATATTGTGTTGTACCTCACCCATTACGGGCTATTGCCCTTTACCGAGCTGAAAGAGCATTTAAGCAATGCAGACATTGTTTTAACCGGTTTTGGATTTCATTACCTTTTACTGGGCCTTGTAATATACACCGGTGTTTTAATCAGCAACATTTTAAAACGTGGAATTGTAGACATACTGTACAACAAAAACATAGTCTTGTGGCTCGCCTGTGGGGCAATTACTTACATAGCCAGTGCAGAGTTGTTGTTGCATGGTTTGTTACTGATGACACATCCGGTAACAGGCCTTCCGGTGGAAGATGCCCCGGTTCAGGCTTACCTTATGTATGAAAGCGCCACGCGGCATATACTGAAGGTGGGCTTCCCTGTTTTATGGGGATTGGTGGCCGCTGTGTTTTTAACCATCGGTATAAAACGACAAATCAAAAATTTGCGTGTGGCCTCATTGGTATTACTGGCGGTTACATTAATAAAACTGTTCAGTTACGATATACAGGATGTGTCCAAAGCAGGAAAAATTATTGCCTTTATTATTCTCGGCATTGTATTGCTGGTGATGTCATTTATGTACCAAAAAATTAAAGCCACTATTTTATACAACGAAACCGGCGCCAACGAAAAAAAAGAGAACAATGAAAACAATTAAGTGGACACTGTTGTTGTTGTTGACTAACCCCGCTTATTCGCAGCAATTCAGTCACCGGGCAAAACTGGCACCCGTAAAAGAAAACGGCCTGCACCGCATGGAGCTTAGCCCGGATGCAAGGGCCATTGCCAGTATGGACATGAGTGATATACGCCTGCTGGATGCAAAACAACAACAGGTGCCCTATATTATTGTACTCGAAAGCCTCAGCAAAGCCGGCAGCGATTTTGTGGAGTACCCCCTTTTAAAACAGCATATTCAGCCCGGGCACTATTCAGAATTAATTATTGAGAACAGGCAAAAAGAAAAACTCAGTAATTTTTCACTTTGTATTACCAACAGCGATGTTGAAAAAAGTTGCGACATCAGCGGCAGCGACGATAAAAAGCAATGGTACGCCCTCAGCGAAAAACAGGTACTCTCTTCCCTTTACGATGTTGGGTATACCCAGGTCTACAAAAGCATTTATTTCCCCCCGGTTAATTACCGTTACTTCCGTATTGTAATAAACGATTCAAATTCGGCCCCGCTTAAAATTAACAGGGCCGGTAATTTTAAAGGCTCCCTTGTTGCAGGTAAACTGTTGGATGTAGCAGCGGCCAAAACCACCGTGACCCAGGATGCAAAAAACAAAACAACAAGGATCAATGTTATTTTTGATAACAGGCAACTTGTTGATCGCATTGATTTTACCATTGCGGCACCCAATTATTACAAGCGTCCGGCCAGGGTGTTGGTGAAACGTCAACAAGTACTAAAACATAAAACAGAAGTTTATGAAGAGGAGCTGGCCTCCTTCGAAATAAATTCAGCAGCGGCTTTGTGGTTTGATATGCCGGCTATAAAAGAAAAAGAATTTGTAATTGAAATAAACAACCAGGACAATCCTGCTTTACAGGTTTCGCAGATAAAATTTAAACAGCTGGCAGCTTACCTGGTAAGCGATTTAAAGGCCGGCGAAAAGTATGTGCTTATGCTGGGGAACTCTGCGCTAAAGGCTCCCCGGTACGACCTCAATTATTTTATGGATAAAATTCCCCGGCAGATTCCCGAAGTAGCTGTTGGGAAAGTGGAACAGCTCATTGCTCCTAAACCTATAGACAAAAAAGAAGCAGGTAAAAAAGAAGACCTGTTTATGTGGCTGTGTATAGCTGCGGGGGCCCTGTGTATTGTTTGTTTTTCATACCGTCTTCTGCACGATTTAAAATCCGGAAAATAAGTCTGTGTGCATGATCCTCTTCAAAGGCTTTTTCTTCGGACAGATTCTTTATGCATTCGGATCGGTCTATAACTCTTCCTGGTCAAAAAATTCAAAAGCATATTTCATTAAGCCCGCTGTATTTTTTACATTTAATTTATTCAGCAGGTTTTGCCGGTGTGTATCAACAGTTCGTTTGCTGATGTATAATTTTTCGGCTATTTCTTCGTTGGTAAATTCTTTCGAGATTAGTTTTAACACTTCTATTTCGCGTTTAGACAAGGCCGCTGCTTTTTCGTTTTTGTACTGGAGCTCTCTTCCCTGGTTGGTTTCGTAGCTGAGCAATTTTACGGCCACATCGCTGGAGTAATAATTTCTGCCCGCTAAAATTGTTTCTATTGCTTTTAACAATTCTTCGGGGCCTATGTTTTTTAATACAAAACCCCTGGCCCCTGCTTTTAATACGCTGTCTATATACATATATTCATCGTAATTAGACAAGCCTAATATTTTTGCATTGGGGTCGTTTTCAATAATGAGTGCGGTGGCCTGTGCCCCGTTTATCTTAGGCAATTGAAAATCCATTATAATAAGATCGTAAGGATTTTCACAGGCTTTTTCAACACCGCTCTCGCCATCATCCGCTTCTTCAATTATAAACTGGTATTTGTTTTTGTGGGACTCAAGCATAAAACGCAGGCCGTCGCGTATCATCTTATGGTCATCAATAATTAAAATACTTGTCTTTTCAATCATTGTTTATCTATTCTATGTGGAATAATTACTTCGTACCCGGTGCCTGAATTAATTAAACTATCAATGCGCAGGCTTCCGTTGTAGGAGTTGATCCGGGATTTGATGTTTTTTAAGCCCATGCCCTGGTACTCTTCAAAGTTTTTGACTTCAAAGCCTTTTCCATTGTCTTTCATCAGTAAAAAAATTCCTTCTTTTGCTACCAGGTATTTCATTTCGATCCTGATCTTTTTTGCTTTTCCGTGTTTTATAGCATTGTTGATAAACTCCTGCACTATCCTGAAAATGGCAATTTCTAAGTTCTTGTCTAAATCCGGAAAAGAGTTGTCTATTTTTAGTTCAAACTCAATTACACTGTCGAATTCTATTTTTTTACACAATTCATTGATGGCGTGCCTCAGGCCAAAATTCTGGAGGGTGCCCGGCATCAGGTCAAAACAAATGTTCCAGAGCTCAATCAGCACATCATCAAGGGCATGGTTCGATTTGGTTAATATATCTTCCACCAGTGGGTCGAGTGTGTTGTTGGGAACATTTTTAAGTGCACCGAGGTAAAATTTTATGGCCGAAAGTTGTTGCCCCAGGCTGTCGTGTAAATCTTTCACAATTCTTTTCCGTTCTTTTTCCTGTGTATCTACAATTGTCCGTATCACTACGTTTTCCATTTCCTTGTGATGCGACATGTTTTTTATTATGCCGTGGTACCCGGCCGGAAATCCATTTTCATCATTTATTTTATTGGCCGAAATAAGGCATTCAATTACATTGTTGTAGCGGTCTTTAATTTTTATTTTAACATCCACAACAATTCCTTTTTCATTCATTTCTTTCACGAGGAGGTCTCTTTTTTGCTTGGAAAGAATAAAATCAAAAAAATTGCTGCTGTGTAATTTTTCATCAATCACTTTAAACAGTTTTATTCCTGCCGGGTTTAATTCCAAAAAGTATCCGCCTGTATCAATAACAAATACCGAATCGCTGCATTCCCTGAATATTTTGCTGTACCTGTTGTTGGATTTTTTTAAAGAAAATTCGTATTGTTTTAATTTGGTCTGATCCCTTGCAATCAGCAGGTACCCTATCTTTTCGTGGTGCTGGTTGTATAAATAGCTGCACGAGCAAATCACATTGATGGCCCCTCCTTCGGTAGAGTAAAAAGTAGTTTCAATTTCCAATACAGAAGGGCTGTTTTCAAATCCCTTTTTAAGAAATTCAAACCAGCCGAAAAAATCACCGGTTATACAATCAATCGGGCTTTCGCGCAATTGTGTTTCCGAATAGTTTAATTTATCAACAGCGGCTTTGTTGGCATGGCTGATAAAACCGTCCATATTCAGAACAAACAGCATGTCTGATACCGAGTTAAAAATATTGTTGAAATAGTCGCGCGATATGGTGGAGCATTTTAATTCTTCGCCCAGCATATTGATGTTACAGATGAAGGCGTCTATTTCATCAAAGCTGTCCGTTGGTTCTATTTTATAATCAAAATTGCCCAGCGAATAGTTGATCAGTAGGTTGTTTATTTTTTCTAATCTGTAATCCATTTTATCTTCCGTGGTCCGTTTAATCGTTTATTCGTTTATTTGTTCTTTCGTTTTCGGTGCACCATGTTTATTTGTATGTTGTACATTGTACATTGTATTCAGTCTGTTTGTGTTAACCTTTCTAATAAGATACCCGGTTTTATTTACCTGTCTCTCCTATCATCAAATTAGCGAATTCTCAAATCAATCAGCTAATCATCACACTTGTACTGAGCGTAGCCGAAGCATCAGCTAATCATTCCCACCTATTACGTTTTAATTTACCTGTTTCCCTTTTTGGCTTTTGGCTTATTACTTTTGGCTTTTATCATCACAGCAGCTAATCATCATCACCTATCAGCTTTTCATTTACCAATCTCCCCATCTTCAAATCCTCAAATCAGCGAATCCTCAAATCAATCAGCTAATCCTCTTTAAACTGCATCAACCATTCCTTTGCATTTTTTTCATCGGTAAATATTTTTACAGGGATGGAAGGTTTTTTTATTTTGATTAAAAAATTTCCCAAAAAGGTACTGTACACCGATTTTAACACCATGGCACAGGCCGAAATATTTATTATCCCTTCGTCTGATGAAAAAAAGTCCCTGGCTTCTTTTTCAATGCTTACCACCCCTTCATCAAACAGGATCATAGGATACTCCCTGTTTTCGGTCAGCTCAAGCCTTGTTTCCACAAGTTGCCTGGCCGTGCTTAAATTTATTGTAACACCTTTTTTGTAAGTCACATAGACAATCCCGTCGCACAGGTTAAAATGTGCATAGTCTGTATCTGAAGAGTTGTTTTTCATGAAGAACAAAATTAATACGATTTTGCCATAGATTACGTAGGAAGATAAATTACGTCTTTATACTTAAGAAATAGGAGTAAAATGTCAGCGGTTAAATTACGACTTTAATCGGTTGATTTATCTATTTAATCGAACTAATTTTGAAACAACTAAAACCCCAGCCATGAGCACTGAAACTATCGATATCATTGATGAAATAATAAGTCACGGTGTCAAGAAGAACATTCTTCACCTGAGTACGGCAGATAAAAAGCTTCACGGAAATATTTTGTCAGTGAGGACAAAAGACATAAACAGACAAACAGTCAACTTCGGTTCCTGTAGTTATTTAGGGCTGGAATTTAACGAAAAACTGCGCCGGTCTTCAATGGAGGCTATTGAGAATTATGGCACGCAGTTCTCCATGTCGAGAGCCTACATTTCATCGCGCTATTACGATGAACTGGAAGATTTGTTCAACCAGGTTTTTGAAGCCTACACCGTTGTTACACCCACAACAACCCTCGGGCATTTGTCTGCCATACCGGTGCTGGTGGGCAGCAACGACGCTGTTATATTAGACCACCAGGTTCACAATTCGGTGCACATAGCAGTAAACAGTATAAAGTGCAAAGGCATACATACCGAATTGCTGAGGCACAACCGGGTAGACGTATTGGAAGAACGCATAAAGGCCCTTCGTAAAAGACATAAAAAAATATGGTACCTCGCCGATGGCATTTATTCTATGTATGGCGACGCCTCGCCGGTGAGCGATATTATACACTTATTAAACAAATACCCCGAATTGTATTATTATGTAGACGATGCGCATGGGATGAGCTGTTATGGAAAACACGGACGGGGTTATGCCCTGAGTGAACATGTGCAGCACGAAAAAATGATTGTCATTACCTCATTGGCAAAGGCTTTTGCTACAGGTGGGGCTGTACTGGTGTTCCCTGATAAAGAACTGGCACGAAGGGTACGGACCTGCGGAAGCACCTTGATTTGTTCGGGACCTATGCAACCCGCAACATTGGGTGCGGCCATTGCCTGTGCAAAAATCCACCTGAGCGATGAGATATACAAATACCAGAATGAATTAAATGAAAACATAAAGTTTACCCACTTAATGCTCAATAAATACCATCTTCCGGTTGTATCACCATCCGATTCCCCGGTGTTTTTTATTGGGGTAAGCCTGCCTAAAATTGCATACAGCATCATCAATAAAATGCTGCTGAACGGGTATTACCTCAACCTGGGTATTTTTCCGGCGGTGCCTATAAAAAATACAGGTATACGTTTCACCATCACACGGCTTCATACCTTCCGGCAAATAGAACAAATGATTACTGCCATGAGCCAGCATTTCCACGATGCCTTAACAGAAGAAAATTTTACACTCGATAAAATATACGAGGCCTTTAAATTAGTACCCCCGGTAGAACAAAAACTGAACGAAATTTTGGTAAAAGCCAAAAGCCAGGCCAATTTACAGGTACAGCACAGCACCACCATACTTGATATTGATAAAGAGGAGTGGAATGCCCTGTTGGGGGAACGGGGCAGCTACGACTGGGATGGCTTAAGGTTTCTGGAAGAATCGTTTACAAAAAACAACCGGATCGAAAACAACTGGTGCTTTGATTACCTTTTTATAAAAGACCAGCAGCAACAAGCGGTTTTAGCTACCTTTTTTACCACATCCGTATGGAAAGATGATATTATGGCCCCTCAAAGTATTTCAAAACAGATAGAGTTGCAGCGTAAAACAGATTACTACTATCTTACCTCAAAAGTAGTTTCCTTAGGTTCTCCCTTAACTGCCGGAGAACATCTTTACCTCAATAAAACTTCCCCTTTTGCGACTGCCGCTCTATCTGTTCTTTTTGATAAAACCGCCGAAATCCAGGAAAAACACAATGCAGGTTCGGTTGTACTGCGCGACTTTTGCGCAGACGATAAAAAAACAGATGCCCTGATGGTAGAAAACGGGTACTTTAAAGTAAACATGCCCAACAACAATGTGCTGGACTTATCCACCTGGAATACGAACAATGAATTTATGGACACCGTCACCAAAAGATCGAAAAGACATTTGAAACAGGATGTGATAAGGCACAGCAATAAATTTGAAACGCAATTGGTTAAAAATCCTACAGAGCAGGAAATGGAACACTGGTACGAACTGTATTTGAATGTTAAGCGGAAGAGTTATGACCTGAATACATTTATGCTGCCCTTTAAATTATTTAAAAACATGCTGTACTACGAGGCCTGGGAAATTATGACCCTCAGTCTGAAACCCGAATACGACAACAGGCCCGAACGCAAACCTGTTGCAGTCATGTTCAACTATACAACAGGCAGCAATTACAATTTTATGATGGTGGGCATTGATTATGACTTTCAGCAAAAGTACAAATGCTACAAGCAGGCCATTTACCAAGTGCTGTTGCGCGCCAAACAACTCAATAAAAACAACCTGGTACTTGGTTACACGGCTGCCATCGAAAAAAGAAAATACGGCGCACAGCAAATAGCCTCGGTAGCCTATATGCAAACAAAAGACAATTATCCTTTGGAAGTCATCTCAGCGCTGAGCATGGCCGAAGTGGAAAACAGATAAAAGAATGTAAATAAAAAAAAGACTGAATCACGGGGTTTTTGATGGAAGGAGTGTTGAATCTTCAAATCAAAAATCCGGGTGAATCCTCCCTCTAACTATGGAATTATCGCAAGGTGAATACTGCCAGTTTAATTTGAAATCAAGAATGATATTGCTGGAAAGCAAGGGTCGGTTTCTTTCAAATAAAATAATAAATGAAAAACTGGAAGCACAATTATTTTCCCTCTTTGGATTTTATGTTGAAGTATTCATTAATCATCAAAAAGGGGAAGTGATGCAGATTGAACCCCTGAAAGGGAAGCAATGGCTGAGTTTTTACAGCACAGGTACATTGTCGGTAAGCCCGCCTAATTTTAATTAAAAATCAAAACACATGAATTTTTCACAAGCAAACACAAAAGCTGTGCAGTTATTTTCAGTTTTTTTTAATAAATTTTCCGGGGACAAGGAAGGTGAAAATAACCAGGGCCTTTTTAAAACAAATTTTCAATTCGAAAAAAAACCGGTCCTTACAAACGGAACCCGGCTTGTACCCGAAAATGAAACAGGGCCCGAAATAAACAGGGGCTTTGCTTTGCCCATTGCCCAGTCGGATATGCCCATTGTCGTGTTAAATAAATATGGCAAAATAGAATGGGCCAGCCCCGGCTTTTTAAAACAATACGATTACAAACACTCACAAATTAAAGGTATGCTGTGGGAAAGTATAAAAAAAGACACCCCGCCTGATTTTTACAACAGCCTGGTTCGAAAAAAGGAAAGTTTTGCCTACGAAAACAAAGGCCAGTTGCCCGGGGGTAAAACTTCATGGACCCTTGTATCGGCCTACCCGGTAATGAGTGTGGCCGGCACAGTTGAAAAAATTATTGTTTCAGAAAGCAATATCGATCACATTAAACAAAAGGAAGAAGAACTCTTCATCTCCAATAAAATTGCAGAACACTCTTTAAACAAAGGCAACAGGGTATTGAACCAATTGATAAAAGTAAAAGGGGAAATCGAAAAATCGGCAGTGGCCAAAGAACAGTTTTTTGCCTATATGAGCCATGAAATAAGGACTTTGTTAAATGGAATAATTGGAATAACGGAATTGTTGTTAAAGACGCACTTGGATGCAGAACAGCAAAAATACCTGTCTACTGTTAAAAAATCAGGAGACACCCTGCTGGTGGTGGTGAATGACATTCTCGATTTTTCGAAAATAGAAGCCGGTAAAATGAATTTTAAACAAGTTCCGTTTTACATACGCGATATTACCGATTCGGTTGTGAATATGTTTTATACAAAAGCAAAAGAAAAAAATATTTTACTAATAAAAGAACTCAACAACGAAGCAGAATCAATACCCCTCTATGGAGACCCTTATCGCCTTAGCCAGGTTTTAATGAACCTTGTGAGCAATGCTGTAAAATTTACTTCCCGGGGACAGGTGTCTGTTGCAGTACAAAAAAAGACGGAAACAAGAGATGATGTCGGTCTTGAGTTTATTATAAAAGATACAGGGTGTGGAATTCCCGAATCAAAAATATCTTCACTCTTTTCTGAATTTGTGCAGGTGCATAAAGACGGAAAGTATGGCGGTACAGGCCTTGGACTGGTGATTACCAAAAAAATAATTCAACTACTCGGTGGGCGTATCGAAGTGTTGAGTACAGAAAATGAAGGGACCACTTTTGTGGTGAACCTTAGCTTTAAAAAATGCACCCCGGACGAAACAAAAAGCTTAGAAGAGGCCAACCGGAAAACGGAAGAGAATGTTGTTGGAAAAGCCCTGCGCGGGGTAAAAGTATTGCTGGTAGAAGACAATTTGGTCAATCAGCTGGTGGCCGAAAAATTACTGAGCTTTTTTGGGGCCGAAGTAGAAATTGCAAAAAATGGAAGAGTTGCCATCGAAAAATTAAATCAAATCCCCTGCGATATTGTTTTGATGGATGTAAACATGCCCGAACTGAACGGATACGATACGACCCGTTACATCCGCGAAAAAATGCCCCTGTCTTTAAAAAACATACCCATTATAGCGCTTACGGCACATGCCAATATAGAAGAAGGGAACAAATGCATAAAAGCCGGCATGAATGATTTTTTGTTTAAACCTTTTAATGCAAATCAATTGTATGATAAAGTAGAAAAAGTGCTGTCGGATAAATTTTTTAATGAAAACCTGATTTTTTAGGATTGGATAATGTGATGATTAGCCAATTAGCTGATGGGGAAACAGGTAAATGAAAACGTGATAGGTGTTGGTAGCTAGCTGAGGTGATGATTAGCTGATAAGGAGACAGGTAAATAGAACCAGACATCTTATTAGAAGGGTTAACACACACAGACTAAATACAACATACAAAGTACAACATACAAACTCAGTGCCTTAGTGGGAAATGAAAATGATGTAATCGCAACCGTGATCACGCTTTTAACTTTTGACTTCTAACTTTTAACTTAAATAAAAATGTACAACTATATAAACCTCGATTACCTGAAAATACTGGCTTACGGTGATAATTCCTTTGTGCTTAAAACCATCCGCTCCTTTATTCAGGAATTAAACCTTGCACTTGGTAAAATGCAGGGACAGATTGCAGATAAAAAGTGGAACGATTTATACATTACTGCCCACTCCATACGGCCCAACGTAAACTTAATGGGGATGAAAACAATTGAAGTAATGATTAAATACATAGAAAATTCAGCATCCACAGGCAGTAATTTAGATAGGCTGTACGCCGTTTTTAACCAGATAAAAAATGCAGAGGAAAGTATTCTGGCAGAGCTGGAAGAAGAAATTAAATCACTTAATTATGCGGCAAGTGAACGTTAAGTTAAAATTTAGGAGTCAAAAGTTAAAAGGGTAATAGGTAATTGAGAAGGGAAAGGATAATTAGCTGATGCGATGATATGCTGATTAGCTGATGGGGAGACAGGTAAATAAAACCGGACACTTTATTAGAAAGGTTAACACACACAGACTGAATACAACATACAGCGTACAACATACAAACTTATTGCGCCATTGTGCCCTGCGTGTCTTAGTAGTAAAATGAAAATGATGTAATCGCAACCGGGATCGTTCTTTTGGCTCTTGGCTTTTAACTTTTGACTTTAAACTACAGACTCTAAACCAACAACAAATGAAAAATAAAAAATGCAATGTCTTTTTAATTGACGACAACGAGATGTACTGCAACTTACTGGAGCATTGTTTTCAAAAATACGTTGGGAAGCACATACAGTCCGTCCGGACATTTTCAACAGGGGAAGCCTGTTTAAAGGAACTGACAAGGTCTTCTCCGGATATAGTGGTGCTGGATTATTATTTAGACAGTAAAATACCCGGCGCTAAAAACGGGGTAGATATACTTCGCAAAATAAAATCAGTCAACCGGAATGCACGGGTGATTATGCTATCGAGCCAGGAAACCATTGATGTAGCGGTAAACAGCCTCAAATTAGGGGCCAGCGATTATGTGGTAAAAAACGAACAGGCTTTTGATCAGTTGCAGGCTGCTGTTGAAAAAATAAGCAAGGCATTGACGTTAAAAATTAGGCTCAAAAGAATTAAAGTACGGAACATTATCATCCTCACAGCTTATTTCTTTTTAATCCTGGGATTGATTATTTACGCTAAAAGGGAGCATTGGGAGTTTTGAGTTAACTGCGTTTAATAGTTTATTCGTTTAATTGTTCAATCGTTGGCAGACAGGCAGATGAAACTAAAGAACGAATAAACGAAAGAACAATTAAACGAATAAACAAATGAACGCCTGAGTTACTGAACAATTGAATTTTCTAACCTAAAAATAAACATGAAAAAAGACCAAAAATTTGACGTTTTCTTAGTAGACGATGACAAAACCTACTTAGGGGTTTTAGAACACACCTTAAAGCATGATATAGCCGGAAATATAGGCGTGTTAAAAACATTTTCGACCGGCGAAGAATGTATAAACGAATTGCAGCAGCAACATGCAAAGCCCGATATTATTGTACTGGATTATTTTTTAAACAGCTCATCCAAAGATGCTGCAAACGGTGTGAACATACTTCGCAAAATAAAAAGTATAAACAAAGACATACAGGTTATCATGCTCTCGAGCCAGGAGAAATTGGAAGTAGCGGTGAATACCATTAAGCTCGGTGCGCATGATTATGTAATAAAAAACGAAAGTGCATTTATCCGTGTGGGCCACCTGATTAAAATAATTATGCACAACATAAATTTAAACAAACGAATGAACCGCTATGAGAAGTGGAACTGGGTAATAGCCGCCCTGTTTTTAATAGCTATATTTTCGCTGGGATTCTATGGAATGACAAAGCATGGAGGGAAATTCTGATTTCTAAACTCTAAATTCTAAGGGGCGTCTGCCTCCGAAAATTTTTCCGTAATTATTTTAGAATTTGTAAATTAGAATTTAGAATTTTTGTTTTAGGATGTATAGCTTGAATTTTTGTGTTAGACATTAGCATTTATTTTATGAAAAATCTCTCTGGTTTTTTAAAATTTTTGAAAAAGCATCATTTAAGTAGCCTTGCGAAAGAGTATAGCCGGCAATTACAGGAAACAAATATTCCTGTGGAACGTGTTATTCCCGAAAGCATATCCGAAACAGTACTTGCAGCTATTGAAGCAAAACTCTCCGCTTTTTTGTCTATCACCATCGAAAAAGGATCGGAAGATAGTCTGGTGCATTGGCAACAGGCAATAAAACAGGGATTAGAGATGCACACCCTCCTTATAACAGACCTTGTTCCGCTGATAAACCTGTATAAAAAAACACTCATCAGCTATTTGCATTTTTATACGGATAAGGTGAACGAGGCGGCCTGTATTACAAATGAGCTGTTAACCTATTGTGAGGGGGCAGAGGTGCTGGTAATGAATAGTTTATTAAAAACACAACAAAATTACCAGTATACATTGGGTGAATGGAAAAGGGCAGAGCACAAAGTTATTCAACTGAACAGGCAATTAGAAAACTCGCGGGAGGAGTTTGAAAAATTTACTTACATTGCTTCACACGATTTGCAGGAACCTTTACGCATAATCAGCAATTATCTGGGCCTGCTCGAAAGCCGCTACAAAGATAAATTAGACAAAGACGCCGGGGAGTTTATTGAGTATGCAATTAACGGAAGCACAAGGATGAGGGAACTCATCATCAGCCTGTTAAATTACTCGCGTGTAAACCGTTTTAAACCATTCAGCCGTATTGATTGCAATGCCATGCTGGACGAAACACTTGAAAACATGGACGATTTTATTTCAAAAAATAAAGCCACAATTATCAGTGATGAATTGCCCCGGATACAGGGAGATAAAATATTGTTATCGGAATTGTTTCAAAATTTAATCGGCAATGCCATTAAATTCAGGAACGATGAAAAAGACCCTGTTGTTGAAATTTCTGTTGAAAGAAAAGAAAGCCGGTTTCTTTTTGCAGTAAAAGACAATGGGATTGGCTTCGAACAAAAATATGCACCGAAAGTATTTGAAGCCTTTCAACGCCTGCATTCCCGCGAAAAATATGAAGGGTCGGGGATAGGCTTAACAATATGTAAAAAAATTGTTGAACGGCACGGGGGCAATATCTGGGTAGAATCTACAAACGGCGAAGGTTCCGTTTTTTATTTTACCCTGGATGAAAGTATAAAAAATTAAATTTTAGATAAACAAATTCTAAACTCTAAATCCGATAGCTATCGGGTATTTTTACACTTCTATATAATTAAAAATCAATGTATTAACTTTGTATTTTTTCATTTACATACACTTATACATACAGAAACAGGTGGAATGGAATTGAGGAATTTGACTTTATACCCTATTGAGGTTATTAACAATCTAACAAAACCCAGGGGCATAAATCAGGGTCTAAATTCTTCCCAAAACTGAGTTTCTTCTCTACAAATATAGTTGAAAATTTTACCTCACAAAAGATATATTTTGCCTATCACGTTCAGTCAACATTCAAAACATTCCTCCTGTTTTTACTAAAACTTTCAAAAAAACAAAGCCCGTGCACAAACGGGCTTTATTAACAACTTAATTGAACAAATAAATGAGCCTATGAGAAAAGCCCAATCTAATGTAATGAATCATTTTGGAAGAAATACAAAGCCCGGCTGTTTATTCTTAAATTGGTTGAAAATTACAAATGGCTACCAAATTCAAAACAGGCAATATTGTAAGCTATGTATTTGGTGACACCCCCCAATACAAAGTGGTAGCCACTAAAGAGCAGCCTAAGACAAGGGGCAATATGCCTTCAATGGAAGTTCCCAAAGGATATGAATACCTCATAGTAAAAACTCCCCTCAAAGAAGGTGAGTTTGGGGCTTTTGTATCTGTTTCAGGGGCAGATTTACACTTAATTTCTGAAAAGTAAATTAAGGTTAATTGGATCACTGCATCAGCAAGCACTTCACAAATGCTTTCTCTTATCACCCTTAAAAGCACAGTCCGGGACAGGAGGGTGCTTTCGCTTCCTGTCCCCTAACTGCTAAATGGATAATGGGCGAACTATACTTTGGAGTATTTACCTTTCAGGGTCTTCATAAAAGTCAGGACTTCCTGTTTTTTAAATAGGATTTTACGGCCTATACGGTAAAAGGGCATACCCAACTTTTTATAATTGTGTACGCTTGGTTTACTGCATCGCAAAAACCGCATCAGTTCAGGAATACTAAAAACTTCATCCTTGTTTTTATCCCTTTCAGGAAGATTGGCCTCTTGTAGTTTTTCGGCCAGGGTTTCTTCCACCATTTTTTTGGCCATTGCCATATACTCCCCAATTGTGAGGGTAAACAGCAGCTTGTCATCTGTTAACATTGTTTCTGAATAAATGAATAGAACAAATCCAGAATAGATTTTTTTATAGATAGGTTCTACGATAGATATTAGATCGGACAATCGAACCCCGATGTATTCCTCCATATCCCGGAACATTTTTAAATGCCCGCCTGAATACTGATACAAAAGAGCTTGCCCTGAAAAAACCTGAACCCGTTTCAGGGTATTTAAACCCTGCTTGCCCGGCTATTGTTTTTTAAAACAATCAACCTGGCAATGGTATTCCGTTTGCGCCACACCGAAGAAAGTTTTTAAACCTCTTATATTGGTGCAGCTTAAACGTTTAGTTTTTCCTGTTTATTCTTTTAAACTTCTTTTCAGGTCTTTAAATCCCCTGATGGCTCCCGCCAAAGCATAAAAAACATATTGCGATCCCCAGACCAGGAGCAAACCTGCCCCAATGGCAAGCCCTGCTTTTATATAAGGCTTTGCTTCTGAAAAATCATGCTCCCTTTGTGCTTTTGCTGCTTTTTTTGATTCTTTTACGACCCCCTGAAGTTCTTCTTTGGCAGGGCCTTTCATTTTCTCGCTTTCCATCGCAATAAAATTTAGAAGATCAAAGGTAGACAATTTACAAATAATAAAAAGACGCTTTTTTGCCCTTGCCGACA